>JAYOEB010000057.1:6748-13625 GCA_038116775.1 Opitutia bacterium | reverse complement strand
GATGTCTCGGGTGGATAGTTCGAGAATTGCAGTTTGGAAAGCCGGGGAAGCCGAATTAAGCCTGAAGGGGGCAGCGGTTTGTTCCGACGCTTTCTTTCCCTTCGCCGATGGACTTATCGCAGCCGCTGATGCCGGAGCGACCGCCGCGATTCAACCGGGTGGAAGCGTGCGTGATGAAGAAGTCATTGCCGCGGCCAATGAGCGGGGAATGACCATGGCATTCACCAAGGCCCGACACTTCAAGCATTAGTCGAGAGCAGCTTTTGTGCTTTGAAAAGTGACGGTTCCCGACTAAGTCGTAGGTTAATGAAGATCCCAGAAAAAACGATCCGCTTGAGTAGCCTGCTTGTTTCGTGCTTTCTGTTTTGGGGTTGTGGATCGGCCATGCTCTCCGACGAGCACCTGGCCCGCCGTTCCAAGAGTCAGTTTGAGAATATGAAAAGCAAGCAGGCTCTCTCGAACAACCCATCGCACAAGCGCATGATCCAAACGATTGGTGAAAGGATTGCAGGCGTAGCCCAAGTGGATCTTCCCGGTACGGAGTGGGAATTCGTGGTCTTTCAAAAAAGCGAGCCCAACGCATTCGCCATGCCGGGAGGAAAAGTCGGAGTAAACAGCGGATTAATTGAATTATCGGGTGGAAACGAAGACGAAATCGCCGCAGTGATTGGACATGAGATTGCCCATGTGGCTTTTCGGCATAGCAATAAGCGCATGTCGCAAGCGATGGGCATCGCCTTGGGAGGAGTGATTCTCGATACGGCGATGCGCAAAAAGAGCTCGACGGACCGGATTATTGCGGGAGGAGCCTATGGGGTTGGAACCACCGTGGGCATGGCCCTTCCATTCAGTCGAAAGCAAGAGCGTGAGGCGGATCACCGAGGCCTTTTCTATTCCGCCATGGCTGGCTACGACCCGCGGGCGGCGATCACTTTTTGGGGAAAAATGCAAAACGACAAAAAGCGCAAGATGCCCGAGTTCCTTTCGACGCATCCCAATCCAGGCAACCGCATCGAATTTCTGCAGTCCCACATGGATCAAGCATACGCTCTGTACGTAGAGGCCAAAAAAGCCCGAGGGGAAACACCCAATCCATGAATTCCATCTTAGAGAACCCCCAGGAAGCTCTCAGGCAATACGTCTCATTTCCGAGTGTTTCCGCAGATTCCAGCTATGCCGAGGGCATTGCCGGAGCCCGTGACTTTGCCTCCGACAGGCTTAGGGAATTGGGCTTTGAGGTCAACTTGATCGAAACTCCGATCAATCCCATCATCTTGGCTACCCGTGGCGATCCTTCCTGGCCGCGATTGGTGATTTACGGACATTACGACGTCCAACCTCCGGACCCTCTCGCTTTGTGGAGCAGCGATCCTTTTGTGGCGGAAGAGCGCGATGGTCGTCTCTACGGTCGTGGCGCCGCCGACAACAAAGGTCCCCAAATCGTTCACATGGCCGCTCTATACAGGGTTCTCATGGAAATGCCCCAACTTCCCCTGCATCTCACTTATTTGATTGAAGGAGAAGAGGAAATCGGCAGCCCGAGTTTCCGTGGTTTTTTGGAAAAACACAGTGATTCGCTGGCTGGTGATCTGCTCTTGGTTTCCGATACCGGCAGTCCGGGTCCGGATCAATTGGCGGTGACCACTGGATTGCGGGGATTGACCGCATTGGAAGTGAAAGTCACCGGTCCGAAGCAGGATTTGCATTCGGGCGTGCATGGGGGAGCCGTACTGAACCCGCTGCAGGCTTTGATGAAAATTTGTGGGGCTTTGCACGACGAATTCGGAAAAGTCCTGGTTCCTGGTTTCTACGATGCGGTACGGTCGCCCGAAGATTGGGAAAGGGAGGAATTGAGGAAATTGCCCTTGAGCGATGAATCCTATCGAAGTTTTCTGGGCGTTCCGGAGTTCTTGGCCTCTCCTGGATATTCAGCCCTGGAAGCGATTCGATTTTGCCCCACGCTTGAATTCAACGGTGTCGGTGGCGGTTATCAGGGTCAGGGTTCGAAGACCGTAATTCCCGCCGAAGCCTTTGCCAAGATTACCTGTCGTCTGGTTCCGGATCAGAACGAAGAGGACATAGCGGAAAAAGTTCGAAACTTTATCCTGGGGCTTGCTCCTTCCGCAGTCAAGGTGGAGGTCGAAGTGAAAGGTGGAGGCAATCCCTACGTGGTCATTCCTCCCAACAAGCCCGGGTCATCCGGCAAGGAGAGCGCTTTGATGAAAAGAGCGTTTCCTCTCGCCGAAAGTTGCGTGCGGGAATGCTTTGGAAAGACCCCTCTCTATTTGAGGGAAGGGGGAAGCATTCCCATTATCCGCGACCTCAAGGAAGTCGCCGGACTCGATGCCTTGATGCTTGGTCTGTTTACCAACGAGGACAACCTCCATGCGCCGGATGAAAGCTTTCATCTGGGCATTTTCACCAAGGCAATCGATGCGTTTGCCAAGTTTTTGTCGAAGTTGGTCTAGCAAACCCAATAAATGCGAGTTGTCTTCTTTGCGTCTTTGTCCTAGTTTTTCGCTCCTTTGAAAGAAAGAGTCCTCAAGGATCCCGAGACGGGTGAAATCATAGGTACAACCAATCTCCCTTTTCACAAAAAAACCTCATTACCCAGCAAAACCCTTCAAATTCCGGATCGAATGTTGGAAAATTCAGAGAATATAAAGTCGAATGGGTCGCGGAAGGTGGCTGCGGAACCATTTTGTTGGGAGCCTCTTCGATACCTGTGAAAAAAATGGAATCGGTGATCAATCAGCACGCGGCCGAAGGTTGGCAACTTGTTTTCCAAGTAGTCGAAAACAAAAGATTCTGGCTTTTTTGGAAGCGAGAGGCGGTCGTCATGACTTTTGCGAGGTAGCGGATCAGACGTGAATCTTGCTTCCAAGCTTTGCTTAAGGGCAATTGATCATTACAGGCATTCGAACTTTCGAAAGAGCATCCGGATTGATTGTAACTTTCAACCCTCCTGCTCGAAATTTGCGGAGCAGGCTTTCAACAAGCATGGCTTCTTCAAAGCCTTGTTTCTTACCCTATCAAGAGTTCGAAATTGCAACGAAAGGGACTTGGTTCAAAAAAAACGAGATCCGGTCCCCTGAGTTCATCATGATGGATGAGTGGACGTTAAGAAGGGAGGAGGAATCGATTCGTGAACAGGTTCGTCAGTCGGACGATTTGAAACGCAAGAGGTTCTATGAGCTTTGCACGGAAAAACTAAAGGATCCGGACTCATTCGCTGCTTTGGCTTGGTCGCTTCCAGTTGGATTGCACCATGCTTACCTTGGAAACTGGAGCAAACTTGGCTTGGTGTGGGTAGTGTTTGTCGTTGGGCTCTTCCTTTTGGCCTTGGAACAATTTTTGATTGGAACGCTGGTCATTCTCCTAGTCCTGGGAATGGAGTTGCACTCGCTGTTTTGCTCTCAACTCATAGTGATGGCGCGCAACAATGAGCTGATGAAGAAGATCCTAAGGGATTTGTAGATTTATTCGCCTTTGGTGACGACGAAGGATGCCCTCCTGTCGAGCTTGGCCTGTTCGCCGCCGGCGTTGGGAATGGCGGTTTCATCCCCGATGGACACGGTCTCTATTCTTTGAGCATCGGCCCCGAGTTCCACCAGATAGTCTCGAACCGTAGTGGCCCGTCTGTCGCCCAAAGCTTTGTTGTAGGCTGGGGTTCCCTTCCAATCGCAATACCCTTCGATGAGGAGGCGGGCACGAGGATTGGTTTGAAGAAAACTTGCAATTTCCACAAGCTTCTGTCGTTCCGAAGACGCAATATTATATTGATCGAAGCCAAAGTAAACCGGATCGAAGGGACGAATGACATTGAGAGGATCCCCAAAGGCGTCGAGTCCGGGGTCACGAGGAGCAAGTAGCTCGTCGTTGGTCAATAGGTTGCCGTCCAGAGCAGATCCCGCCAGGGATAAGTCATCTCCCTGATTCAAACCTTGGCCAAGGTTGCCGGAGGCATTGCCTCCGCGGTTGAGAGTGGATTCGGGATCCGATTTTTGGGAGCTGGATCCGAAAAAGCAAACAAGCTGGGCGAAGCAAAAACGAATGAAGCGACTGCCTTTCATCAAGAATCCCGAAGAACGAGGAATTGGGCCTTGCGTTCGAGTCCGGCAGTGGTGGGATCGGCGTTGGGCGTGGCTTTCTCGTCTCCCATGGAAAGAATTTCGATTCTTGCGGGAGGAATTCCCAGATCAACCAGATAATCGCGGACGCTGGAGGCTCTTCGGTCCCCGAGGGACTTGTTGTAAGCAGGAGTTCCCTTCCAGTCGCAGTAGCCCTCGATCAGGATCCGGGCTTCCGGGTTATCCGATAAGAAGGAAGCCACGTCCTGAAGCTTGATTCTTTCGTCCGGTCCAATCGCATATTGGTCGAAGCCAAAGTAAATCGGTTCGAATAGGGCTTCGGCGTTAGCCAAGGCATCAGGGTCGGACCAAGCGGCGTCTTGGGGAAGAAGGTCGGTGGAGCCGTCGAGCCCGGAAATCGTCGCTCCCAAAGGAGACAATTCGTTGCCATCCGATTCCTCGTCATCCAGAGATCCCACATAAGTGCCCCGATCCGTACCTTTGATCAGGGCCGTGTCTTCGGGAGAAGGTCCCGTACTTTTGGAGCAAGCCGAAAAGAATACCGCCAAAGCGACTGAAGTCATCCACATCCAATTTTTCATAACTAATTTCCCGCTGATTTTGATTGTTTGATCAAATTTCCCATATTTGATCCATTCCTTGATAATTTTCTTGCGCACGCGGGACAGTTCGTCAATGGGAAAAATCAAGTGAAGGATACAAAATATTTCTTGGTCGACAACGGATCGCTGAATCCCGCCGCTACCCTAAGCCTCAGGTCAACCGCTGAATCTTTGACGGAACGACTCGGTTTTGTGATTCGTCCAGTCGGTTTGATGCACTCACATAAGATCGATTCTTTGGAATTGAATGGCATTCCCGCCGAAAGCATGGAATCTCTTCTCGGATCCGAAGAACCGAAATCATGGGAGCGGATCGTCGTGGTGCCGATGTTTTTCGGTCCAAGCCGAGCCATTACCGATTGGCTGCCCCGGCACTTGCATGCATGGAAAAAAGATTCTCCGGGCAGATCCTTCGAAATTCTGGACTGCCTGCATCATGAGGGAGACAATGCCATTGCCTTGGCTCTCTTTGAAAACACCACGGCCTGCATTGATGAATTCGGGATGGATCGCCCGTTCGTCGCCTTGGTCGACCACGGCACTCCGCTCAAATCAGTCAATGCGGTCAGGGAAGAAGTTGGCCGACAGTTGCAGGAAATGCTTGGCTCCTCGATCCGTGGGTTTTCAACTTGTTGCATGGAAAGAAGGGATGGGCCGGAATTTGACTTCAACGATCCCTTGTTGGAGGACCTTTTGCAAAAGCTAGATGCCTCAGGACGAGAGGAAGTGGTGGTGGCCCAACTGTTTCTCTCCCCCGGTCGTCATGCAGGGAAGCGGGGGGACTTGGAGAAAATCTGTTCGTCCTTCGCAGGCAAAGTGGTTCGAACCGAGCTTTTGGGCATGCATCCGAAGATCATCGACGTTCTGGAGCGTAGGGTCCGAACCTTTAGGGAAAGGAAAAGCGCAGGGGAAGACTAACCGCAAAGCCAGATTCCCAAAATCATCAGAAACGCCCCGACGCCTCTCTTGATAAGGGTAGTTTTCGAGGAACGGCTTTCATCTATCTTCATTTTCTTTCCCAGCCAGGCAATGATGAGAACCGTCCATAGACCACGGCAGGAATAGAAGACGTTGGCCTCGGTCGGAACGTGGTACAAGCCGATGGCCATGGACATGAAGACCGCTTGCCCAGCCATGAGAAGGGCGGAAGCCCACATCCAGGAATCGGTTTTCTTCCGAAATCCGAGAAATCGTCCTTCGGCGAAGGGAATCAGGAAAAGGGAGAAAATGCCCACGGAGCCAAAGATAAAAAAGAGAACGTTGAGGGGGGAGGACTGGTGCGTGAAGTAGGGAACCAAGGAATCAAGAAGTCCAAAGGTTGCGGCTGAGGCGATGGCCAGAACAAGACCAATCCATGAAAGTCTCGAATCCTTGGTAGGCCAGCAAACCAGGGCCACGGCCAAGGCGGCCAAGACGCTGGCCAGCCAGGTTTGCCAAACGATTTCATTCTCGGAAAGTCCGTGCAGGAAGAGGAAGAAAGCGACGAACATGGGTTTTGACCCCATGACTGGGGATATCATGCTGGCTTCTCCGCTCTTCAGGGCAAGGAAGCAGAAAAATTGTCCGAGAAAGAACAGAAGACCTAGGGATACTCCGGCTTGGAGATCTCCGATGACGACCTCTTGACTGGAAATGAAAGGATAGGGGAGGAAGCAAAGGGACATGAGGATATTGGCGTAAATCAGCGAACGAATGGCTCCTGCACCCTCTTCCAGGCCTTTTTTGCAAAGAACGGAACTTCCGGCATGCAAGAGACCCGCGATCAGACCCAGTAAAAGAGGCAGGTATTGCGTTTCCAAGGGGTTGCGGATTAGAATCGAGTCCCTATCCGCCGAGTAAGGAAGCAAGGACTGGCCTCCTTCTTGTTCGACGGTTTGGAGGAGAGGGGGAACCAAGTGATGGAAAATGGTTGCATTCAACCTTAGACAATCGAGTCCCAAATTTTTTCCAATCGAAAAGAGCCACTCTTTGAAAACTTTTCTGGAATTATTCGGTTCATAGTGCTCGATCTTATGAAACTTTTGAGTTTAGAGATGTGCATGCGCAAACTGACAAGATCAGATGTCTTCGCTCTGCAGGCGGTTTTCCTCTGCCTTTCATCCGCCATGGCGGTGGTTGATTTTGAAAACGAAGTATGGCCCATTCTCAAGGAAAGATGCATCGAATGCCATCAGGCCCCTCATG
>JAYOEB010000057.1:0-6738 GCA_038116775.1 Opitutia bacterium | reverse complement strand
CTCATGAGCAGGGGGGAAGACTCAAAAGCCCAAAGGCCGGATTGAGATTGGACGGAGCCGCCCACATCATGCGCGGTGGTGATGACGGTCCGGTCCTGAAAGTGGATCATCCCAGTCAGAGTTCCCTGTACAACAGGGTTGCGCTTCCCCAGGACGACGATGAGCGCATGCCTCCGAAGGGAGATCCTCTGAGCTTGGATGAAAAGGAAAAAATTCGCAAATGGATTGCCCAGGGGGGTGACTTTGGAACTTGGGTCGGAGCGGTCGATGGAGTAAGGGATGTTGCCGACAAACGAAGTTCGGAAGATCAGTACCTTCCTGCCCATCTTCTCTTTTACCAAAAGTTAAGCGGCGGCTTGAGCCCCTTGCCGGATGATTTGACGGGGCGCATAGGTGCGGAAACGGGGCTGCTGATACGCCCGATTGGAATTTCGAGTCCGCTTTTGGAGGCAAGAGCGGTTTCCGGAGAATGCGGCGACGAAAGCATGAGAACCCTTCTGCCGTTGCGGAATCATCTTGCCAAGCTTGACCTGCGAGGGGCGAATTTGGAGGTTGAGACTTGGGGCATGCTGGGCGAATTTCCGCGACTCGTTTCCTTGAATTTGAGACAAAGTTCCATCGATGATCTCGGGCTTCGGTCCTTGGGTGGCTTGAAGAACCTGCGGAGTTTGAATTTGGTCCAAACCAAAGTTACCGATCTTGGGATCAAGCCGCTTTTGGATTTGCCTGCTCTGCAAAGCCTTCATTTGTGGGAAAGTGGAATTTCAAAGGAGAGGATTGAGTTTCTCGAAAACCGCTTGGAGGGGGTGCTGATAACCCATTGAATCTCCTCGAAGCTTTAATCCGACAGTTTGAAGAGAGCGTGGTCCGAACGGACGAAGATTCCCTCAGGGTTGACGGCAGGCGTGCAGAGGATGGTTTCGTCCAGTTCAATCGAGTGAACGATTTGGGGAGATTTCTCGCTGAGGTCGATGATCTGGCAAAGACCGGTCTCACTGAATAAGTAGAGATGGTTTCCTCCGATTACCGGAGAACTGCTGACTGGACCTTTGATTCTGAGTCTCCAATCGATTTCTCCGGTCTTTACGGAGGCGCAGCTCAAGACGTTGGCGTTGTTGACGACGAAGAGTTTTCCATCCCGAACGGCCGGACTTCCGGTGCCTGGCTTGAGCTTGTTTTCTCTCCAAAGGAAATCAAAACGCCGCAAAGTCTCATCGAGTTGCAGGGCGGTGATGCCGTTGGAGGGAATCAAGACGATTCTTTCTTCGCTCCAAGCGCTGGAGGGAATGGTCGCGGCTCCGTCCGTGTAGGACCAGAGGTTCTTTCCGGAACTTGGTTCCACCGCCACCAGTCCTTCCTTGGATTGCAGACCCACGATTTCCCGTCCCTTACTCCCCATGACGATCGGCGAGGTCCAATTCGCTCCGCGGGGCCTCTCCTTTTTCCAGAGAGTGGAGCCATCGGAAAGACTCAGGGCAAAGGAAAAGGAATCGGCGTCGTTTTCAACTTGAATGATGGCCGCCCCGCCAACGATTAGGGGAGAGGACGACATGCCGAGTCCATTGGCCAAATTAGGGTGGTCGTAGGTCAATCCCCGAAGCCAGCGCAGGTTTCCCGACAGATCCAGGCAAAAGACGTCGTTCGATGAAAATTGGGAAATCAGGACTCGGCCGTCGCTAGCCATGGTGGAAGCGGCGACACAGGTCTTTTCATGGCAAATGGTTCTTCCGGTTGCCTTGAATTTTCTTTCCCAAAGTCTTTGACCGTCGGACGAATCAAAGGCAAGGACGTGAAGGTTCCTTTGTTCGGAACCACTGGATGCCGTAAGGAAAATTTTATCTTCCATGACGATCGGACTCGAAAGTCCGCGGCCGGGCAACGAAGTTTTCCAACTTTTGGCTCCATCGGCGGAAAGAATGGCCGGACTTTCCGAAGGACTGAAGCCATTTCCCTGCGGACCCCGAAAAGTGGGCCAGTCGGCCTGAAGATTCAGGGAAAGAAAAAAAATCGAGATGCCGACAAAGAAAGATTTCATGAATCGCTTGGTTTGGACTTTTCTTTCTTCACCTGGATTCTTTGACCGGTTTGCCGGTGGGATCGGTGACGCGGAGGCAAAACTCCCATTGTTTGGTCCATGGTTGGGTTTGTTCGTTTTGCAGGACTTTGACTAAAATTTCATTCCTTCCCTTTTGCAAGTGACCATCGAGGACGAATTGATCGACCCGGGTCCCTCCACGGTGATACTCATCGCGACCAAAGAGAAGTTCCCCGTTAACCCATATTTTCCAGGCGTTTTTGGATCCCAGTCGAAATTGGACCTTTTGGTCCTCATCCGCCAAAAAAATGGTCTTGGCATAAGCAAGAGCCTCTTTGATCTCACCGTATTTCTCATTGAGATCTAGTTTTCCCAAGGGATCCGTAGTGGAGAGGGAACTCCACTGAACCAATCCATTCTTTCCCTCGTATGATTTTTGGACCGAGATCTCCGATTCCGGGGGATAAGGTTCGGCAAAGCCACTTCTCTCCGAATTGTCGAAGGGGCCGAGGGCCTGCCAATCCGTTATGAACCCCATCCTTTCAACCAGATCAACGGATTGACCTCGTTTTTTCAGGGAATCCGCGGCGTTCCTGATTTGTTCTGCCTCTCGGGCATGACGCAAGGCTTTCTGAAAGCCTTGGATGGCCAAAGTCTGATTTCTCTCGGAATTTGCCTCGGCGAGAATTTCGGCGACGGCTTCTCTTCTCAAGCTGGGTTCGGGATCGTTCAAAAAATGAGGTATCAACGAAACCGTCTGTTCCGGTCGATGGGTTTGCAAGAGCTCGAAGGCGATTCTTCTGGAACTGCCGGCGTTGGATGAATCAAGCAAGAAACTTTTGATTTTTTCGGCGGGAAACAAGGCAGGCTCCGAAGATGCCAGGATTTGCTCAATCGCAGCGATGATCCAATTGTCTGCAACCGGATTGGCCCGATTCATCGCTAGGAGCAGGGAGTGGACGGATTCTGGCCCCAAGAGGTCCACCTGTTTGAAGGATTGAACCGCTTCGGGATTGCCCTGGCCGTGGGCGTCAATGGCGACGAGAGCCGAAATCAACCGCTTTTCGCTTTCGGAAAGCAGGGAACCCGCTAGAAAGGGAAAGATCAGCCAGGTAACTTTCATGGCTTCTTCTTTGCGGAAGATCTTTGCAGTGGCGAACACAAAAGACGGTTCTGGTTTATTTTTGCTTTGCAAGAACCGGTAAGTTTGGAAGAAGTAGGCGAATGAAATCCGCATTGATTCCGGTGTCTCTCTTACTTTTGGCGAATTCGTTCTTTGGTGAAACCGCCATGGAGAGTCTATGCTTGTGGCCCTCGATTTCTCCCGGTGACCTGGAACTGCAAATCCCCCCCGAATCATCGAAAGCTCCGCTGCCAGGTCAGAATTCGGTGCTTCGACTGGAAAACGTCAGCCGGCCCATGATCAGCGTTTTCCCCGCCAAAACTGAAGCTGCTCGTATTCCCGCAGTCTTGGTTTGTCCGGGCGGAGCATACAACGTTCTGGCTTACGAACACGAAGGCACGGAGGTTTGCCGCTGGCTTAATGAAATCGGAGTCACTGGAATCCTCTTGAAGTATCGCGTTCCCAGGCGTCCGGGGCGCCCCAAGCACGAAGCCCCCCTGCAGGACGCCCAGCGAGCCCTCGGACTCATTCGACGAAACGCCGAAAAATGGAAAATCGATTCCGGGAAAGTGGGTATCCTCGGCTTTTCAGCCGGCGGAAATTTGGCAATGATGGCGCTCACCCATTTCGATGAAAGGACTTACCCTAAAATCGATGAGGCGGATGAATTCAGTTGTCGCCCTGACTTCGGAGTCTTGATTTATCCCGCTTATTTGGTTGACCGGGCGAAGCCCGAGAAGTTGTTTCCGGAAGTTCGCATCACCGCGCGCACTCCTCCTTGCTTTTTCGCCCATACCGGTGACGATCAGGTTCCGGCCGAGGGGAGCGCGCTTGCCTATTTGGCACTGGAAAAGGCTGGGGTTTTAGGGAACGAACTGCATGTCTTCCCTTATGGAGGCCACGGCTACGGAATTCGCATGTCCAAAAACCCCGTATCCCATTGGCCCGCTCGGGTCGCCGATTGGATGGTGGCGAACAAGTGGATTTCCCCTCCAAGCAAAATTCTTCTACAACAGCCTTGAGAGGCAGAGAGATGAAAAACCGAGCCATACGATACCATCAGTTCGGCAGGCCCGAAGAAGTCTTGCGTCTTGAGGAAGTGGATTTCCCAAGACCGGGAGAGGGAGAGGTTCTGATCCGGATGCTGGCCTCTGCGGTTCATCCCTCCGATTTCGGACTGATCCAAGGATCATACGGTCTCTTGCGCGAACTGCCGGCAACAGGGGGTCGCGAAGGGGTAGGAAAGGTGGTGGAAGCCGGAAGAGGAGTGGATACGAAAATCGAAGGAAAGCTGGTCGCCATGCCGGAAGCTTCCGGGACCTGGCGTGAGTTTGCGTTGTCTTCCGCAGAAGAGCTTTTGCTCCTGCCTTCGCTGGTTCCCGCGGATCAACTTGCGGTAGCCGTCCTCAATCCGCTCACCGCGTGGCGCCTTTTGCATGATTTCGAATATTTGAGAGAAGGGGACTGCATCATTCAGAATGCGGGGAATTCCGCGGTTGGCCAATCGGTCGTCCAATTTTGCAAGAGGCTGGGGATCCGTTGCGTCAGCCTGGTTCGAAGCAAAGATACCTTGCAACGCTTGAAGCAGTGGGGAGCCGAAGAGGTGTGGCTGGACGACGAGGAGGTCGTGGAGCGGGCGCGGGATTTTACCGAGGGAAAAAATTTCGCCATGGCCTTGAATTCAGTGGGCGGAAGAAGCGCCTTGAGATTAGCCAAAACCCTGCGTTCATCAGGGGTCCATCTGACTTTCGGAGCCATGGACGGGGCTCAAATCAGATTTCCAACCAGAGAATTGATTTTCGATGACCTTCGATTCGTCGGGTTTTGGCTGGATCGATGGAAGCGGAGACAGTCGCCCGCCGGTTTGCGAAATGCGGTGGAACAAGTTCTTCAGCCACTTGCCTTGAAAGAGGTAAGGCATTCGATTGACCGGGTCTTCTCGATGGAGGATTTTGCGGAGGCGATTTCGCGGAATCGGGAATCGAGAATGGGCAAGGTGCTGTTAAGCCCGGATCCGGATGGAATCGGTCCAAGTTAGGTGGGGATTCTCTTGAGGAAAGTGGGTAGGGAAAAATACTTTCCGGGACAAACGGTATGATTTTTGTGCAGAATCTTGTGGGTGGTGATTTCGGATTTTGGAATCCGGCATTTCCTAAGCAAATATTCGCACAGTCCCTCCAATGCGTTCATTTGTTTTGTGCTTGGACTTCGCACTTCGAAGTTTCCAATCAGGCAAATGCCAATGCTGCTGTTGTTCCAAGCGCTTTTCTTCATGTGACCTCCGTCCAATTGACCCTTCCAACGACCTCCTATGAAGATTTCCCCGTCGTAGGCTTTTCTGGATCCGTTGGAGATGACGAAATGATAGGCCAGGCCGTTTTTCATTCCCCTCGCCTTGTGAACCCGGTGCATGTTCATCGCATCGTCCACCGGAGTGGCGGAGTGATGAATAACGATTCGTTTCCATTTGCCGGAGTGAGGTCTGATGGCATCGAGTGACTTGAGGACAGTCTGGGGTAGAAGAGGGGAAGGGACCGAAACGGAGGAACCTTTTACGGGAATGATGATTTTCTGACCGACTCTTATGAGATCGGGCCGATCGATCCTATTGAGAAGCGCCAGGGTCGAGAGCTTGACCTTAAACCTCGAGGCGATGCTGCCCAGACTATCCCCTTTTTTGACCACGTAGGTTATCTCGGAAGTTCCGCTCCCGGGAATCTTCAATTTTTTACCCACGAACAGAAGGTTTGGGTTGTGAATCCCATTGATGGCCTGCAGGGCGCTGGCGGAAACCCCGTACTTTTGAGCGATCCCACCAAGGGTCTCGTTCTTTTGGACCACATGTGTTTGGGATGCCCCCATGGGCGGGCCGGCAAGCGCCAAAAGCGAAAATAACAGAATAATCCTCATCTACCGCAGTTCTTTCTTTTCGAAACTTTCAGGCTTGGCAACAGTGAATTTAACTTGGAGAAAATCTCTTTTGAGATACAAAGAATTCACGTTACGATATAACGCCAAACCAAGCATGAGTCTAAAGACCAAAATATGGATCGTCTCTCAAGGCCTTTTGGTGATGACTGCGGTCATCATCCAACTTACCTTCTACAGGGCTATCAAGGTGGGGCCCATTCTGGGAATGCCCAAAAGAGTCTATTCGGAAATAATCCTGGGGAGGGAACCTTCCGTTCCCGATTCCATTCGTTCCAAGGGATTGCCCCCGGAAGCCTACGATGCTCGCTTGCCTCTGTCCAAGGAACAAATCAGGAAGGCAAACTTGTCCGCTTATCGTCGGGCAGCTCAGCAGGAGCATGGACTGCGGACTGCTTTTTTAGGCGGAATCATAGTTAATGTTCTTTATTTTTTAGCTTTTCACATTCTCTTTTTCTACTTCAAGAGAACCCTTGCCAGACACCAAAAAAAAGCCTAGGTCCAAAGATTTTTTTTTTGTGTTGCTTAACCGCGAAATCCTTTTTCCATAAGGGATTCAGTTTTTCACCCTAAACTTTGATCATGCCTAAGAAATTTGTCGTCAATCTCCCGGCACTCCTCCTTCTGCCTGCTCTTTTGTTCTCCCAATACG
>JAYOEB010000056.1:6390-13633 GCA_038116775.1 Opitutia bacterium | reverse complement strand
CCCACGTTCCAACCGCCCATGCCAACATCAGATACTTTGAGGCATCTCCCCACAAGGCTTCCAAGGTCTGGTGGTTTGGAGGAGGCTTTGATCTGACGCCTTATTATCCAGTGCTTGAGGACGTGGTTTTTTGGCACCAGAAAGCCAAGGAAGCATGCGATCCGTTTGGTCTTGGACTTTATCCAAAATTCAAAAAATGGTGCGACGATTATTTTTTCCTTCCTCACCGAAACGAGACGAGGGGCGTGGGAGGTATCTTTTTCGACGACTTCGACCAAGGCGGATTCGAGGACTCCCTCAATTTTGCAAAGTCGGTCGGAAATACTTTCGGCGATTCCTACTTTGAAATTGCCGCCAAGCGGAGATCCCAAAAGTTCACCAAGGAACAAAAGTCTTTTCAAAACTACCGCAGGGGAAGATATGTGGAATTTAATCTAGTCTACGACCGGGGCACGCACTTCGGTCTGCAGTCGAATGGAAGAACGGAATCCATCCTCATGTCCATGCCCCCCAGCGCCGAATGGATTTACCAATGGAGTCCCAAGCGGGGTTCTGCCGAAGAGACGCTTTACAAAGACTTTCTCAGACCCCGTGATTGGTTAAAGGAAAATGCCGAAACCAAAGACTGACAGGGAGAGATTCAGGCTTGCCCTAAAGGGCGAGAACGCCGGACGTCCTCCGCTCTGGGTAATGAGACAAGCGGGGAGATATTTGCCGGAGTATCGGGCATTGAAGGAGCAATACGATTTTCTGACGATGGTAAAGACTCCGGAATTGGCCGTAGAAGTCACCCTACAACCCCTTGCCAGGTTCGATTTGGATGCGGCAATTCTCTTCAGCGACATCCTCGTTATCCCCGAAGCCATGGGACAAGCTTATCGGTTTCGGGAAAAAGGCGGGATAGAAATGGAATTTTCGCTCGCTTCCCAGAAGGACTTCGACCGCATTCGGGAAATTGAAGCCAAAAACCGACTGCAATACGTGGAGCAGTCCTTGAGAATTCTTCGCGCGCGGCTTGGGCAGAGCAAAGCCCTTTTGGGATTTTGCGGATCTCCGTGGACTCTAGCCTGCTACATGGTGGACGGAGGTTCTTCCGACGGTTTCCCCAAAACCCTCGCCTTGGCAAAGGAGCAGCCCGTCTTGTTTGGAAGTTTGATGGAAAAGATCACCAATACCCTAGCCGGTTACCTCAGGATGCAGTTTGAGGCTGGAGTCGACGCATTGCAAATTTTCGACAGTTGGCATTCTCTTTGTCCGGAGGACAAGGCTTGGGAGTGGTCACTGAAATGGATTCATCAGGTAATCCGGGAGGGCAATGAAAAGGGATCCGTCATTCTCTACGCCAAAAGCCCGCAAGACCGCATAGGACTCTTGGCCGAGTCAGGAGCCGACGCTCTGAGCATTGACGAAAAGGCAGACTTAGGCAAAACGAGGAGTATTCTCCCGCAACCCTTTGCCCTTCAAGGCAATCTGCGACCCGAGCTTTTGGAGACAAATCCTTCGCAGGTAAGAAGGGAGACCCACGAACTTCTTCGTAAGATGAAAGGAGACAAGGCCCACGTTCTCAATCTTGGACATGGAATCCGACCGGCGGCTAAGATTGAATGCATGGAAGCCCTCGTTTCAGCGAATCAGGGATTTGATGAGCATTTTCAATAAGACGACGACGGAAACTTGGGCTTGATTCTCTTACTGGTAGGAAAGCAAATGCCCTCCACGGCTTCTTGAAAATCTTCAAATCCTTCCACGATTTCTATCTCCATCCTGACGTAGTAAAGCGGGATGATGGGCTTGTAGGAAGCGGGAATGCGAACCGCATCCTTTTCAGTGGTCACCATTAGGTCGGCTCCGCTGTTTTTGGCACGCTGAAACATTCGATCCAATTCCCTCTCCTCGTATTTGTGATGATCCAGAAATCTTTTGCGAAAGCGCAATTCTCCGGACATTCGATCAATGATTTGTTCGAATCCTCGTGGGGAAGCAATTCCGCAAAAGACACCGACGAACGATTCGTACAAAAAAGTAAGCTCTTTTTCAGCATCGCCGTTAACCTCCCGAATGAATTTTGGGCGATGAACGCAGCGAATGATTTCGGCCGTCTTGTTGTGTTTGCGAATGGTTTCAAGTAAGCGCAAATCAGGATCGACCTCGGATTTGGTGATAAATACGTAGCTTGCCCGCTTGAGTTGACTGATTGGTTCTCGAAGGATGCCCCTAGGCAACAAACGGCGATTTCCAAATGGATTGGTCTGATCCACCAGCAAAAGGTTCATTTTCGCCCGAATCGGAAGATACTGAAAGCCGTCGTCCAGAATCAAGACGTCCGCCTTGAATTCCTTGATTGCAAAATGCCCGGAAGCCACCCGATCCCTACCCGTTATCACGACGACCCCGGGAAGATTTCTAGCAAGCATGAACGGCTCATCTCCCGCCTCTTCGGAATCCAGCAACAGCTCGTTTCCGTCGCTTACCACCTTCGGTTTCTGAGTAGTGGAACGGAGAAAAAAACTGCGGATCTTATTTTCGGCCAAGTCCTGCTTGCTCTTGTAACCCCGACTTAGAATCGCAACTTTCAAGCCACGCCCTACGAGTTCTTTGGCGAATCTTTCGACAACAGGCGTCTTGCCGGTTCCTCCTACGGTGAGATTCCCCACTACCAAAACGATGCAATCGAGCAACTCGTCTTTGAAAATAATCCTTTTGGCGTATAGAAATACTCGTGTTCTGACGATCAATGAAAACAAACAAGAAAACGGATGTAGGAACAAACCGAACAAACGGGCCGATATGGACAGATCCCTGTCGTAAATAACCGCCTCCACAAAAGCTTCGAAATTACTTAAAACCCTACGGTTCCAACTTTGTTTTTGATTTTGCACAACCTACCATTCCCTAACGAATACCCATATTCTTTCAACCCGAATCAACCTTTCCCTCTTTGATCTGTTGACTTTAGCTTCAAGAAAGCTTTGATGTCTAGTTCCTTGTAAATCTTAGATGCAAATCACCTTATTGAAATCAAAGCTTCACCGAGCCACCGTTACCTCGGTTTCTCCCGATTATTCCGGAAGCCTGTCCATAGACAGGGATTTGATGAAAGCCGCCGGCTTTCTTCATCATGAAAAAATCTTGGTGGGAAACATTACCAACGGAGAACGATTTGAAACCTACTGCATACCCGCGCCTTCCGGATCCGGTGAGATCGCCTTGAACGGAGCCGCTGCCCACAAGGGCAAACCCGGAGACCTCTTGGTAATCCTTTCCTTTGTTTCCCTGGCCCCAGAGGAAGCCGCCGTTTGGGAACCCAAACTAGTCCTCGTCGGAAACCGAAATTTGTCTCACGAAAACATACCCTTACTCTCTCAAAACGAAAATGATTGATTACAAACTACACATTCCCGGTCCCGTTCAAGTTTCGGATGGGGCTTACGAAGCGCTCAAGACGCCAGTCATGGGGCACAGAAGCCAGGACTTCGTCGACTTGTACAATCAATGCCAACCCTTGCTGCAAAAGCTCTTTCGTACCCACGACCCGGTTTTTTTATCTACCTCCAGCGCTTGGGGGGTCATGGAAGGAGCAGTCCGCAATCTTTCCCAGAAAAAGACGCTTTGCTGCATGTGCGGGGCCTTTTCGGACAAATGGCTGGACGTCGCGAAAAGATGCGGCAAAGAGGCCGATGGCTACAGCGTCGAATGGGGACAACACATCGATCCTACGGAATTGGATGCCCGCCTGTCCTCCGGAGAATACGATCTCGTCACCCTCGTACACAACGAAACCTCATGCGGCATGATGAATCCTCTGGCGGAAATCATGCAGGTCTTGGGCAAATACCCCGAGGTACTCTCAGTGGTCGATACCGTAAGTTCCTTTTCCGTGGTACCAATCGACAAGGATGATCTGGGAATCGACGTCTTGCTTACCGGATCCCAAAAAGCCTTGGCCCTTCCCCCCGGACTAGCCCTGTTTTCCGTTTCCGACCGAGCCTTTGAAAGAGCCAAGGACATTGAGGGTCGCGGATATTATTTGGATTTTCTCGAGTTTTTGAAAAATCATGAAAAGGGAATGACCCCCAGCACTCCCGTAATTCCCTTGATACACGGTCTGCTTTACACCCTGGAAAGTATTTTTGAAGAGGGAGTGGAAAACAGATTTAGCCGACATGCCCAGCTCAACGCCCAAGTTCACGATTGGGTGCGCGACAAGGGATTTGAATTATTGCCCAGTGAGGAATTTGCCTCCAAGTCCCTAAGTTGCGTAAGAAACAACCTGGACATGGACGTGGGCGGATTCGTCAAGGCCCTTCGTGAGGAGAAAAAGCTTTCGATTGACGGTGGATACGGAAAACTGAAGGGAAAAACCTTCAGAATTTCCAATATGGGCAATGAGGATTCTTCTACAATCGACTTTCTTTTGACTCAGATGAATCTCATCATCGACCGCTTCATCCCATAACCTTTCCTTCTTCGCTCAACTTACAGATGAAAAAGCTCGTTCTCGCGGAAAAGCCAAGCGTGGCCAGAGATTTGGCGAGAGTTCTGGGAAACCTTCCCAAAAAGGAGGACTATTTCGAAAACGAAGATTGGGTGATTGATTGCGCAGTCGGTCATCTGGTCGAACTTTTCATGCCGGATGACTTCGATAAAAAGCTCAAGGCGTGGAAACTCGCAAATCTCCCCATCATTCCTCCGGAGTTCAAGCTCAAGCCCATCGCCGCCAACAAAAAGAAATTCCAACAACTTAAGAAACAGCTTAAGAGAAAAGACGTCGATTGCGTGATCAACGCATGCGACGCCGGCAGAGAGGGTGAGCTTATCTTTACCTACATTTACGAACTGGCCGGTTGCAAGCATCCGGTCAAAAGGTTGTGGATGCTCTCCATGACCGACCAGTCCATTAGGGATGCCTTCGACAATCTACGCGACGGCATGGCTCTCAAACCGCTCCAAGACGCCGCCAGATGCCGCTCCGAATCGGATTGGTTGGTTGGCATCAACGGAACCCGGGCCGTAACCATCAAAAGAAGCAGAGGTCGATCCAGACAGGTGTCGACCGTCGGCCGGGTACAGACGCCGACCTTGTCCCTCGTCATCTCTCGGGAAGAAGAGATTCGCTCCTTTATCCCAAGAACCTACCACAAGGTTCTTGCCGAATTTCAAATTCAGCAAGGCCGATATCGTGGTCTCTATCAAAGGGCGGATTTCAATAAAAACACGGAGGATAAGCACGACAAATCGGATCGTATTTGGGACGAGGATGAGGCGAAGCGAATTCTTGCCGGTCTTGAAAATTCAGCAAGGGCGCAAGTCACCGAAACCAAGAGGAGAAGTCCCCAAGCCTCCGGAAGGCTTTATGACTTAACTTCCCTGCAGAGGGAAGCCAACCGCTTGCATCACTTTCCGGCAAGCAGAACGCTTCAGCTCGCTCAGTCCCTGTATGAGAGACACAAGGCCATCACCTATCCCAGGACCGACTCCAAGGCGCTCCCGGAAGACTACCCCGAAACTTGCGTCGAACTACTTCGAAAGATGCCTGGGGAACTGGGTAGTTACGCCCAAAAGGCGCTGGACCAAGGTTGGGTGGACTCGGCGAACAAAAAGATTTTCAACAACAAGCAAATCAGCGACCACTTTGCGATTATCCCAACAAATACTCCACCTTCGGGTTTGGATGCAAACGAGTCGAAAATCTATCAGTTGATTTGCAAGAGATTCGTCTCCGTTTTTTATCCTCCGGCTCAATGGGACGTCACCACTCGCATCAGTGTCCTCGGAGATTGTTCTTTCAAGACCGAAGGTCGGGTGCTGGCGGAGCCTTCATGGTTGGCCATCTACGGCAAGGACGCCCAAACGACCGACACCCTGCCCGCACTCGGACCAGAGGACCAAGGTGAGGCAAGTCTCGTGGACTCTTCCATCGAAACCGATCAGACCAAGCCTCCGCCTCGTTATTCCGAGGCTACCCTGTTGTCGGCCATGGAAAGCGCCGGTAAGCTCGTGGAGGACGACGAACTTGCCGAAGCCATGAAGGACAAGGGACTTGGTACTCCTGCAACGCGGGCCGCCACCATTGAGCATTTGATCAAGGAAAAGTACGTCCGTCGCGAAGGGACTCAACTGCATCCTTCTTTGAAAGCTGAAGATCTGTTTCAGTTTCTCCATGCTGCCGATGCAGACGTCTTGACCAGTCCGGCCTTAACCGGCGAATGGGAACACAAGCTCAGAATGATCGAGAACGGTGAGATGACTCGTGATGAGTTCATGCAGGAAATTACCCTGCTTACCAAGGAGTTCGTGACCAATACCACCGGTTTTACCGAGACAACGGAAAATTTAAAGGAAACGCCCCTAAAGTCACCGGTTGACGGAAAAGAGCTTTATGAGGGCCTTAGCTATTATCAGGACTTGGAAGGAGAATTCAAGATTTCCAAAAGCATAGCGGGAAGAAGGCTTCAAGTAGACGAGATAGGCTTACTTTTGGAGAATAAGCGAATCGGTCCGCTCGATGATTTCATTTCCAAGGCTGGCAAGCGTTTTTCCGCCATTCTAAAGTTAGAGGAAGATTTTAAGGTTAGTTTTCTTTTTGAAAATGGAGATGATTCCGAATCTTCCGAAGTGGAACTCTTAAAGGACGCTCCAGTGGTAGCCGAATGTCCGGTTTGCCAGAGTGAAATCAAACAAACGGGACTTTCTTATATCTGCGTTCAAAACAAAAAAGTCTCCGACGGCCAATGTGGCTTTCGGGTCACCCGCAAGCTTTTGGATAAGGAAATACCCCTCGAAGAATTCCAAAAGTTGCTCAAAGACAAGAAAACGGGTCTCCTCAAAGGTTTTGTTTCCCGCAGGACCAAAAGACCCTTTGATGCAAATTTGATCTTAAAGGAAGGCGGCGGCATAGGGTTTGAATTTCCTCCGCGCAAAAAGAAAACCGCCTAGGTAATTCGAGATGCCTAGCTATCGCTACGAAGTACTCAACGAGAAAAGTCCGAAGGAAATTTTCGAGGTCGAGCAAAAAACCAGTGACCCTCCTCTGAAGCGTCATCCCATAACCGACGAACCGGTTCGCAGAATGATCATGCCTGCGTCTCTATCGCTCAAACACTCCCAAACTTCAGAGAATGGAATCCTTTCCGATCACAACCTAGCTAAAAATGGATTTGTCAAATATGAAAAGGCGGATTCCGAAGGCAACTACGAGAGGGTAAATGGAAAAGATGGACCCAAGAACCTCAAAAGCTAGTGT
>JAYOEB010000056.1:0-6380 GCA_038116775.1 Opitutia bacterium | reverse complement strand
TTTCGGTGAATGCATCGGAAGCAAAAATCAAAAGAAAACCCGATTGGTTGAGGGCAAAACTTCCCTCTGGTCCTGCCTATGGACAAGTTCGGGAAATCGTGGACAAAAACCAATTGCATACAGTCTGCCAGAGCGCCCAGTGCCCCAATATGGGCGAGTGTTGGTCGCGCGGCACCGCCACCCTCATGATTCTGGGCAACGTCTGTACTCGGGCTTGTTCGTTTTGCGCGGTTCAAACCGGAAAACCTACCGAACTGGACCTGGCCGAACCTCCCAGGGTTGCCGAAGCGGTAGCTAAGATGAACCTCAAGCACTGCGTACTGACCTCGGTGGCAAGAGATGATCTCCCCGATGGCGGCGCCAAAGTCTGGGCGGCTACGATTCGGGCAGTAAGGAATCGAAACCCCGGTACCGCCATAGAGGTTCTGGTTCCAGACTTCAAGGGTTCGTTCGAGAGTCTTGAGCTCGTCCTCAAGGCCAATCCAGATATTTTCAATCATAACTTGGAAACCGTTAAAAGATTGCAAAGACCCATCCGAAAAACCGCAAGTTATCAAAGAAGCTTGGACGTTCTTTCCTATGCGAAAAAGAAGGGATTTCGGATAAAGTCCGGAATCATGTTGGGCTTGGGTGAGAAAAAAGAAGAGATTTCCGTCGCCATTGCCGATTTGGCGAAGATTGGCCTGGATATCTTAACCCTAGGCCAATATCTGCAACCAAGTCCCGACTATGCGCCCATTGATCGATGGGCGACGCCGGAAGAATTTCTGCACTGGAAGAAGGAAGCCCACCGTCTTGGTATAGAAATCGTTGAGTCCGGGCCCTTGGTTCGTTCTTCCTACCACGCTGAAGAGCAATCCGCCCAGTTTGCCGACAAGAGTTCCCAAGCATCCGACTAGGTCCATTTACAACCAAGGCCTCGAGCGGGGAAGCCCAAGACCTTCTTCCATTTTAGTTTTGAGATTCGACTGGGACTGACTTGAATTCATTCAAAAAAAAAGACGCGCAGTTTGCTGCGCGCCTTTTTAAATGGGTAAGTCTACGGAAAACTTACATCATGCCGTGATCGTGGTCATGTCCCCCGGCCGCAGGTTTTTCGTCCTCGGGAATGTCCGTAATCATGCAATCGGTGGTCAAGAGAAGGCCAGCCACTGAACCTGCATTTTGCAGGGCGGTGCGAGTAACCTTGGTGGGGTCCACGACACCGGCCTTGATCAGGTCTTCGTGGGTATCCGTAGCGACGTTGTAGCCCATGGAACCCTTGGACTTCAGAACTTGCTGAACTACCAGAGAACCCTCGACGCCTGCGTTGTCGCAGAGTTTGCGCAAGGGAGCTTCGATGGCGCGACGCACGATGGTTGCTCCAATCGCTTCGTCTCCTTCCAGGGACTCGGCGGCTTTTTCAACCGCATTTGCTGCTCGAAGCAAGGCAACTCCGCCACCCGGAAGAATACCTTCCTCAACCGCAGCGCGAGTAGCATGCAATGCATCTTCAACGCGAGCTTTCTTCTCCTTCATTTCAGGCTCGGTGGCCGCACCGACGTTGATGACGGCAACACCACCGGCTAACTTAGCAAGACGCTCTTGGAGTTTCTCACGGTCGTAGTCAGAAGTGGTTTCTTGGATTTGACGACGGATTTGCTTGACTCGGCCTTGGATATCCGAAGCCTTGCCGGAACCTTCGACGATAACCGTGTTTTCCTTGTCGACGGAAATTCGCTTGGCTTGTCCTAAGTCGGCAAGTTGAACGTTCTCCAACTTGATTCCAAGATCTTCGGTCAGACAACGGCCACCGGTGAGAATGGCGATGTCACGGAGCATTTCCTTGCGACGGTCTCCAAATCCTGGAGCCTTTACCGCACAGGCATTGAGGGTGCCGCGAAGCTTATTCACCACTAAGGCGGCCAATGCTTCGCCTTCCACGTCTTCCGCGATGATGAGAAGTGGCTTGCCCTGCTTGGAAACCAATTGAAGCAAGGGAAGCAAGTCGTTCAATGCGGTAATCTTCTTCTCGTGAATGAGAACGTAGCAATCGTCAAGCACTGCCTCCATGGTGTCGTTGTTGGTGCAGAAGTAAGGGCTAAGATAGCCTTTGTCGAACTGCATGCCTTCCACAACGTCCAAGGTGGTCTCGATGCTTTTCGCCTCTTCCACGGTGATGGTGCCATCCTTGCCGACCTTGTCCATCGCGTCTGCGATGATCTCGCCGATCTCACCGTCCCAATTGGCGGATACGGTGGCTACCTGACGAACTTCTTCGCGATCGGAAACCTTCTTGCTGTCTCTTAGAAGCTTGGCGACTCCTGCCTCCACGGCTTTGTCGATTCCGCGCTTGAGATAAACCGGATTGGCGCCGGCTGCGACGTTCTTCAATCCTTCGCGGTAAACACTTGCTGCCAAGACGGTTGCGGTGGTGGTGCCGTCTCCCGCAAGATCCGAGGTTTTGGATGCGACTTCACGAACCATTTGAGCGCCCATGTTTTCGTAAGGATCCTTTAGATCGATTTCCTTAGCCACGGTGACTCCGTCTTTGGTAACGGTGGGTGAACCAAACTTTTTGTCAATGAGAACGTTTCTGCCTTTGGGTCCCAAAGTCACGCTCACCGCATCGGCCAGAGTAGAGACTCCCTTGAGGACTTTTTTACGGGCTGCTTCGTCGAATAATATTTGCTTAGCCATTTTATATAGTAATTAAGTTTGATGAATGTTTAGCCGATGACGCCGAGAATATCATCTTCCCGGACGAGTTGGTACTCAACGTCGTCCAGTTTGACCTCGGTTCCGCCATATTTACTGATGAGGACCTTGTCCCCTTTCTTAACCTGAAAGGGGATGACGTTTCCATCGTCGTCCTTCTTACCAGTTCCAAGAGCGACAACTTCTGCCTCTTGGGGCTTTTCCTTTGCTGAGTCGGGGATGATGATTCCGCCTTTGACCTGCTCGTCTTCATCGACTTGCTTGACCAAGACACGATCTCCCAACGGAGTTATTTTTGGTTTACTCATATTCCTTTTTTTGTGGGTTATTGTAGATTAACGGTAAAAGAAATTGTTTTGATTAATCCTTAAGATTTCTTTTCGGCTTTCTTGTCGGCATCGTCAACGACCTCGAAGTCAGCGTCCACGATGTCGTCGTCTTTGGTGGAATCCTTCTTTTCAGCGGGTTCATCACCGGAACTATCGGCAGTTTCGGAGGACGGCTGACCTGCATATTTCATGGCCTCTTTTCCGATTTCCTCGAAATTCTTCTGCATTTTTTCCTTGGCATCGTTGATCTCAGACAAAGTGCTGCTTTGATTATCCAGGACTTTTTTCGCCTCACTGATAACATCGGAGATCTTGTTCTTCAAGTCTTCCGGAGCTTGATCGCTTAACTCGGCCAGCTGCTTTTCGGACTGATAGACCAAGGTATCCAATTCGTTTCTTGCTTGGATGGATTCCTTTTTCTCCTTGTCCTGCTCGGCATACTTCTCCGCTTCCTGCTTAAGCCTCTCGACTTCGGCCTCATCCATGCTGGAGGAACCCGATATAGTGAT
Source organism: Opitutia bacterium (assembly GCA_038116775.1). Classification (GTDB taxonomy): domain Bacteria; phylum Verrucomicrobiota; class Verrucomicrobiia; order Opitutales; family Seribacteraceae; genus Seribacter. The sequence goes on along the minus strand of JAYOEB010000056.1, from coordinate 2,845 downwards.
TTTTTGATCCTTGCCCGTGCCTTGATCCTTGGCCGAAACGTTCAATATGCCGTTTGCATCAATGTCAAAGATCACCTCGATCTGGGGAGTGCCGCGGGGAGCGGGCGCAATTCCATCAAGTTTGAAGGTTCCGAGAATCTTATTGTCTTGCGACATCGCTCTCTCACCCTGCAAAACGACGATATCGACAGCGGGTTGGTTGTCTGCGGCAGTCGAGAAGACCTGTGACTTCTTGGTTGGTATCGTGGTGTTTCTCTCAATCATCGGAGTCGAAACTCCGCCTGCCGTTTCGATCCCCAAAGTGAGTGGAGTGACGTCCAGCAGGAGAACGTCGTTGACGTCGCCCTGTAAGACCGCCCCTTGAACGGCAGCCCCGATAGCCACGACTTCGTCCGGATTAACCCCTTGGTTAGGATCTTTTCCACCCAACTCCTTGGCAAGCTCAACGATTTTTGGACTCCTCGTCATGCCGCCCACCAAGACCAAGTTACCCACACTTCCGATGTCAACGCCCGCGTCCTTCAAGCAGGACTCAAAGGGCCCGGTCGTGCGGGCATAGAGATCATCGCAAATTTGCTCCAACTTGGATCGAGACAAGCTTACGTTCAAATGCTTGGGACCTGAGGCGTCGGCTGTAATGAAAGGCAGGTTGATGTCGGTGGATTGGGAGGAGGACAAGGCCATCTTTGCCTTTTCCGCTTCTTCCTTGAGTCTTTGCATGGCCATGGGATCACCGGACAAATCTATGCCTTGATCGGTTTTGAATTCTTCGATGAGCCAACGAATGATTTTCTCATCCCAATTATCACCACCCAACTGGGTGTCTCCATTGGTAGCCTTGACTTCAAATACGCCTTCGGCAATCTCTAGAACACTTATGTCGAAGGTGCCTCCTCCAAGATCGTACACTGCGATCGTTTCCTCCCCCTTTTTGTCCAAACCGTAGGCGAGAGACGCTGCGGTAGGTTCGTTGATGATCCGCTCGACTTCCAAGCCTGCAATCAAACCGGCGTCTTTGGTGGCTTTGCGTTGGTCATCGTTGAAATAAGCGGGAACGGTAATCACGGCCTTGGTGACCGGTTCCCCCAGATAAGCCTCTGCATCGGCCTTGAGTTTGCCCAAAACCATCGAAGCTATTTGTTCGGGCATGAAAGTCTCCGCCTTTCCGTCGATGTCGCATTCAATGACAGCGGCTCCATTTTTGCCTTCGACGACTTTGAACGGCAGCGTCGAGACCTCGTCCTTGACTTCGGTGAATTTTCTACCGATCAGACGTTTCGCGGAAAATATGGTGTTGGCCGGATTGGTAACCGCCTGCCGCTTGGCCGCCTGACCAACCAGACGCTCACCGGATTTGGTGAAGGCAACGATGGAAGGAGTCGTACGATTTCCTTCTGCGTTGGGGATCACCTTTGGCTCTCCGCCATCCATGACTGCCATGCATGAGTTGCTAGTTCCTAGATCTATACCAATTATTTTGCTCACGCACTCTATAAGGCAATAATCGCGCCTCAATCCACTGGCTTACCTTAGTTACTGATATTCAATGATTTAAAATAAAATAAATACCATTTATCGTGAAACCAAGTTCCATAAAACGAGACGTCGCTAAGTCACTTTGTCACACTAGGACACTCCCCATGACCCAACTGAGCTAACTTTTCCCTTCCCTGTCTTCTTCTGCCAATTGATCCAAGATTTGAACCACGCGATTACCTCGCTCAATGCCAAAATCCCGCACGAAATGCAATTGGGGAGAATATTTAAGCACAACGAAACGACTTACTTCTTTGCGAATTTCCGCTGCTCGCCTTTTGAAAAAGGATTGAGCCTCTCGAGCATGCCGCTCGTCTCCGATGACGGAATAGGCAACCGTGGCATTTCTCAAATCCGGAGAAACCTCGACGGAAGTAATCGTCCATCGAACTGCTTCGGCTCGATACTTGCGACTTATGAAACCGGCAATCTCTCTCTTGATCAATTCATTGACCCGAGCTAGGCGCAAACTCCTCGACTCTATAGGCTTGGGGCAATTTTCTCGACTTCAAAAGTTTCGATGAAGTCTCCTTCCTCGTACCGGTCGAAGGCATCTAGTCTGATACCGCATTCGAACCCGGCCTTGACTTCGGTGACGTCGTCTTTGAAGCGCTTCAAGGTTTCAACCTTGCCTTCCGCCACCACTTCGCCCCCTCGAACCAAACGAGCGATTTTGTTCCTGCCGATGGAACCCTCCATGACCATTGACCCAGCGACGACCCTTCCTTTGCTGACCCGAAAGATTTGACGGACTTCTGCTCTGCCAGTCTTTTTCTCAACCAATTCGGGTTCTAGGAGGTTGGCCATGTTGTCCTTCACCAAGTCAATGACTTCGTAAATGATGTTGTTCTGGAAGACGTTGACGCCCAGATGCTTGGCTTCGCCCATAACCCCATTTTCGAGCTTGACGTTGAAACCAAGGACGTCGGCGCCGGATGTACTTGCCATCTTTATGTCGTTTTTGGTTACCTGCCCGACATCGGATTGTAGAATTTCAAGTAAAACCTTATCGCTCTCTATGAGCTCGAGAGATCCGAGAAGAGCTTCCAAGGAACCTCTAACGTCAGCCTTGAGAACGACGCGATAGGTGGTGGCCTTGCTTTTCGAAATTGCCGCAAAAAGGGCATCCACGCCGGCATTCTCCCCTATTTCCCGAGTCTCGCCTTCACCCTTGTCCTCAGTTGAGGATTTTTCCAAAGCGGAAAACTCCTCTGCCTCTCTTCTAGCCTCTTTTTCATTCTTGAACTTTTTGAAAGGAGCTCCTGCTTCCGGTACCCCCGACCAACCCAAAATGTTCACAGGTGTGGAT
>JAYOEB010000055.1:0-13666 GCA_038116775.1 Opitutia bacterium | reverse complement strand
TGTCGAATAAGATCGTTTAGAAAGTACCTAATGATTGCCAACGAAGTCGCTTACAACGGTAAGGTGGAGGGAGACGTCATCGTGACGAAGGCCGACGCCGTGATCAACTGGATCCGCAAGCATTCGGTGTGGCCCATGCCCATGGGTTTGGCTTGTTGCGCCATCGAACTGATGGCTTCGGCCGCTTCCCGTTACGACATTTCCCGGTTCGGCATGGAAGTGATGCGTTTCTCTCCCCGACAGTCGGACTGCATGATCGTAGCCGGCACGGTCACCTATAAGATGGCCGAAGTCGTGCGTCGGATCTACGATCAGATGGGGGATCCCAAATGGGTCGTGGCCATGGGGGCCTGCGCCTCCACCGGTGGCATGTACCGTTCTTATGCGGTGATGCAGGGAGTGGACAACGTCGTACCGGTCGACGTATACGTCAGCGGATGTCCTCCCCGTCCCGAAGCCTTGCTCGACGCGATGATGAAGTTGCAGGACAAAATCGGAAGGGAATCCTCCGTACGCGATCTTCGCAAGGTTAAATCCGCGGCAGTAAGCTAGGCTCGAGATGATCGATAAGGACTTTACCGAAGACCTACTGTCCAAGCATGATTTTCTGACTCTGGTCAGTCACTTCGATTGCCTGACCTTGACCTGTCTAGCCGAGCGTTGGGTGGATTTCGCGAAATACCTGCGGTTGGAGGATACTTTCGATCTCTTGGTGGACTTGACTGCGGTCGACTATGGGGAAGAGGCGGAGCCTAGGTTCGCGGTGGTCGCGCACTTTTACTCCAGAATTCACAACGATTATCTCAGGATTCGCGTCGATTGCCCGGATAATGAGAATCCGGAAGTCGCATCCATTTCGTCCGTCTTTCCGGCGGCGGATTGGCACGAGAGAGAGACCTTCGATATGTTCGGCATCCGATTCGCCGATCATCCCAATCTGAAGCGAATCCTGATGTGGGACGAGTACCCCTACCATCCCCTGCGCAAGGAATTTCCATTGGCTGGAATCGACACTCCCTTGCCCGCCGCCGACGTGGTCGAGGTTACCGATGCCACGGTGGAACCGGCACCGATGATGGGAGGACCCTTCGTTTCCGCGGTAGGGGGTAGGATGAGTGATTCCGAACCTCGGGCGAAGGACGAAAGCTGGACTGAAGAATCCGAAAAACCATCATGAGCTCCACCACCGTTACCAAGGAAATTTCGATAGGGGACGTCGCGGCACGCGAGGCGGCCGGCATTACCCAAATGGAAGGGGAAGAGAGAATGGCCCTCAACGTCGGTCCTTCGCATCCCACCACGCACGGCGTGCTCCGCTTGATCATGGAATTGAACGGAGATCTCATCGAGAAGTGCGAGCCCGTCCTCGGATACCTGCACCGTGGGGATGAGAAAATTGCCGAAAACATGACCTACAATCAATTCGTCCCCTACACGGACCGATTGGATTATTTGTCTCCCCTGGCCAACAACGTCGCCTACGCCATTTCCGTCGAGCGCCTCGCGGGTCTCGAAGTTCCACCCAGGTGTCAGGCCATCCGAGTCATCGTTTGCGAACTTGCCCGGATTTCCAGCCATCTTCTGGGAATGGGAGTTTTCGGAATGGATGCGGGGGCTTGGACGCCATTCATGTACACTTTTACCGAGCGCGAGAAATTATACACCCTTTTCGAGGAATTGACCGGAGCCCGATTCACTACCAGTTACACCAGAATCGGCGGGGTTGCCCGAGACGTCCCCGACGGGTGGTTGGATCGGGTCGTCAAGTTTTGCGACGAACTGCCGGCGGCCATCGATGAGGTGGAGAAGTTGCTGACCCGGAATCGTATTTTCATCGATCGCACCGAGGGAGTCGGGGAGATCTCCAAGGATGATGCCTTGGCCTACGGATTGACCGGACCCAACCTCAGAGCTTCGGGCATCGACTTGGACCTACGCAAGGACAAGCCCTATTCCGGATACGACCAGTATGATTTCGACGTACCGATCGGAACCCGTGGAGATTGCTACGATCGATATCTGGTGCGAATTGAAGAAGTCAGGCAAAGCATTAGAATCGTCAGGCAAGTCGTCGGGTCGTTCCCAACAGGCCCGTGGTACGCGGAAGACGCCAAAAAGATATTTGCCCCACCCAAGGAAAAAATTCTTACCAGTATGGAAGAATTGATCCAAAACTTCATGATCGTGACCGAAGGTCCCCAGATTCCACCCGGCGAGGTCTACTTTGAGGCCGAAAATCCGAAAGGCGCCTTGGGTTTCTACGTCGTTTCCAGAGGGGGTGGGGTTCCTTACCGTCTGAAGATTCGGGCTCCTAGCTTCTGCAATCTCAGCATCTTGGAGAAATTGGTCCCCGGTCACCTGCTGTCTGACATCACGGTCATTCTCGGCAGTTTGGATTTCGTCATGGGAGAGTGCGACCGCTAGATTTTTTTTCATGAATCTTTCAGAAGAAACCCTTCGGCAAATCGAATCAATCATTCCCAAGTACCCGGATAAGCGGAGCGCCGTCCTGATGGTAATTCATCTGGTGCAGGACGAGCTTGGATCGATTGACTTGGAGGCCTGCGAATGGATCGCCGAAAAGCTCGATCTGCAACCCATCAACGTTCGGGAACTGATCACCTTCTACCCGATGCTTAGGGAAAAGCCATGGGGCCGGAGGCACGTCAGGGTCTGCCGCACGCTGCCTTGCGCCTTGCGCGGCGCATACCCCACCTGTCAAGCCTTGGAAAGGAAACTGGGAGTGAAGGAAGGAGAGGTCCGGGAAGACGGAGAGTTTTCCATCGAGTTCATGGAGTGCCTTGCTGATTGCGGGGAAGGGCCGGTGGTGATGGTGGACGAGCAAACCTATGAAAACGTAGACGCGGAAAAAGCCGAGGAATTGGCCGATCTTCTGATGGCTGGGCAACTGGAAGCTTCCGAGAAGTTCGTCAGTTACGAGGATGCCTTGGTTTCCGATCCGCAAGGCCCGGCATCCGCGAGTTCCGAGAATTCAGAAAATGATTGATAAGAAAACACCCAAGGAACGAAGGATCATTCTCAAAAACGCGGATGATCCCAATTACTCCAACCGGATTGATTGCTACCTTCGCGAAGGCGGTTACGAGATGCTGAGGAAGGCTTTCAAGATGAAACCGGAGGAGATAGGGGAGGAGGTTCTCAAGTCTGGCGTTCGCGGCCGCGGCGGAGCCGGTTTTCCCGCGGGTATGAAATGGAAGTTTCTCGATCGAAAGTCCGGCAAGCCCATTTACTTGATTTGCAACGCCGACGAATCCGAACCGGGTACCTTCAAGGACCGCCAAATCATTCATAAGGACCCTCATCAATTGATCGAGGGAATGATGATCGCAGCTTTTGCCATCCAAGCCAAGCAAGCCTTCATCTACATTAGAGCCGAGTTTTTCGAAGGGGCCCGAATTTTGGAGCGGGCCATTGAGGAGGCGAAGCAAAGGGGATTTTGCGGATCCAAGATCTTGGGGAGTGATTTTTCCTGCGACCTGGTGGTTCATCGCGGGGCCGGCGCCTACATTTGCGGAGAAGAGACCGGCTTGATCGAATCCCTGGAGGGAAAGCGTCCGAATCCCCGAATCAAACCCCCGTATTTTCCCGCCGTGCTCGGCCTGTATCAGTGCCCCACGATCGTTAACAACGTCGAAACCCTCTGCAACGTAAGGCACATATTGGAAATGGGAGGTGATTCCTTTTCGAAGATCGGCAAACCCAACAATACCGGAACCCGCATCTGGTGTGTTTCCGGGCAAGTGAAAAAACCGGGTTACTACGAGTTTGAGTGCGGGGCCCTGACCCTCGGAGAAATGATTTACGAAGTGTGCGGGGGGTTGATGCCCGGACGAACCCTGCAAGCCGTGATACCCGGTGGTTCCTCCTCCAAGATTCTTCGGGCGGACGAGCGTTTTTCCGGGAAGCTCAAGGATGGCAGCGATTTCGACTGGGGGATCGAAGACATTCCCTTGGATTTCGACGGACCGATGGCCGCCGGCAGCATGTCTGGTTCGGGGGGCATCATCGTCATGGACGATACCGTCGACATGGTGGAGGCCATGGCCAACGTCAACGCTTTCTATGCCCACGAGTCTTGCGGTCAATGCACCCCCTGCCGAGAAGGTTCCCTGTGGATGAGAAAAATCACCAAGCGCATGTGCGAGGGTGGGGCCCGCGAGGAGGATGCCGACCTGTTGCTGTCCGTCGCCAATCAAATCGAGGGAAGGACCATCTGCGCTTTTGGTGAAGCCGCTGCGTGGCCGACCCAAAGTTTCATCGCCAAATTCCGCGATCGATTCGTGGATAAGGTCACTAACCCGGAAAGGAAAAAATCCTCCCTTCAACTCATTTGATTTCCGATGATAGCTTCGAAAGACAGCAAACTCATACCCATTGTTCTGGACGGCAAGGAAGTGGAGGTGCCGGAAGGCATCAATTTGGTGGATGCGGCTGCTTTGCATGGCAAGGAAGTGCCTCACTACTGCTATCACCCGCAATTGAGCGTAGCCGGCAACTGCCGCATGTGCTTGGTGGAAATGGGGACGCCGATGAGGGATCGGGAGACGGGTGAAGCGATTACGGAAGAGGACGGAAGTCCCAAGATCGGATGGGTGCCGAAGCCCGTCATTGGGTGCGCCACCACCGTATCCCCGGGAATGCAGGTCAGGACGGAATCCGATAAAGTCGTGGATTGCCGGGAGGGAATCATGGAATTTCTGCTGGTCAATCATCCCCTGGATTGTCCGATCTGCGACCAAGCAGGGGAGTGCAGGCTGCAGGAATTCGCAACCGATTACGGAAGGGGATACAGCCGCTACGTCGAAAGAAAGAACGTAAAGCCCAAAAGAACTCGGTTGGGACCCCGCGTTACCCTCGACGACGAGCGTTGCATCCTTTGTTCGCGCTGCATTCGATTCTGTCAGGAAGTACCCAAGGACGATGTGCTGGGATTCGTGGATCGGGGCAGTTTTTCCACCCTTACTTGTTTCCCGGGTCGAGAGCTTAGCAATAACTACTCTCTCAATACGGTCGATCTTTGTCCGGTAGGCGCCCTCACCAGTACGGACTTTCGTTTCAAGATGCGGGTTTGGTTCCTCAAGGAAACGCCCAGCATTTGCCCCGAGAGCAGCGCCGGTTGCAACACCACCGTTTCGAGCAGGGAAGGAAAAATTTACCGAATCACTCCTCGCAGGAATGATCTCGTCAACGACAGTTGGATGACGGACAGCGGTCGTGATCAGTATAAGAGCGTCGATCACGAAAGCAGAATCCTCAGCGGGCGCATTCAAGGCGAGACTTGCTCCACGGAGGAAGCTCTGGAGGAGGCGATTGGGGTCCTGCAGGGTAGGTCGGTGGCGGTGGTCGGTTCCTGTCATTCGACTCTGGAGGAACAATTCCTGCTTTCCAAGCTTGCCGACAAGATTCAAGCCAAAAGATTCATTCGGGGTCATTTCGGAGAAGACGACGGGATTTTGCTTTCAGCTGACAGGTCACCCAACCTACGAGGGGCTCTGGTTTCCGGTTTCACCAATCAATATCCCGAGGAAAATCTTTCCGGGCTTTCGCAAAGTTTGCAGCAAAAAGCCATTGATGCGGTTCTCGTGGTCAACGAAAATCTTCTTAGCTCCAAAGTCGACCGAGAAGTTTTGGGGGACATCCCCGTCATCTTCATCGGAACCCATGAAAATGGAACAAGCGAGGTTGCCCGAGTCGTTATTCCCGGTCTGACCTCGTTTGAAAAATCGGGAACTTTCATCAACCGTGGATTCTACGCCCAAGCCTTTGGTCAGGCGGTTCCCGGACCAGCCGGCGTTCTGCCGGAGACGTTGTCGCTGACCCTCTCGATCTTTGGGATGAGATGGGTAAGCTCTCCCATGGCGTCTTGGGTGGAACTTCCTTCGCGGAAATCAAGAAAGGTTCGGTGTCTCTGGATGGTACCAAGTGGCGGGAACTCCCCTTCGTCGAACGGAATGCCCTGCACTACCAAGCCGAGGAGATGGCGAGGGAAGCCGGTTGATCATGGAAGCTTTCATGCAGTCTTTGGAGACCTGGCAGATTCTTGCCGTCAAAGTCGTCTTTGCCCTCATGATGATCGGGGCGGTCATGACTATGGCTGGTTATTCGGTTCTCGCCGAAAGAAAGGTGAGCGCTTGGATGCAGGGCAGGGTGGGGCCCAACCGCACCGTGCTGCCGATCATCGGACATGTTCCCATCGTTGGCCCCTTTCTGCGGAATTTGGGCATTTTTCAGCCTCTAGCGGATGGACTGAAGTTTTTATTCAAGGAGGAAATCGTTCCCGGGCACGTCAACAAGCTCTACTATTACTTGGCTCCCATCATAGCCTTGGTTCCGGCCCTAACCACCATGACGGTACTTCCATTCGGCGAATTCTTCAACGAAGCAGGCGAATCCATTCCCCTGATGCTTGCCGATCTCGACGTCGGCATTCTCTTCATTTTGGCGGTTTCCTCACTTGGCGTATACGGCATTGTGCTCGCCGGTTGGTCGTCCAACAGCAAATACCCCTTTCTGGGGGGTATCCGTTCTTCCGCCCAGATGATTTCCTATGAGTTGGCGATGGGCTTGTCTCTCCTGCCCATTTTTTTGTGGGTGAGTCAACCCGGCAGCGAAGCCTCGGGTTTGAGTCTGGTCGAAATCGTCCATTCGCAAGGCCAATCGCTTTGGCTGATCATGGTGCAACCTGTTTCCGCCCTTATCTTTCTGATCGCTCTGTTTGCCGAAACCAATCGTTTGCCTTTCGACATGCCTGAGTCGGAAACCGATTTGGTCGGGGGGTTTCACACGGAATACGGGAGTTTTAAGTTTGGGATATTTTTCGTCGCCGAGTACGCCCACATCGTCATCGGTTCGGCGATCTTCACGATCATCTTTCTGGGAGGTTGGCACTTTTTGCCTCTCATGGCCGATCCTTGGCCTCAGAATTGGATCGGGAGCCTGATCGGCGTGGCTTGGTTTCTTGCCAAGACCTTGGGACTGATCTTCTTTTTCATCTGGATTCGTTGGACCCTTCCACGGTTCCGTTACGATCAAGTCATGAACTTGGGTTGGACGAAGCTGTTGCCCTTGGCTTTGATCAATCTTTTGTTTTACGTAATCCTTGTAACTTGGATTGATCAATCAGCCCTCTAAACATCGTTGGACCTATGGCAAAGACAGTAGTACTCGAGCGCAAGCCTCTTTCCCTTTCCGAGAGAACCTATCTTCCCCAGATCGCGACGGGATTGAAAACGACCTTTTCGAACATGTTCAAGAAAAAGGTCACCCTGCAGTACCCAGAGGAAAAACCGGTCATCCCTCAAAACTACCGAGGGGTTCCCACCTTGGTGAAGGACCCGAACGGTCGAGAAAAGTGCGTGTCCTGTCAATTGTGCGAATTCGTCTGTCCGCCCAAGGCCATACGCATCACCCCCGGTCAAGTGCCGGAAGACGAGCCTGACAGAGACCATGTGGAAAAAGCTCCGCAGGAGTTTGAGATCAACATGCTGCGCTGCATTTACTGCGGATACTGCCAAGAAGTTTGCCCGGAGGAAGCCATTTTCCTCCAACAAGACTATTCTTCCTCCGGTTATTCCCGCGAGGAAATGATCAACGACAAAGCCAAACTCTACGAACTGGGTGGAGTATTGCCCGACAAGCATTACAAATGGGATAACAAAAAGGAGGCGGAAACCGCAGGCAATTCGCATTGAGTCTTTTTTTGAGTTGTGACTTCTTGCCCTTTTCGACGTATATATCTGCACTCTTTCTAATTCGCTTCGACGCCGTCAAATCTTGTGAATTTCGTTGATCTTTTGTTTCTAATCTTCGCCACCTTAGCCTTAGGCGGTGGAGTTTTGATGATTTTTTCGAGACATCCCGTATCCGCTGCAATGTTCATGATCGTTTCCATGGTTAGCGTCGCCGGCTTGTTCGTTCTTCTGGAGGCCTTTTTCCTGGCGATTCTACAAGTCCTTGTCTACGCCGGAGCGGTTATGGTTCTTTTTCTCTTCATCATCATGCTTCTCGACGTAGGACCCGATGCCGGAAAGACCTCCCGAGTCAAATTCATTTCCGGGCTTGCGGGAGTGGTTTGCTTTGGGATTCTGATGGTCTTGTGTCTCATCGCCGTGGTTGACGCAAGTCCGGTTTGCGGCAGTTGCTCGAGTTGGCCGGCGTTGTCGGAGAATTCGCTGGTCAACGGACAAAGCCTGCTCTTTTCCACCAGCGTCAAGAGTTTTGGCTTTGGTTTGTTCTCGAAGTACATGTTGCCCATTCAGGTGGCTGGTTTTTTGCTTTTGGCGGCGATGGTTGGAGTGATTATTCTCAGCAAGAGGGTGGCCTTGGATCGTTGAGTTTGGATTGAGATGGAATACGTAACGCCGCAGCATTTTCTCCTCCTTTCCTTCCTTCTCTTTGGCGTAGGCTTCTTGGGGGTTGTGATTCGCCGTAATTTGCTCTTGGTGCTGATGTCCTTGGAACTAATGCTCAATGGAGTTAATCTCGCCCTCGTTTCCTTTAGCCGGGCGGGTCTTAATTTGGATGGAAGTTTGTTCGTGTTTTTTATCATGACGGTCGCCGCCGCCGAGGTGGCGGTCGGCCTTGCCCTGTTGGTCGCCCTTTACAAAAAGAGACGCAGCGTTTTTTCCGAGGACGCGGCTTTGCTGCAAAATTGAAGGCATGGAGTCCGTATTGTTGAGTATCCTGCTTCTTCCTTTGCTCTCGGCATTGGTAACCCTTTTGTTTTTGAGGAAACAGGGAAACGTGGCGGCTTTGTTGTCCGTTGCCACCGCAGGTGGAATTCTGGTTTTTTCCTTATATCTGATTTTTCAAACCGGAAACTCAACCTACGCCTGGGAGACCTCATGGCTGAAGCTCGCCGATTGGGAACTGAAGCTTGGATTTCTCATCGACGGTTCGGCCCGATTGCTCTTGTTCGTGGTTTCCTTCGTTGGCTTTCTCATTCATATCTTCAGCCTTGGCTACATGGCCGAGGACGATGCGAAGGCCCGGTATTTCGGTGGTCTTTCCATATTCATGTTTTCGATGCTGGGAATCACTCTGGCGGACAACCTGATCATGATTTTCGTCTTCTGGGAATTGGTGGGCTTTAGTTCCTATCTTCTAATCGCTCACTACTTTGAAACCCGGGAAGCATCGGAGGCATCGAAGAAAGCCTTTATCGTCAACAGGGTAGGGGACTTTGGCTTTTTAATCGGCATCGTCCTGACTTACTGGACTTTCCAAACCGTCAACCTTCAGGAACTCAAATCCCTCGTTCAATTCGACCCAAGCCTTGTGTCCACTGCCTTGTGCCTCGCCTTAGCCTGTGGCTTCATCGGCAAATCCGCTCAATTCCCCCTTCACGTCTGGTTGCCGGACGCCATGGCCGGACCGACTCCGGTCTCCGCTCTGATTCACGCCGCAACCATGGTGGCCGCCGGGATCTACCTTCTTTTTCGAATCGATTTTCTCTTCACCGCCGAGGCCCTTTCACTGCTTGCCTTTCTAGGAGCGTCAATGGGCTTGTTTGCCGGATTTTGCGCCCTTGGTCAACGAGACGTCAAAAAAATCCTCGCCTATTCGACTTTGTCGCAACTCGGATACATGGCTGCGGCCTTCGGTTTGGGAATGCCGGGAATCGCTCTCTTTCATTTGATGACCCATGCCTTTTTCAAGGCCTTGATGTTTCTGGGTTCCGGTTCCGTCATTCATGCCTGCCATCATGAGCAGGATATTTTCAAGTACGGTGGTTTGAGAAAAAAAATGCCGATAACCGCCCTGACTTTTCTGGTCGGGGTCTTGGCTATTTCCGGAGTGAACTTTCTTTCCGGATACTTCAGTAAGGATGCGATTCTGCTCGGAGCCTACAATCAGAACCTAATGGTCTTCATCTTGTTGTATGCGGGAGCCTTGCTGACCTCCTTGTACATGTTTCGTCTGTATTTTCTAACCTTCGAGGGCGAAGCTCGTTCGGACGCATCCAGCAAGGCCCGCGAAAGTTCGATCCTGATGACGGCCCCGCTGTTGCTTCTGGCGGCGCTTTCCGTCATCGGCGGATATCACGAACTTTTTCCCACGGCCTTGGTCGGGGTGCTTTTGCCGGATTTGGGTCGGGTAGCGACCATGCCCAATCATCTCTGGATGGTAGTGCTTGGCACCGCCGCTTGGATTATCGGCTTGCTTGCCGCTCGGTTTTTTTACGGAAAGGGTGGGGCGGAGGAACCTCTTCAAGATCGTTACCCCGCCTTCTACGACTTATGCAGAAGCAAGTTGTTCTTTGACGAGATCTATGGCTTTTACGTCTCCAAGATCCAGGACCCCTTGGCTCGATTCCTGGAAGTGATGGAATTGCTGTTCATATCCGGCCTGATGGTCCGCGGAAGCGCCGGTTTGTCGGGTCTCCTGGCCCTGGTTGCCAGAACTTGCTACGTAGGAAAAATTCATGCCTATTCCTTCTGGTTCATATTGGGAACCATAGGTTTCGTTGCCTATGCAGTCGGACTTTTTGGGAGATAATCACTGATGGAATCCTTTGGCATTGAACAGTTTTTCCTTCTTGGTTCGATCGTGATTCCGGCCTTGGTTTCCCTTTTGCTTTTCACTGGTTTCTTCCGTTCCCAAGAGATCGTCAAACGTCTCGGTTACCTTGCTTTCGGGTTTCCTTTCATAGCGGGAATCTTTCTTTTTCTTCGATTTGATCTCGGGGCCGAGGGCTACGCCTTTGAAATTCTGTATTCCCGGATGGGTTTGCAAGAATTGAAGATCAATTTTCATTTGGGGCTCAATGGGGTGTCGTCTCCACTATTTGCCATGGCTGGGATCGTCGGTCTGGGCGCAGGGTTGGCGGCCATCCACTCGAAGGCCGAGCGCTTGTCACTCTATCTGGCCTTGTTGTCCTTGATGCAGTCCGGTTTGATGGGACTGTTTGCCAGCGTCGATCTGTTTTTTTACTATCTTTTCCACGAGTTCGCTCTGATCCCCACATTCATCATGATCGGACTTTGGGGTGGGCGAGACCGGAGGAGCGTGGCCTTGGAAATCACCATTTACCTGACCTTGGGGGCTTTGTTGTCCCTTGGAGGCTTGGTCGCTCTCAATTTCTTCGTCGACGCGGAAAGTTTTGATTTTCCTTCTTTGTCGAAGGCTCTTGCGGAATCCGATCTTTTTGGTTCCACGAAATCCAAGATCTTTGCCCTGCTTCTTTTCGGCTTTGGAATCTTGGTTGCCCTTTTTCCCTTTCACACTTGGGCGCCGAGGGGATACGAGGCGGCACCGACTTCCGTATCCATGCTTCACGCCGGTGTACTTAAGAAGTTTGGTCTCTACGGACTTGTGCAAATTGCAGCTCCGCTGCTTCCCGAAGCCTCGCAAGAATGGAGTCGTTTGCTGATGTGGTTGGCTTTGGGCAACGTCGTCTTTGTGGGTTTCGTCACCATTGCTCAATCCAACTTGAAGTCGATGGTTGGCAATGGTTCCGTCATGCACATGGGCTATTGCTTTCTCGGAATCGGAGCCTGCAGCGCCCTTGGCGCTTCCTCCGCCATCATGCTGATGGTTGCCCATGGATTGTCGGTTTCTCTGATGTTTCTCCTGGCTTCCTTCGTCCACCGCAGAACCGAGACTTTTGAGATGTCGGAAATGGGGGGGCTTGCCAAGCATGCCCCGATCCTGGCCTGTTTCTTCGTATCCGCTTCCTTGGCGACCATAGGACTTCCCGGGTTTGGAAACTTCTGGGGGGAATTCGGAATCTTTCTTTCCTTGGGAGAACTGGCGGACAACCGAATCTTTCTTGGCATTGCCGCCTTGGGCATAATCCTCTCCGCGGTCTTCGGTCTTCGAGCGGTGGCCCGTATCTTTTTTGGCCCTTCAACCGACGAGTTCTCTGAAGTCATTCGTAAAAAATCCATTTCCGATCTCTCTTTGAAAGAGATCATTCCCGCCGGTCTGATTCTTCTTGCCTTGCTTTGGATCGGGCTTTGGCCGAAAACCATCGCGCCAAGAATCGATGGTGAGATTAATCGGAGATATCTTCCCTTCGAATCCTCATTGAACGCCGGCGCTCTTCCCGCCTGCTGCCCTCAGGAAGGACAGCAACCCCAGCAGATGACTCCCGCCGAATCGAAACAGTAAGATGGAAGTCTATTTACCATTTTCCCAAGAAAACCTCTGGTTTGAAATTTGGCCGGAGTTGTCGCTCGCCTTGGGCGCCCTGTTTGTTCTCGGCGTCAACTTGTTCAGCAAGAACGACGCCAAGACCGGCTTTTCGGGGATGCTTTCGATTTTGTTTCAAACAGGCCTTTTGCTCTTCCATCTCATCGATTATTTGGCATGGCATCATCCCTTTGATCGCGGCACTTTCTCCGGCCTCTTGAGTCAAGGCTTTCAAGGCGAGATCATGCGCAGCTTCTTCCTGCTTGCCTCCCTTTTGGTATCCGTCATCGGTCACAGATATTTGATGCGTCATTCCTTGCGAATTGGTGAATTTCATCATCTCACGATGTTGGCAACCGCTTCCCTGATGCTGCTCTGTCAAAGCAGTCATTTCCTTATGTTGTTCGTTGCTCTGGAGTGCGTGGCTCTGTGCTTCTACGCCTTGGTTGCCTTTGATAGAGAGTCCTCCAAATCCCTAGAGGCCGGCATCAAATATCTTATCTTCGGGGCCCTTAGCTCTTCTTTTCTGCTTTTTGGAATCGTTCTTTTGTATGGAGTGGCCAGCAACCCGGAGGCTTGGGGAGCTTCCTTCATCGGTTCCTCCATGCAGGATCCTCTCTCCTTTGATTATTTGGGAGATTTAATCGCCGAAAATCCGGATCATTTGCTTCTGCGAACCGGAATCGTTCTGGTCATTGCCGGAATTGCCTTCAAAATCGGGGCGGCGCCCTTTCAAATCTGGGTCGCCGACGTTTATCACGGCTCGCCCATGCCTGTCACCGCCTTTCTTTCGGTCTCATCGAAGGCGGCGGGATTCTTCGTTCTCTTGAATTTAGTGAACGGACCTTTTGCCGGGGCCATTGACTTCTTGCTTCCCTTGATTGGGTTCGTCGCGACCTTTACGATCTTCTTCGGTAATCTAGCCGCCTGCGCCCAAAGAAACCTAAAGCGAATGCTCGGTCTTTCAGGAGTCGCCCATGCGGGCTATCTCCTGGTCGCGGTGATGGCATCCATGAAATTCGCGGGTGACGGTGATCGGGCGGTATGGATCGTCTTCTTTTATCTATTCGTTTATTTGCTCGCTTCCTTTTTGGTTTTCGGAGTCATGTGCCTGGCCGACCTTCCCGACGACAGCGAGCATGAATTCTCCGACTATGAAGGACTTGCCAAAAAAAATCCCTTCTTGGGATTCACCTTGGTGTCCGGAATCGCCTCCCTGGCGGGGATTCCTCCATTCGCCGGCTTCATAGCCAAATTACTCCTCATCAGCGTCGCCTTTGAGGCCGGTCTTTATTTTTCGCTCGCCGCCATGATCATTGGGGTGGTGATTTCGATTTATTATTATTTCGGCTGGATACGGGAAATCACCTTTGATCCCAAGCCCGTTTTCGACGAGGGTGAGGAGAAACGCGATCCATGGACCCAGCTTTCGGGTATGGGGTTGATACGGCTTACGCTTGCCGTCCTGACCATTGCCTCTCTCATTCTTGGGATTTGGCAAGGTCCCTTTGGG
>JAYOEB010000054.1:0-13786 GCA_038116775.1 Opitutia bacterium | reverse complement strand
ACTAGTTTTGAAAAAGTTCATCATCAACTTAAGAGGCAATTAGAGGACTGGCTTGCAAACAGCCAAGATAAAGGGCTGCAAAACGACAGCGACGCCATCATTGAGCACTTCAAGCAATACGGGATCAAAACTTTTGAAAAAAGACGAGAAAGTATACGAACAATGAAAACTTCTGTCGAAAAACACTTTGACTGAGATACACCACCTGTGACTTAAGACCAGTAAATTAAAACTTAAACGCTACCGAAAAGCACAAAAATCAACGGTTTAACTGCCAGTTTTTTTAAAAAATTACGCGGATTCCCCATTTGACCTCGCGTGAAGTAAGAATTCCAGAATTTGCAAAAGAACGACTAGAAATTCACACGCTCGACGTTACCTTCATAGCTTATTGATGGTTGGCTTTAATCAAAGAAAGATACGATGACTCTATCACCCCTAATAATCGCCGCTTCACACCGTCAACCCGCTTAAGGGCTTTCAGGAATTCAAGGCCCAAGGCCTTACTCGACCGTTACCGATTTCGCGAGGTTTCTCGGCTTGTCCACGTCCAACCCACGCAAACGGGCAAAATGGTAGGCAAATAACTGCAATGGCAGATTAGCCAGAATGGGACGAACCACCTCGTGAGCATCCGGCAAACGGAAAACGTCGTCCGCCGCCTCATCGGGAATTTCAACGCTATTGGGGGCAATGGCCAAAACGGGCCCGTTTCGCGCCTTTACTTCCTGCATATTGGCGATCGTCTTGGCGGAAAGATCACTTCCCTCGACCATGAAAACAGAGGGACATTCGGGACTGACCAAGGCAATGGGTCCGTGTTTGAGTTCGGCCGCAGGATAGCCTTCCGCATGGGCATAGGAAATCTCCTTTAGTTTCAAAGCTCCCTCCAAGGCGACTGGGTATAGGCTTTGACGACCAAGAAAAAGAAGGTGTTCGGCTTTGGAATACTTTACGGCAAGTTCCCGAATCTGTTCCCCTTGCTGCAAAACCTCCGCAACCAAATCAGGAAGTCCGCTAAGAGCCTCTACGATTGCTTGGCCATCGATCGGCGAAAGATCACGCATGCGACCAAGGGCCAAGCCCAGCATGGCGCACAAGCAGGCCTGAGACGAGAAGGCCTTGGTCGATGCAACGCCGATTTCCGGCCCCACTCGTTGGTACACCCCTCCATCCGTCTCCCGAGCAAGAGAGGATCCGACGACGTTAGTAATTCCGAGGGTGAGCAGTCCTTTTGTCTTAGCCTCTCGAACCGCTTCGAGCGTATCCAGCGTTTCACCCGATTGACTCACTGCAATTACCAGGGAATTTCCCGCTTTGGGCGAATTGCGGTATCGAAATTCCGATGCATGCTCAACCTCAACCGGAACCCGGGCAAGCCTCTCGATGAGATACTCACCCACCATACATGCGTGCCTGGCAGTTCCGCAGGCCACGAAGATGATACGGTCCAAGTTGCGCAATTCTTCCTCATGACCTTGGAGACCACCCAGTTTTGCCGTGGTTCCATCGTCGCCGAAACGGCCACGCAAGGTATTCCTCAATGCATTGGGTTGCTCGAAGATTTCCTTTTCCATGTAGGAATCAAAGTCTCCTAGCTCGACCTCCTCGGAAATCTGATCAACCGGATGAGCCACCGCTTCCGCCTCGTGCCCCTCCAAGGTAGTGATTCTGAACTCTCTACCTTGCAAAACGGCCAGCTCTCCATCGTTTAAGAAAACGGCCTCCTTGGCCCGACCTACGAAGGCGGATGCATCGCTTGCAATAAAATTAGCATCCTCTCCCAAACCAACTACCAGGGGCGATCCGCGTCTAGCTCCGATCATGGTATCCGGATAATCCAAGCAAAGAACGGCAATTCCATACGCTCCACGACATTGAGGCAAAGCCAACCGAACCGCCTTGGTAAACCGATCCTCACCTTCAGGCAAGTCCCTGTAATGATGGGCAATGAGGTTGCAAAGAACTTCGGAATCGGTCTCGGATGAGAATTCGACGCCGTTACCAGTGAGAAATTTCTTCAAGATTCCAAAGTTCTCTATGACTCCGTTGTGAACCAAGACAAACTTACCGTCATGACTGATGTGGGGGTGAGTGTTGGAAACGGTCACCCCACCGTGCGTAGCCCATCGCGTGTGAGCAACCCCCAAAGAAGAACGGGAAGGGGTTTTACGCACTGCCTCGGCCAAGTTATTCACTCGCCCAGTTTCTCTCGACATTGAGAAAGCGTTTCCTTCGTGGAACGCAACCCCAGCGGAGTCGTAACCTCGATACTCCAGTCTTCTCAACCCATCGATGAGCGATTCCTGCGCCCGTCCACTACCTAAATATCCGACGATTCCACACATAAGCTATTATTGATAAAAAATCTAGGACAACTGATCAATCAAATTGAAAAGTAACGAAAATTGAAAAAATGGGATTTTCAATTGGCCGACCTTTCATCTATTTTGGATTTTAGCCCCATTATCATAAACTCACCCAAGCCAAAGATTTCGCGAACCAAATCATATTGAATTCTATAGTCAAAATTAACCTTTGCTTGGCGTTTGCCTTTTGGAGCGCTCCACCCTCGCTTCATTCGGAACCTGACCTTCTCATCTGCATTTCCAAAGAGCATGCGGTTGCATCCCTGTCCGCATTTGGAGGGTTCTTCAAGGAGCTAAAGCTTACGGAAAACCTTGATCGCATCGCCGAAAAAGGAATGATCTATCCAAATGCATTTGCCGTATCTTCCAACGCGGACTTGGGATTGGGAGCAATTCTTACCGGCAAATTACCAAAGGTGTCTATCAATGAAGGTTTGGCCGATAGTATTCAAAAAGCACTTGGAAAAAGAGGATACCGAACCGCATTCTTCGGCAGCTGGACCCGAGAAGAAAACCTCGAAGGATTCGACCATTGGCAAATTTTGGCTGACCCAAGGCAAATCTATAACCCGAAATTTATTTCAAAAAACGGTTCAGAAACGATCGAAGGGCATTCGACCGACGTCATCGCCGACATTACGATAAGGTGGCTTGAGGAGCAAAGAAAGGACGATCGCCCTCTTCTTACGGTGGTCTATTTCAATGGGGCTCAAAAGCCTTGGGTTCCTCCCATCAGACATCTCGAATTTCTCGACGATCACCTTCTGCCGGAACCACCCTCCTTCCGAAGCGACCATGCCCTGAAAGCGCCTGCTTCGAGATACCAGGAAATGCAGTTGGATGCGAATTTGGACATGACCAAGGATCTCTTTCTAGAAATCGACACGCAAGACCCCGGGGACAAGAGCCCGGAAGGTTTCGTTCCTCTCAATCAACTGAATGACGAACAAATTTCGGCATGGCAACTTGCCCTGCGTCCCCAGAACGAAGCATTTGCGAGATCGGTATTGGAAAATGAGGAAATCTTGCCCTTGAAGTATCAGAGGTTTGCCAAAAATTATCTGCGTTGCATTCGGGCGATTGATGAAAACGTAGGCAGAATTTATGATTTTGCCCATCAACCCCAAAATCATAGAAACACTCAATTCGTCTACACGGCCTGTATTGGTTCTTTTCTTGGGGAAAACGGTTGGTTTGGCAATTCCTGGATATACGAACCTAGCCTGCGGGTTCCCTTGATTGCCTCTGGGTTCGAACTGAAGGGATCAAACCAGGAACTAATCAATTCGCTTGATCTGTTTCCCAAACTTTTATCTTTTTACCCACTTCTAAAAGACGACGACGCAACCGCTGGGGAACAAGACGGACCCGAGGGTAACAACAGGGTTTTGTATTATGAACACGATGATTTTCCGGCACTATCCATGGTTGCCAAACATTACGGGATCAGGACTGCGACTCACAAACTCATTCATTACCATCAGTTTGACGAGTGGGAATTATTCGATTTGACAAACGATCCCTTGGAACGGGAGAATCTTTATTTCAATCAAGAGAATTCGGATCTAGCGCTCTCCTTGAAAGGAATTCTCATTGCGAAACGCATTCAACTCGGACTTGGAGAACTACTTGAACCCATGCCAGAGGAATGGAGAAGAATCTACAGAGGTCCCAACGCTAGAAAAAAAGAGAAAAACTCATCCTCTGAATGATAATTGGGTCATTGAATTTTCATATTTCCTCCCAGAAAAAAATCAAAGAAAGCGTTTCTGATTCTTGATTCCCATCATTTTCCTCCCTAAAAAAACCGTCTGGGAGTAAAGCTCCTTTCGTCCCTTGTTTTAAAACCCTTGAAGTCAGTCATGAATAAGACCTTTTGCCTACTACTTGCATCCCTTGCCCTTTCGCCCATCATTTCTCAACTGATGGCGGATCAAAGACCCAACGTCTTGTTCATCTTTACAGACGACCATGCTCCGCATGCCATCGGGGCTTACAACGGATGGCTCAAACCCGTCAACCCAACTCCGGTGATAGACAAACTGGCAAGGGAAGGCATGATCTTCGTCAATAGTTTCTGCACGAATTCAATCTGCGGTCCAAGCCGAGCTGTTATCCAGACGGGAAAACACAGTCACAAGAATGGCTTCATGAACAACGGCAACACCTTCGACTGGAATCAGCAGACGTTTCCAAAACTTTTGCAGAAAGCCGGCTATCAGACTGCAATCTACGGGAAGAGCCACTTGAAGGGAGAACCGCTTGGATATGACGACTGGGCGGTTTTACCGGGACAAGGGCTTTATTACAACCCAGACCTCATTTTTCCAGATGGGAGAAAAAAAATACACGGCCATTGCACCGACGTCGTTACGGATTTGGCCGTAAATTGGCTCAACGAAAAAAGATCCGTCGACAAGCCATTCATGCTCATGGTGCAGCACAAGGCGCCACACCGAAATTGGATGCCTGCCCTAAGGCATTTGTCACTTTACGATGAGGTGGAAATTCCAGAACCTTCCACCCTTTTTGACGATTGGCGGGACAATGCTCCTGGAGCTCGGGTCCAAGAACTTGAAATAGACCGCCACATGGACCTAAACTACGACCTCTTCGTTGACCTAACCCCGGATTTCAAGCAACCTCCCTCCCAAGCGAATCAAGACCGCTCCGCCTGGCACAACATGAAAAGAATGAGCCCGGAGCAGCTAAAGTCTTGGAGAGATCATTACGGACCGCGAGACGAAAAGTTTCATCAAGCCAAACTCACTGGGAAAGATTTGGTTCGATGGAAATTTCAAAGATACGCAAAAAATTATCTAAGGTGCCTCAAAGGAGTGGATGAAAGCGTCGAAAGACTTCAAAACGAACTTAAAAAACTGGGATTGGAGGAGAATACGATCGTGATATATTCCTCCGACCAAGGCTTCTACATAGGGGATCATGGCTGGTACGACAAAAGGTGGATGTACGAAGAGTCGCTCAAAATGCCGTTGATCGTAAAATGGCCTGGAGTCGTCAAGCCTGGCAGCAGAGAAACAAAAATGGTGCAAAACTTGGACTACGCTCAGACCTTTCTTGAAATTGCCGGAGCCAATCAACCAAAAGACATGCAAGGCATGTCGCTGGTTCCTCTTTTGAAAGGCGAAAATCCCAAGGAATGGCGTAATGAGATTTATTATCATTATTACGAATATCCAAGCGTTCACATGATTCCCAGACATTACGGAATTCGTACCCAAAGATACAAGCTGATGCACTTTTATCAATTTGGGAATGAGTGGGAAATGTATGATCTGAAGCTTGATCCCGACGAATTGAGCAACCTCTACGATCAGAAAGCCTACGGAAAAATTCAGGAGAATTTGAAGAATCGATTGAAAAATCTCCAAAAACGGTATGAAGACGACAGCGACCTAAAGGTTCGTCCCGACTACGTAAAATTATACAGAAAGCAAAGCTGAAGCCCTATTCGATCGTTTTGGAAGCGAAGATCGACTTAAAATCTGAAAGGGACAACCAATCCTCGAGCGACCATCTCATGGCAAGGGTACGGTATCCCTCTGGACTTTTTTTCATGGTCGGTTCGAAGTCCGTGTAGAACGCCGTCAATAATTGCCCTCTCTTTCCAACCGAGACTGTGGATGGGTATCCGACGTCTCCGGCCTTGTCTCCAAACTGGTGAATCACCCATGGAGATTTCCAAGTAAGTCCTCCATCCATGCTGATCCTGGCTCCGATTCCCATAAGTCCCTTATTTCGAATCCCGTAGGTAAGCAAAAGACAATCCTCGGAGATGAGGGTAAGATCCGCCGGATGCTGCATGGGCAAGGTAAGGGGACCTTTTTCTCTCCACTGCCGACGCTCCAAGGAAAACTCGCATAATTTCACATGGTGGTCCCCTTGGGTTCGAACTGCGGCCAGAATCGTTTCTCTTCCTTTCTGGCAAAGGACGGCTTCGTTGGAATCATTGGAGCCAAGCTTGAAGGTTTTTGTCCAAGAGAACCCGTCGTCATCGGAAAGAATCATCCAGGTTTCGCTAGGGTTCCCCTTTCCATTCGATCTGTAGGAAGCGTAGGCCAATTTTTTGCCGCCTAAAGTGATGATCCGACCATATGGTATGGTATTTCGGATAAGCTTGGGGATGTGCGGAGATAGATCCGTTTCCCAAGATTTTCCTTGATCTTTGGATCTCGACAACCAGTGACCCGAAAAAGCGGTCAGTTTTTCATTTTTGAGAAAAAAACCACTACTGAAACAAAGCAAATCACCGTTATTGGCGAGACCTACGGCAAGGTGCATCCGGTTTCCGCCTTTGGGCCTTTCGGCGACGACTGATCTTTTCTTCCATTTTCCACCTTTCGAATCAGAAATGGAACAGACCAAATCGCCCTCCTGCAGTCCATGACTGGGGGCATTAAAATAGGTACAAAGAACGCGGCCACTGCTGAGTTTGGTCAAGTTTGGCCAACCGCAGGCATTCCGTCCGACTATGGAAATTTTCTTCATTTAAGATACAATAGTCAGCCGAAGCCGTTACCTTCAAAACCTATGCATGAGTTCGAGAAAGCTTGCCGCATCGCGAACGACCTCTGCGGATGAGATCTTTGCCAACCCAACCTTGAAGACGGAAAGCGATAGGGGGCTTGCGGATTACCAAAGATTGCACGAGAAAGAAGATCCCACACGCCAGGACTTGCTTATGATGATCAAAGGTTTTTTCCCAATGATCGACAGAAACGAAGGAATTGATCGGCCTGTTCGGCCAGTCTGTCTTCTAGCCTCGGGTCGGTAATGCCGTTTTCGGAATCCGCAACTTCATGAACCGCAGGGACAAAAACACGCTTGGGAAAATTGTGGGCGTTGCGGTAACCAAAAACCTGCTGCAGGTGCTCCACTGGACGCAAACCGCCAAACTGCCCAGAGGCAATCCCAACATATGCGACCGGACGCTCTTCAAAGCTTTCAGGATAGGGCAAAAGATCAATAAACAACTTCAAGGCTCCCGGCATGCTTCCGTTGTACTCCGGCACAATGCAGACGATCCCTGATGAATTGAGAATATGCTTGGTAAACTCCAAAACCTTGGAAGGCTTTTGATCGTAAGCATCCGGAGAGAAGGTTTCCAAGGGAAGTTCGGTAAGTTCAAGTATTTGGCTTTGTACTCCCTTGCTTTCGTAGACGGAGGCTAGGTATTTAGCAAATACGGAGGACAGGCTGCCTCGACGATTGGTACCGGAAACGATGACAATCATAGGCTTGGGTTTTCAATGAAAGACATAAGTTGCCCGTAATCATTGGAAACCCTGATGTCCGGATACTCCCGAATCAATGAATCAGGTGGATTGAAAAAGCTACAAAAATCGGCAGTCTTCAACATACCCAAATCGTTGTAACTATCACCCGCTGCAACGACTTCATAATTTAATTTCTGCAGATATAGGACGCTTTTTCTCTTATGGTCAGGCAAACGAAGCTTAATGTCGCGGATTGAATCGTTTGAAACTTCCAATTCGTGGCAAAATAAGGTGGGAAAGCCGAGCTTCCTCATCAGGGGCCCTGCAAACTCACGGAAAGTGTCCGACAAGATGATCAGTTCGCTCTTTGATCTAAGATTTTCAACAAATTCAACAGCCCCCGGTAGTGGGTCAAGAGTGGCTATCACTTCCTGAATTTGGCTTAAGCTAAATCCTTTCTCGCTTAAGATATCCAAACGATATTTCATCAGCGCCTCGTAATCGGGTTCGTCTCTGGTGGTACGCGTCAATTCATCCACTCCGGTTTTAGAGGCAAAGGCAATCCAGATCTCCGGGACGAGAACTCCTTCAAGATCCAAGCAAACTATCCGCATAGGTCGGAAATTCTAGGGCAAAGAGGATTCGTTCATAAGGTATCGATCGCACTCCCTGGCAACTGCTCTTCCTTCGTTGATCGCCCAAACCACAAGGGATTGTCCCCTCCTCATATCACCAGCAGCAAAAACCCCGTCTACGCTGGTTTTGAATTCTCCGTATTGGGCTTGAATATTGGATCGAGCATCTCGATCCAAACCGAGTTCCTCTGCGATATCGTCCTCTGGTCCAACAAAGCCCATGGCTAAGAATGCGACTTGCGCTGGAATTTCACGCTCCGAGCCAGGGACTTCCACCGGCGTGAAACGACCGTTTTCCTCTTTCCATTCTATTTCGTGTATCAAAAGGCCTTTTAGCATTCCTTCCTCATCACCAATAAATTTTTTGGTTGCCGTCAGGTACTTTCTCGGATCCGCCCCAAACAATTCCTTGGCTTCTTCCTGGCCATAATCCATCTTATAAACCTTGGGCCATTCCGGCCATGGGTTGTCGACGGCGCGCTCGTCGGGTGGTCTCGGCATAATTTCCAGTTGGGTAATGCTTTTGCAACCATGCCGAATGGAAGTGCCGACGCAATCGGTACCAGTGTCTCCACCTCCGATGACAACGGCATCCTTGCCTTTGGCCGCTGCTTCGAACTCGGTTATATCCTTAAGTTCAAGCAATCCTTGGGTGTTCTTGGTTAGAAATTCCATGGCAAAATGGACACCCTTCAGATCTCTTCCCTCAATTGGCAAGTCTCTTGGCTTGGTGGCCCCGCAGCATAGAATCACGGAATCAAAGTCCTCAATCAACTTCTTGGCAGAAAGATCCTTTCCCACCTCGGTGGAGACGACAAATTCTATACCTTCCTCGGCAAGTAGATTCACGCGGCGCTCAACGTATTTTTTATCGAGCTTCATATTGGGAATTCCATATACAAGAAGTCCTCCGATGCGATCTGCTCTTTCATAGACGGTTACGGAATGACCTGCTTTGTTAAGCTGATCCGCCGCAGCCAGACCCGCCGGACCCGAACCGACGACTGCGACTTTTTTTCCGGACCTTGACTTCGGCGGATTTGGTTTCACCCAACCCTCATGAAAAGCTTTGTCTATGATGGCGCACTCAATACTCTTGATGGTAACCGGGGGCTCGATGACGCCAAGGACGCATGATCCCTCACAAGGCGCCGGGCAAACTCTACCGGTAAACTCCGGAAAATTGTTCGTCTTGTGCAACCTATCCAGGGCTTCTTTCCATTTGCCTTGATAAACCAAGTCGTTCCACTCGGGAATCAGATTGTTGATAGGACAACCGCTTGCCATGTTGCTGATCGTCATCCCGGTGTGGCAGTAAGGCGTGCCGCAATCCATGCAACGCGATCCCTGTTCTTTCAGTTTGCCTTCCTGAAAGTCTTCGTGAATTTCATCCCAATCCTTGATTCGATCCAGAGGAGCGCGATCTGGAATGGGTGATCTGTCGTGTTCTAAAAATCCTGTGGGTTTTCCCATAACAAACTAAAAAATGTGAATTTAATGACCAGCGGCTACGTTTTCCTCAAAGGCCGCCTGAACGGCTTCATCCCCTTGAAGCCCACGTTCCTCCGCACGCTTGAGGGCATTAAGGACCCGTTCGTAATCTTCCGGCATAATCTTAAGAAACTGTTTTAAAAATTGATCCCAATGAGTGAGTATTTCCCTTGCTCTTGCGGAATCAGTAAGTTCGAGATGCTTACCGATTTGATCCCTCACTCCCTTGATTTCCTCATCTTCGCATTCGATGAGAGGATACACCTTGACCATTTCGGGATTTAGTTTCTTGGAGACGAAATCACCCGCTTCGTCCAGAACGTAGGCAATGCCGCCAGACATCCCGGCTCCAAAATTTCTTCCCGTTTTTCCCAGGCACAGGACGGTTCCTCCGGTCATGTATTCGCAGCCATGATCGCCCATACCTTCGACCACGGCGTAAACCCCTGAATTTCGAACGCAAAACCTTTCTCCGGCAACACCCGCCACGAATGCGCTGCCTGCAGTGGCGCCATAGAAGCAAACGTTACCCGTAATGATGTTTTCATGAGCGACAAAGGGGGAATCATCGGGAGGACGAACGATGACCTTCGCTCCGGACAGCCCTTTGCCGCAATAGTCATTGGTATCGCCGGTCACCGTGAACGTCATTCCTTTCGGGCAAAAAGCGGCTAGGCTTTGACCTGCTGAACCCGTAAGGTTGATACGGATGGTATCCTCAGGCAATCCATCAGGACCATTCTTTCGGGAAACCTCGGCTCCGGTCATGGTCCCAACCACTCTGTCGGTATTGACTACGGGCGAATCAACGACCACTGTTTTCCGCTCTTCGATCGCCGGTCGGCAAGCTTTCAAGATCAAACGATGATCCAAGGATTTCTCTAGAAGATGGTCCTGCTTCATTTGACAGAAAGTACCCACTTCAGGTCCGACTTCCGGCTTAAAAAGAATTCTGGAATAGTCCAATCCATTGGCTTTCCAGTGATCGAGAGCCGTGCTTAACTCCAGTTTGTCTACGCGACCCACCATTTCGTTGACGGTTCTAAATCCCAACTTGGCCATCGTCTCACGCATTTCCTCCGCTACGTAGGTCATGAAATTGACCACTGCGGAGGCTCCGCCACCAAATTTTTCACGAAGCCTGGGGTCTTGGGTGGCAATGCCCACCGGACAGGTATTTTTGTGACACACGCGCATCATCAGGCAACCAAGGGTAACGAGCGGAGCAGTCGCAAAACCAAATTCCTCGGCTCCCAAGAGACAGGCAATCGCCACGTCCCTGCCCGTTTTCAATTGCCCGTCGGTCTCCAACACCACTCTACTGCGAAGATCATTCAGAAGAAGGGTTTGATTCGTTTCCGCCAATCCAAGTTCCCAGGGAGCCCCAGCGTGTTGGATCGAGGAGCGTGGGGAAGCTCCGGTTCCACCATCGTATCCGGAAATCAAAATTACGTCGGCCTTGGCTTTCGCAACTCCTGC
Organism: Opitutia bacterium; assembly: GCA_038116775.1. Lineage (GTDB taxonomy): Bacteria > Verrucomicrobiota > Verrucomicrobiia > Opitutales > Seribacteraceae > Seribacter. Next base: position 2,575 of record JAYOEB010000054.1, on the reverse strand, counting down.
GGCAACGGTTCCAACCCCGACTTCCGAAACGAGTTTGACGTTTACGCGAGCAAGATGGTTCGAGTTCTTGAGATCATGAATAAGTTCCGCCAAGTCCTCGATTGAGTAAATGTCATGATGTGGTGGGGGAGAGATTAAGCCCACGCCTGGAGTGGTGCCGCGAGTTTTGGCAATGGGTGGAAGCACCTTATGTCCGGGCAACTCCCCGCCCTCTCCTGGCTTCGCCCCCTGTACGATCTTGATCTGGATCTCATCCGCGTTTACCAAATAGAAGCTCGTAACGCCAAAACGACCGCTGGCAACCTGCTTGATGGCAGACCTTCTGGAATCACCGTTTGCGTCCGGAGTAAAGCGATCCAGGTCCTCGCCTCCCTCTCCCGTGTTCGACTTCCCCCCCAGACGATTCATGGCGATGGCAAGGCTTTCATGAGCTTCCTTTGAAATTGACCCATAGGACATGGCTCCCGTCTTGAAGCGCTTGACGATCTCGGATGCCGGCTCGACCTCCTCAAGGGAGATCGCATCTTCGCCATACTTGAAGTCCATTAACCCACGGAGGGTATACATCTCCTTGGACTGGTCGTTTATGGCGTTCGAATATTCGCGAAAAACCTCGTAGTCTCCGAGTCTGGTTGCTTTTTGCAACTTATGGATCGTGGTTGGGTTGAAGAGATGCTTTTCTCCCGTAGCGCGCCATTGATATACGCCCCCGGGGTCCAAAGGAAGAGCTCGTTCGTCGACACGGGGAGAATACGCGAAATGATGCCGATGTCTTGCCTCGGCGGCAATGGTTTCGATGCCAATTCCTTCAATTCGTGAAGAAGTCTTTGCAAAATACTTGTCGATTAAGGATCGGTTCAAGCCAATGGCTTCGAAAATTTGGGCTCCACGATAAGAGGCTATCGTGGAAATTCCCATTTTTGACATAGTCTTGATGACCCCATTTAGGTTGGCTTTGAGAAAATTCTTACAAGCAAGACTGGGGTCCAGTTGAAGGTTTCCTTCCGATATCATGAAGCGAATCGTCTCAAGGGCCAAGTAAGGGTTGATCAAATCCGCTCCATAGCCAAGCAAAAGAGCAAAGTGCTGAACTTCTCTAGGTTCGCCAGATTCGACCACTAGCGAGACTTTGGTGCGCGTACCTTGGCGGATGAGATGATGATGCAGACCGGAACAACACAGTAAGGCTGGAATCGCAGCCTTTTCCTTGGAAAGGCTTCTGTCCGAAAGTATCAGAATATTGGCGCCTCGTTCAATTTCACTGTCGGCTGATTGAAACAACTCCTCAAGAGCCTCTTCAAGCTTGGAGCCTTCGCTTTCATTACCAGAAGGATCAAAAACAGTATTCAAGACACTCGACTTAAAGCCCTGAGGAAGGGCCTCTCGAATTTTGGAAACCTCATGGTCATCCACGATTGGCGAATCATACATAATCATGCGGCAACTCGAGGAGCCGGGCTTCGTCAAATTGCCTTCGGAACCAACAAACGAAACGGATGCGGTGACGATTTCCTCACGAATGGGGTCAATCGGAGGATTGGTAACCTGGGCAAATAACTGCTTGAAGTAGTTGTAGATAAGTTGCGACTTATCGGACAAGACGGCTAGCGGAGAGTCATTTCCCATGGAACCCAAAGGTTGCTTGCCCGTCTCGGCGCTCGGACCAATCAAAAATCTCAAATCCTCAAAGGTATAGCCAAAAGCTTTCTGACGAGTGATGATCGAGGAATAATCGTCGCGATACTTATCAGGGCAATCATCAAGTTGTTCTGAAGTAATGAGGCTTTCAGCAAGCCACTGACCGTAGTTACCTTCTCCAGCTACCCTGGATTTAAGCTCGGCGTCTTCGATAATCCTTCCTTCCTGCATATCGACCATAAACATCCGACCAGGCTCAAGCCTTCCTTTCTTAATGACGCTAGAGGAAGGAATGGCGGGAAGCACGCCGACTTCGGAAGCAAGTATCACACGATCATCGGAAGTAACGTAATAACGCGACGGTCTAAGACCATTCCGATCCAAGACGGCTCCAATCTGAACGCCATCGGAAAAGGCAATGGACGCTGGCCCATCCCAAGGTTCCATAAGGCAGGCATGAAACTTGTAAAAATCGTGTTTTAATTGATCCATGCTTTGATGTTTTTCCCATGGTTCCGGAATCATCATCATCATCGCGTGGGCCAAACTCCGACCCGAAAGAACCAAAAACTCCAAACAATTGTCGAATTTCTGAGAGTCGGAACCGTCTTCTCTGATGATGGGGAAGAGTTTTTCGACGTCCTTGCCGAAGACGTCGCTAGCTAGCTGCATTTGCCGAGCGTAAAGCCAATTCTCATTACCACGCACGGTGTTGATTTCTCCATTATGGCAGAGGTAACGAAAAGGCTGGGCTCGAGGCCAGCTGGGGAAGGTATTGGTCGAGAACCTTGAGTGCGTGAGGGCAAGCGCGGACTCCATGTCGGGATCCCTTAGGTCGGGAAAATAATCGCTCAACTGTTCTGTTGTCAGCATTCCCTTGTAGACAATCGTACGGGAGGAAAAGGAGCTGGCGTGAAAATCAGGATCCGAAGAGGCG
>JAYOEB010000053.1:7726-13847 GCA_038116775.1 Opitutia bacterium | reverse complement strand
TAAAGCTCATGAAATTTCGGCTGGAAAAAACGGATGGGTTCGGAGGTAATCATAAACGACGGGAGGAACCAAATCCCGGATGCATTCATTGGCTTGCATTCTCGACCTGATCTCAGTCGAGGAAAGGTCGATCAGGGAGTTTCCGAGAAGGGAAAGTCGGAGTTTGGGAAGAGGTGGCGGCGGCAGCTCCGTTTGGTGCCGAGCGCAGAGGATGAAATGAACTTCTTCGCAGAGTTGGTCGACGAACTTCCAATCTGGCAGTTTTCTAAATTGATCGTAACCTATGAGAAGGAAAATTTCCGCGTTGGGGTGAATCTTCTTCAACTCGACGATCGAGTGGCGGGTGTAGGAGGGGCTTGGGTTTGCCGTTTCGAAGTCAAGGACTGAAATCCTTTCGTGGAGGGAGGCCGCTTTTCGGGTCATGGCGAGTCGATGCTCGGCATCAAACCATGGAGATTGCTCTTTCAGGGGAGACTGATGGGCAGGACACAAATACAGCAAGTCCAAATCATAATTCAAAATAGCAAGCTCGGCCAGCCGAAGATGGCCCTTGTGGATCGGATCAAAGGAACCTCCGAAAAAGCCGATCTTTTCAGTTTGGGTGTGACTGGAAGTAGCCATTTGGCTCAGAGCGCCCGACTCTCGGATTTTTCGAACAAGGTAAACATCCTGCCTTTTCGAAAGTAGGTCACTTGACCGGAGGAAGAGACGACGAGGGCGAGGGAATCGGTGACTTGAGTAATGGCTGCCGCGGCCGCATGTCGGGTGCCCAGTCCTCCTGGAAGTTCGATGTCGTCGGCTTTCGCTTGAATGAGGCAGCCGGCGGATTCAACCACGCCATCACCCCGCAAGATGAAGGCTCCGTCGATCAGAGCCAACTCCTTGATGGTTTCGTCCATGAATGGATTGAGGGCGCTTCGGTCCTCCGGAGCGTAACCGTGAAACGGATTGAGCACAAGTTGCTTGGAGCGCTTGATCACCTCTTCGTGATCGCCGAGAACGAACATGGCCCCAATGGATTTGCCCTCGCGTCCGGAAGTCGCCAAATCCGTGGCGATCGCGGTAATTCTTTCCAAGGCTTCTGCGGATACGTCGTTGGGCAGCATTTCATCGCCTTGCCCGATGACCGATTCGAATTCCTCGTCGACGTCCACGACCAAAACGGTGTCGAATTGGCCGCTCGCGGGAATCCCTCCGATGCAGCAGACCCGATCCTGGAAGCCGAAAATGTCCCGAGTTAAGCCAAGAAGAATGGCTGCCCGCAACTGGGACAGACGAGAACGAGACAACATCCTGACGACGAGCGTGGCGTCGGCCTTATGATGGGACTTGTCCTCTTCGGTGACCGTTTCTCCGGCCAAAACGACCTTGAAATTCGGAAAGGTCATCCTCGGAGTGAGACTTGGTGGAAAGACGTCGGTGAAAACCAAGATGGTCGAGCACTCCGCGGCCTTGGCGATCTTGGTGGCCTCGTCAGTCAAAAGCTTGTTGAATTTCGTTCTTCTTCTTGCGGGGCGGTCGTCGGTTCCGACGAAAGCTTTGCGGACGGCGCTCTTGAACTCGGCCTTCTCGCGAGCCATCCACAATTGGTCCATGATGACCTTGTCTTGAAAGGCCCGGGCCAAGGAGGCCAAAAAAGAAAGGTAGTTTTTGGCTTTCTTACTGGCAAGCAGAAGGAATACGAACCTTATGTCCTCGTAACTGTCCTTACCCTCGAAAGCCAAGCCTGCCGGACACCTTCCGATGGCAAGAGCATAGGATCTCTTCATTTCGACTCTGGCATGGGGAAGGGCGACGCCCTCGCCGATGTAACTCGTCATCGAATGCTCGCGCTCTACGAGTTCGTTGAGAATTTTTTTTCTTTTGACTGGGGTCGGCAGCAGAGAGCCAAAGGTATCGAGGAGTTCCGAATATGCGGAATGGAGGTCTTTGCTCGAAAGATCGATGATTCGGTTGTTGGCGATGTAGGGGTCGATTCTCATCGATTTGCAAGCCGAGGCGAAGCCAGAGACTTCGCGGGGCAATTCGTTAGGTGGATTACTTCTCCCACTCTAGGGCACCGCTTTTCAATTCGTAGACCAAGCCTGCAACGAGGACGAAAGTAAAAAACAACATGGGGCCGAGGATAGGAATGCCGGCCGCCACGAAATCTCTGTGAGACAGGACCCAAGGGATGAGGAAAACGACGTCGATATCAAACAGAATGAACAGCATGGCCGTGACGTAGAACTTGACCGAGTAACGGGTTTGCCCCTGAGTATCGGAGGCTAAGCCGCATTCGTAGGGCGAATCCTTGATTTTGCTTCGAGAGGCTCTTTGCCCAAAAAGATGGCTTGCGACCAAGATGGCCGCCCCGATGCCGATGGCGATGAGAATTTGTAAAAATACCGGTAAGTATTCAGATAAAGTCACTCCCTTACCAGTAATCGAAAGACGGGGTTGAGCAAGATAATTCGGGGCAAAGCGAAGAGAAATCGCGCCTGAATGCTTGCATTGGAGAAATTTTTTTCGTTAATGAAGGAATGAATTCAATCTTCAGCAGCGAACCGTTGAAACCCCCCCATAGGAAAACGAAGGGTTTTACTCTAGTTGAAATTCTCATCGTATTGGCGCTGATCGGCATCGTCGCCGGTTTGACCATGAGTAATATCGGCGGGATTTTCGGCGGCTCAAAGGTAAAGGCGGCCCAGCAATGGGTAAACAGTACGGGCGAGGCCTACGTCACGAGTTATCTTACTTTGGTAGGCGAGTATCCTCAATCCTTGTCGGATTTGCAGAATCCCCCGGATGGAATTCCTCCTTTCGTCAAGCGCGCCTCCGATTTGAATGATCCATGGAACAAACCATATCAATATCAGTATCCCGGGAGCAACAACCCAAGCAGCTTCGACTTGTTCACTTCTTCTCCCGATGGTAAGGTAATTGGTAATTGGGATACGGGCAATTGACTTGATTTCAAGAAAGCGGGAGCATGGCGCTCAGGCGTTTAGCTTGATTGAAGTACTGCTTGTAATTGCCCTGCTTGCCCTGCTGGCGGGCACGGTTGCGGGTAACTTGGGAGCCTTTCTCAAAGGCGCTAATTTCGAACCGCCCGATCGTGTTCTCAAAAAAGCCGTGCTGGATGCGGTTTACTTCAGCAGTGAGCGCAAGCGTTCCACTTACCTGAGTTACTACGAGGACAACGCCACCTTTCTAGTTTCCGATTCCATGGGAATCGTGCTTGCGGAGCACCGAATCTACAAGGAAATAAATGAGGAAATCGCCGGTAATCGAGAAAATTTCCCCAAAGTGCGTTTTTGGGGAATCGGTCCGCTTTCCGGCGTCGAAGGAGACGAGAGCCAATACGAGAGGGACCAAATGAAGTTGACGAGAGTCAGGTTTCACGCCGGCAGCAGCGTTCCCTTCGGGGCGGAGATTGAGTTTGGCGAACGTGAAAAGGAAATGTTTTTCGATCCTTTTTCGGGTTATGTTCTGAAAGGAGAAGAGTAGGTTGTGAAGGCAATGGGTAAAAGCATGCAAATCGGCCGAGAGCGTTCGGGCTTCATGTTGATCGAGGTGTTGATTGCCCTGGCTCTTTTTGGAATGTCCGCGGTTTTTCTGGTAGATGGGATCTCGGTGGCGTCCAGAACCATGAGGGTGATGAAGGACACTCGTGAAATGGAGCAGGACTTGCTTTGGGCAAGAAGCGAAATCTTCAAGGAACACCGTTATGAAAAGCTCGAGGATGGTGGGGAAATCGAAGCCCTGACGATTGGAGAAATCACTTGGGAGACGGAGATCGAAATGACCGGCGTGCTCGACGTTTATGAAGTCACGCTGAAAATGGAATATGAAGGAAACGAAAAGATTGGGATTGAGGCCGGGGAGAGGGTTTCGAAAATGCTCTTGCTGCGTCCGGGATGGGCGAAAGAGTCGGATTTTGCCACCGAAAGATCACGCTTGTTGGAAGAAAAGCGCGACAAGATCAGAGAAATCAGGGAAGCAAGGCAAAGGCGATGAGAAAGAGCGGTTTTTCGATGATCGAGCTTTTACTGGCTATGGCGATCGGCGGAATGTTGCTGGTCGGGGCGGTATCGCTCCTCGTGACCGTATCCCAGGCATGGGCCAACCGACCCGCGACTCGGGACGCCTTCGACGCCCACGTCAACGGCGTTGGAAACTTTCTTCATGCGATCATGGAGGAGGCTACTCTTCCGCAAGCGAATCGAGCGGGGAATGCAATCGTGGACTTACAGAGACCGATCGGTTTTTCGGAATCCGACGAACCTCTGATTCATTTTTATTTGCGGGAAGCCCCCCCTTTGTTCGTTTGGCCAAAGGGTGTGGCTTCGAGAGTCCATGCCTACCTTTGCTTCGATGAAGGGGATGGCCTGTCATTCCTCTGGTTTTCCGAGCTGCAGGAATTGGAAAAGAACGAAAAGGGCGTCTTGCAACCCGAGGACGAAAGTGAACTCCGCAAAACGCCCATAAGTTCTTTCTGCGACGAAATCTTTTATTGCTATTACGGGGAAGAGGACGATCGGGAAGAGGATATTAAAAAATGGGAAATCAAGGACGAGTTGGAGGAAAACATCCAGACGGGGAAGTATCGAATCCCTGATTTCGTTAAATTGGTTTTCAGGTGGGATGATGAAAAATTGGAACGGACCCTTACCTTGTCGGTGAGGCGTCTCGCCCCCAACGGTTTGGAGGAGGATTCGCATTGAGGACGGCCAAATCCGATAGGAGGGGAGGCTCGATCCTCATCTTCGTTCTCGTTTTGATTGTTCTTTTGTCGGTGATTGCCACTAGATTGATGCAGGAAACGATTCAGGAGATGCGATACGTCAGTCAGCAGCATTTTCGCGACAACCTCAGAATTCACGCCTATTCGGTCCTCGATTTGACGGTGGGGGTACTCAATGAATTCTCCTTGATAGAGAAAACTCTTTATTCTCCCGAGCAGGGGTGGGGGAATCCTCTCGAATACGCGGAGACGTCCCCTTTGGAAGCCAACGTCAACTGGGCGGTGAAGATAATCGACGAGTCGGGCAAGGCCCCGTTTTCCTCAGCCCGCGAAAAAGACATGACCTATTTGTTCGCCTCTTTCCTTGCGGGTGAATCCATAGTGGACGAAGACGACGGAAAACCATTCTACGATGCCCTGATGGACTGGCAGGATTCGGATGACGAGGATCGCGATGAGGGAGCGGAGGATGATTATTACGAGGACTTGGATCCGCCTTACTTCACGCCCGGGAAAAAAATCGAGAACTTCGAGGAGTTTCGCATGATCAAGGGCTTTGCCCATGAGGAAGACGAGCCAGAGAATTCAGGCCTTTTTTATGGAAAGGACGGCAGCGAAAACCGCAACCTGCGAAATTTCCGAGAATCCTTTTCCTTTTTTCATGACGGACCGGTAAACGTCAATGGAGCTTCGGACTTTCTCTTGCGTTTTCTGTGCGGAGACGACGAAGGGCTCTACGAAGACCTGAAGGGCGGACCAAGTTCATACGGCAAGGAAACGAGTTTCTTTACTTCCTTGAACGATCCGACGCTTGCTCAATTGGCTCGGAAAAGCGGCATCACCCTGGGGACTGCGGCCAGCATGTTCCGAATCGAGGTCACGGTCACGAAGGGGAGGGCTAACTTTCAGCTCCACGCGATTGTCGGACGGGACCAACAAGCTCCCGGAAGCCAAGCGTCCAAGCCCCCGCAGAACATTCAGTCAAGAAGCCCCCAGAACCAGAAAATCCAGTATCCTTACCGAGTTTATTCACTCCGTGAAAACGAGAATTTGATCGACTGACCAAATGCATTTAGGTAATGTAAATGATTGAATGGATGATAGTCCTGACAATGGTTCGAGCCAATCCTTAGGCGAACTTCGTGAAATATCCCTTCGTCTCCCAGGGGAACATTTTTTTTGCGAGTGCATTTCCTTTGGCGAGGACGTCCGGGAGGACCAGATTGAGGATCTGGCCTTGCGGCTTTTGGAACAAGACGAATTTTCGCCCTATCCTGCCGAACAGTTGGCATGGGGTTTTTTCAATTCGATGGAATATCGGAAGTTGGTCATCTTCGCGACTCCCCTTGCCAAGCTAAGGAACTTAGGATGGCAGAACCTCGAGCTGTTCAGGCG
>JAYOEB010000053.1:0-7716 GCA_038116775.1 Opitutia bacterium | reverse complement strand
TTCGTTCGTTTCTCTTTTCGGAACCAAATTCGACAAGCCGACCATCCGATTTCTCCTTCACGACGAGACTCTTACCGCCGCTTCCTTCGGCGAGGGATCTCCGGTCCCCGACGCCATTTTCTCATTATCCCTTGATTCGGGCGCCCAGGATTCCATGGAAGTCGTGAGGGGTAAGCTGCTGGCCCTGGTGGATCTGCAGAACTACGAAGTTGAGCCCGACGTCTTGGTTCTGGAGGAATTTTCCAGAACCAAGGATGGATTCTTCAAATTCGAACATCAATGGCTTGAGGGAAGAGATCCGAGCCTTCTGTTGGATCAAACCGTTCATCTTGCCGCGGACGAACTTTGGAAGGTCGACCTTCGCCCCCCTCTTTACAAAGGAAGCGAGCAGAAAAGAAGGAAAGTCTCCAGACTGAGATGGAGGGCGTTGGTGGGTTGGGGGGTCGGAATGGCGGCCTTTCTGGTTTTGTTCGCAGGCGTCAGTTACCTCAGGTTCTTCGCATCGGCCAAGGCCGAGGAGGCCGCCCGTATGTTCGCCGAGGTTCCCAAGGTCAGGGAAGATCAAAGACTTTTGGAAAAACTGAGGCAAAACAAGTTGGGGGGGATCGACGTCTTCGGAGCCTTGGGCAGACTGGCCGCCCACCGAGGTTCGGGTCCGGAGGGGGCCGACCTTTGGTTTTCCGAAGCCCATTTTGAAAGTAGAAACGAAGTTAAGCTCGAGGGAGAGGGCAAAAACGTGGAAGCGATCAATAATTTCATCGAAAATCTTGAGAACAACGGCGTGGCCACGATAAGAAAAAATCGTTCCGGTGACGAGATTCGCGACATTGAAAGTGATGGTGGAAAGACCACTTTCGAAATAGAGTTCAACCTGATGGAGGAAAGCCCCAGACAGGCTACTTCGGAGGAGCCGGATCGAACCGCAGGGAGCGAGGAGGGATGAAAACGCTCGAAAAGCTATTTTTTCGACTTTCCGATCGGGAGCAAAATCTTTTGGTGCTGACCCTTTGGCTGGTTTTGATCATTCTTCTCTTCAAATCCGTGGTTCAGGAATCCATCCGGGAGTTTTCGGTTCTGAAGGATGCCGAGCGCAACATGACTCTATACGGTGAATTCATTAGGCAAAAGCCCTTGATACAAAAGGCTCTGGAACAACAGAAGCTCGAGCAAAAAAACAAAAGTTACGACAAGAAAAACCTGAGCAACCGAGCTTCCTCCTTAGCCGACAGAGTATTTCCTCAGAGAGACTATCGGGAACTTGAGACCATTGAAAGGGACCGGTATTCCCAGCATAGAATCAAAATTACCTTCGAGCGAGCCAGCTATCCACAAGTCGAGGAATATGCGAACTTGATTCGAGAGGAACGTCCGTACATGTTTCTTAGTGAAGTGAAAATCGTACCCAATTATCCGCCCAGAAATCGTCCCTACGATCATACAACCTACGACGCTACCTTCGAGGTTAGCTCCGTTGAATTCATCAGCCAATGAAATCCTTTCTCTTTTCCATTCTCGTCCTAGGCTGCGCTTGCGGAAACCTCTTCTCGCAGGTTCCCCTTGACGAGGCCATTGCCAACCCCGCAGTTCCTCCTCCCAATGCAAATGAGGATGACGAGCTTGAGTCCTTGACCTTGGGAGCTTTGTCCGATCCCGAGGAACTGTCTCTGATATCGGGGTTGGACGATCCGATGGAACGACTTCGCTTGAGGGATCACGACACCAATATGATTTTGGACATGATTCAAATGATCACGGATCGTTATATATTACGTCCGCAAAATCTGCCAGCAGTCAAGATCACCTTCGACAGCATGAACGTCCTGACCAGGCGAGAAACCCTTCGGGCGCTGGAAAGTCTTCTGGCCATGAATGGAATCGGCATTACCAAGATGGACGATTTGTTCTTCAAGGCCGTACCCGCATCGGGCATAAACGTTCATGTCCCGATATGGCTCGACGGACCTGCGTCCGAATTGCGTCCCAGTCAGCGCATCTACGTAAAGATGTTTCATCTGGAGTATGCCCCGGCTCTTGAGGTGAGGGAACAGCTTAACCCCTTTGCCACCCCCAACGTCGGAACCCTCTTGGTTTTCGAAAAAGCCAACAGCATCCTAGCGACCGATTCCTTGCTTAATCTTCAGCGCATGGAAAAACTCCTCAGCTCAATCGACAAGCCGATCAGCAGGGAGGACATCGGGATGGAGTGGATCGTCTGGCCGGTTAAGCATGCCGGGGCGAGAGAGCTCGAGAGCAAGCTAAAGGCCATGATCGAAGGAAGCTTCAAGCCCTTTCTGGGAGGAACCACCAAGGTGGACTCGGATGACCGGACCGGCAAGCTCATCATCGTCACGCGGAAGGAAAACAGAGAAACGCTCGAATTTATCTTGGAGACTTACGATGCCCCCATCAAGATGAAGACCACCAGCAAGCTTTTCAAGCTGCAGCATGCCGAATCCAAGGAGATCCAAGCGATCTTGGATGAGGTGATCAAAAACCAGCAGCGCATCAAGCAGCAGATTCAAGGAAGCAAAACTGCGCGGACGACGCCAAATGCGGCAAGCAAATCAGTCCCCTCGCCAAGCCCGACCCCCAAAGCCTCGGATAGTTCGGTGGATGCGGGTGGAGGAGAGGGAGCTCACGAGTTCAGTGATTTCATCACCATCTCCTCGGATGAGAGAAGCAATGCGATCCTCGTTTACGGAACCAAGGAGGACATCGAGGAGATCGGCAGGATGATTGAGTCTTTGGATCAACCTCTTCCCCTTGCCCGTATCGACACCATCTTCGTCATGGTAGACTTGACGGAGCAAAATCAAAGAGGCATCGACTCCTTGTTTGGTGGGCTCGAATGGTCAAAATATGCCCGGGGGCCACGGGCGGATGGTTTGTTTGGGGAACCCGTGACCACCACTACCACGGGAGAGAGTTCATTGGGTTCCGGAGCCGACGTAACCGTTTCTCAGGTTCAGAACGAAACCCTTCAGGGGATTCTTGGAGTCCCGGGTCTGAATACCACCGTTCCCTTTCAGTTGCAGAATTGGGAACTTACTGGAATTCGTTGGGAACAGATTTTCGCACTTTCCTCCGAGCGCAACGACGTCAGGATTTTCTCGACGCCTTCGCTGATGGTCTCTCACAACGCCCCTGAAGTGCATATCTTGATTGAGGACGAACGAAATATCGTGGTTCCGACTTATTACGGCAACGTTTCCACCACCGAAGGCTCCAACACCGGGCAACGGGATCAAATTACGGCAAAGACGGAACTCCAAATCAAAAAGCCCAAAATCGGTCTTCCCCTTATGGATGAGAACGGAAGCATTGTTTCGCAGGGGTCCATATTCATGGAGGTTGAGGTAAAGGCCGAAAAATTCGATGAGACTCAAAGCAACACTTATCAGGGACAGTCTTTGCCCGGCAAAAAGGTTCGCGAGGCCAAGTCCATGGTCACCATAAGAGACGGCGAAATCATCGTCTTGGGGGGCCTTCAGGAGGTGCAGGTCGATTCGACCGAGTCCAAGTACAATCTCCTGAGCGACATTCCCTACTTTGGCGAAAAGTTCTTCAGGCCCAAAACCGTCAAATACACCCCCACCGAGCTCTTGATCTTCCTGAGACCCACGATTATCAAGCCTAATTACGACGAAACCTCCTCGAACATCCATTCCATCGATACCCGAATCGATACCAACTACGCTCCCAAGTTCGTTTCTCCTTCGGGTAAGATTCTCGGTATGCCCGGACTCGAGAAGAAGATTTTGTCCAATCAAAACCCACAAGACCAGCCTGCCCGCCAACCGCTTATCATGAAATGACCTCGAAGTTTGCCATTCAAGTGACGTTGGCCTCGGTGGTCTGGATTTCGGGCTATGGGCAAAACAACCCCTTTTTGCGGCCCGGAAGTCAGACCCCCCGACCACCGGCGGTGGTCCGACCGGCGCCGCCGCCTCCCGCTCCAAAGCCGATCAATTCGAATCTGGAACTGAGAGGATTTTTCAAATTCCAGGAGGTTTGGCATTTTGCCATTTTCGACAAGGTGAAAAACAAGGGTTTTTGGTTGAAGAAGGGAGAAAGCTTCGACGATGGGAAGATTCAGATTGAAAGCTTCAACCCGGATACGGAAGAGGTAAGGATGAAGGGGGGACAGACTTTGAGCCTAAAGCAGTCCGAGCATAAGGTCATGCCGGTGCCAAGCGCTCAACCGGTAAAGAACGCTTCCGTCATCAAACCCCCGAATTCGCCGATCACCCCTCCGCAAAGCCGCCTTCCCAGTGTGAAGATTCCTCCGAGAAGACCCACCTCTCCGATTGCTCCCAAGTAAAGTCCGGCCGCCATGAACGATCCAGAAATCCCAGAGGCTGATGAGGGTGGAGTTTCCAAAATCTCCGAATTTGGAATTAATTTCATCCCCCAGGACCATATGGATTGGTGGTCTGAGATTTCCGATTTGGATAGGTTGAACGTTTTGGGGGGGCATCGCGAGGATCGGGCCAGATTGCTGGCATCCAAGGACTCGAAGACCCTGGAGCAAACCATGAAGGAAATTTCCTACAAATCGGGAATTCCCTTTTTGCAGAATTTCACCCTTTCCAAAAATCCCACGAAGATCCTACCTCTCCGACTCATTCACTCCTTCAGTTGTCTGCCGATTGAAGTGGTCGAGCTAAGCAGCCAAAAGCCCAAGATCCTATGCGTGGACGATGAGGAGAGCATTCTGAAGGGCTTTCAGCTTAATTTGCGAAATGACTTCGAGGTGCACGTGGCTTCGAGTGGTAATCAGGGAATCGAAATCTTTCAGCGGGAGGGAGATTTTTCGATTGTCTTGTCCGACATGAGAATGCCTGGGATGAGCGGGGCCAGCATGATTTCGGAACTTCGAAAAATCGATCCGAGAATCGTTTCCGTGCTGATTACCGGGCATGCGGACTTTGATACCGCCAAGGAAGCGATAAACTCTGGTCACGTCTTCAAGATTCTCACCAAGCCTTGTCCTGCAGAGCTTTTGGTCGAAACCTTGAAGGAGGCACTGAGCAAAGTCGAGCCTGTCGAGGAAGCTGCGAATTCGGAGGAAAAGGAAACGGAAAAAGTCAATCTTCTCACGGTTTGGCCTCCAACCGAAAGGATGAGCCGGTGGATTTTCGCCGTTTCCGGAAAAAAGCCCATTTGGTATCTCGGATTGCCCGAGGAAGTAACCCGGGCAATCACGGAAAACTTTGGCATCGGGGCGGATAGTTTGGACGACTCCGACTTGGACCAGGACGGCGAAGATGACCAGCAAGATGATCTGGAAGACCAAAACGCCGCCATCATCAAGTTCGTCAACGAGGTCATTCAGAAGGCGATCGTCGATCGAGCTACCGACATTCATTTCGAACCACACAAGGAAACTTTGCAAATCAGATACCGCATTGACGGTCAATTGGTGCCGGTGCGCGTGCCCGATAACCTTAGAAGCTTTCAAGACTCGATCATCTCGAGGATCAAGATCATGGGGGGCATCAATATTTCCGAAAAAAGAAGACCCCAGGGTGGACGCATCACTTTTAACCAGGGACAGAGCGATTTGGATATTCGCGTTTCCACCTTACCCACTCTTTACGGGGAGAGCATCAGCCTTCGCCTGCTCAACGAAAAGTCCCAACCCTTGTCGATGCAGGAATTGGGGTTGCTGTCAAAAGACGAAAAGAACATCGTAGGCGTCTTGGAAAAACCCCACGGGATCGTGCTGGTGACGGGACCCACCGGGTCAGGCAAATCAACCTCTCTGACCGCTTTCATCCGCAGGATTCACAAGCCTGAGAGAAGGATCATGACGGTGGAAGATCCGGTCGAATATGAAGTTGCCGGGATCAACCAAACTCAGGTGAACTCTGAAATTGGCTTTACTTTCGCAAGCGCCCTTCGGGAAATTCTCAGGCAGGACCCCGACGTCATCATGGTTGGTGAAATCCGCGATCGTGAAACCGCGGATATTGCGATTCGGGCTTCCCTGACCGGGCACCTGGTCTTGAGTACCCTGCACACAAATGACGCCCCCGGAGCGATTACCAGACTCATCGACATGGAGATCGAACCTTTCCTCATCGCCTCCTCCGTGGAAATGGTGATTGCCCAAAGATTGGTGCGTCGGCTGTGTCCGAAGTGTTCGATACCCGCAGACATGCAGGAGTCGGAACTATTGGCTTCTCTTGCCTTGCTTGGAATAGATTCGGTGGCGAGTGGCGCCGGAGACCTAAAGGTCATCTCGGATTTGGTCCAAAGGGCAGTGGGATGTCCAAGCTGTCAAAATCTCGGATTTAGAGGAAGGGTTGGCATCTTCGAACTCATGAAGATGAGTGATGCGATCCATGGCCTCGTAATTAAGAGCGCATCCGCTCCTGATATCCGTGAAATTGCCATCAAGGAGGGGATGACCACCTTGCAGGATTGTGGTTGGACCCAAATCAAGAGAGGACTGACTACCTTCGAAGAGGTAATCAGGTACGCGGACGGGATGATGGAGGATGAGACCGACAAGTCTTCGCAAGATCCGCTGCGGCCGGACTCTTCCAATATTCAGCAAGTTTAGAATGCCTGACTTTAGATACCTGGGGGTAGACGGAAGGGGCAAAACCCTTTCGGGAAATTTGTCGGCGGATGACTTGAAGCAGGCCCGGAGCGACTTGAGGAAAAAAGGTCTGACGCCTCTAAAGCTCGAGCTCTCTGAAAATTCTTCTAACGGGGAGCGGGCGACGAAATCCCAAGCCAAAAACGGACAACGCAAAGGCAGCAGGTCCTCGAAGATGAAGGCTTTCGCCAAAGGTGGAGCGAAGGGAGAAAAGGTGGGGTTGGAATTTCTCAAACGATTGGTGGAACTACATGGAAGCGGCATGCCGGTAGCCGATTCGGTGAAATTGTTGAATCAGCGTCTTTCCGATCCGGTGCAGAAGGAAATTGCGGGTTTCCTTTGGCGGGAACTGGTCGAAGGCAGGACTTTGTCAAGAGCGATGCGGCAATTGCCGCAGTTTTTCAGCGAGTCTTCTTCCTTCGTCATCGAAGCTGGGGAGGCAACGGGAAACGTTTCCCCTATTTTGCGTAAAATCATCTCCTACCTGGAGGAAAAAAGAGAGATTCGGACCAAAGTGCTCAGCAGTATGAGTTATCCGATATTCGTATGCCTGATGGCCTTTGGGGTGGTGTTGTTCTTTCTGTTTTTCTTATTGGAAAAAATAGAGGAGATGCTGGATTCCCTCGGAGGAGAATTGAATTTGATGTCAAAGATCCTCATCAACGGGTCCGAAGCCCTTTTGACCATCGGTCCTTTTGTGGTCGTCGGGCTGATTATTTTCTCCGGAGTGGTCTTGCAGTGGGGCAGAACGGAAAAAGGGGGAGTTGCCCTTGACCGTTCCATGCTGAGGTTTCCTTTGTTCGGTCAAATCCTTTACATGTCGGAGCTCTTTCAACTCTGCAATTTGCTGTCGGCTTTGATTTGGAGCGGAATCGGCTTGACTGAAAATTTGAGACTTTGCGAGAGAACGATCAAGAACCGTTTCATGAGAGGCCAGTTTAGGGCTGCCCGGGCCCTGGTCAACGAGGGCAAGTCTCTTCCCGATGCCCTGCGCAAATTCAAGTTTATGCCTTTGATGCAACTGGACATCATTGAAGTGGGTGAGAAGACCGGAAACTTGGGCAACAGCGTGGAGGACGCCTGCAAAGCCTTCAGGGAAGAACTTACCA
>JAYOEB010000052.1:0-14062 GCA_038116775.1 Opitutia bacterium | reverse complement strand
CGGGTTTTAAATGTACCGCGTAGATTTTCCCCCAACTCCAGTCCAAAATGAACATTGCTTGCTGATATTTGGGTGGAAATTTTGCTCCATACCCAAAAACTACTCCGGTGGGTGACCCCGGGCCGATATTGACTACGGCGGGCAAAGTGTCCGGATAGAACTCAGGCCGCTTGCCGGTGCCGTTTCTCCAGCCGTACATGGAACCGCTGGTGACGTGATTGATCCGGGTGGGGCGATACCACGGGGTGTTGAAATCGTATTCCATATCGGCGTCATAGGTAAAAAGTTCACCATCTGCATTGAACCCTGCGTCAAAAATGTTCCGGTAACCCGACGATACGATCTCCCAGTCTTTGCCGTCTGGGGACATTTTGTAAATGATCCCGCCGGGAGCCAAGCGGTCTCGGTTATGTCCCCGACCGTCCGGCATCCTGGGCAGAAGGTGGTCCTCTCCCCAGTCCATGGGCACCCGGGATCGGTTTGTTTGCAAGGGCTCCGTATTGTTTCCAGTTATGAGATAAATCGATTTTTTATCGGGACTGAGAAGGAGAGCGTGCACGCCGTGGTCGCCACGGGCTTGGATAGTCCGCAGTTTTTCGACCCGGTCGAGCTGATCATCGCCATTTGAATCCGAGAGTCTGTAAACGCCGCTATCCAGCTTTTTTTCGTAATCATTGACGGCGACGTAAAGGCTGTCGAATGCCCAAAGCAAGCCATTGGCGGCGCGTATATCGGCAGGGACTTTTTCGATTTCCTTTTCTTCGAGGGTCTTGCCGGATGCGGGTACCTTGAATCGATAAAGTCCTCCGAACTGATCGCTGGCAATGACGCGATTCTTGTCGTCAAGGCAAAGATTTACCCAGGACCCCATCCTTTCCTTGGGCACGGTGAAGAGTAATTCGACTTTGAAGCCTTCCTTTGCCGATATGCTTTCAATGGGGGTTGCGAGGGTATCGAATTTACCCCAAACGGGCGTTGATGAAAAACTCCCCCAAAGGGTAAGAAAAAGAACCCTTGCGAAGGAAATTGATTTGGCAGTGGTTAATGGGCGCATGACTCTTTGGACTTAGGATTTGACAAAGTCCGAGATCAATCGAATCGAAGATGCGATTCCGTGTTAATATTGGTTGAAGTCGAAGAGCGGTGGAGCGGTGCCATTGCGCGTAGCGAAGATAGGTGGAGTCTGCTTATTCGGTTTTCCCTTCGCTTGCCTTTTGGAGGGCTTTCTTGGCGGCATTCCCCGAAAGCTTCCTGTATCTGAGGTCTTTGAACTCTACCCTCATGGGCGCTCCTCCATGAAGTTGCAGACCCAGATATCCTCTGGCTATGGCCTCGGGATGATTTTCCGTTACGTCTACGGTCATCACGCCGTTGACCATATGGATCAGTCGGTTGCCTACGGCCACGATGCCCAGTTTGTTCCATTGGGTGTCCACGAGTTCGGTCTTGTCACCGACCGAACCGAGCACTTTTACCTCCTTGTCTCCACGAGCATCCACCTTTTGCCAGCGCTTGGCGATGATGCCACGCTTGCCGAACTTTTCCCCGTAAAGCATGCCGAAAAAGTCCTGCTTGGGATGCAAGTCGGCCTGATAACCACGCAAGACGCAATCCTTCAACGATCCCACCGCTTCGCTTCGGTATTGGACTCCCGAATTATTACCCTGGAACTTCACCATGCAGGAAAATTCGAAATCCTCAACTTGTTCGTCCTGCCAGACCAGAAAAGTATTTCCTTTGGTGGGATTATCCTTGGTGGTTTCTCCAACAATAGAACCATTTTCAACTCTCCAGAATTGGCTTTTCCCAATCCAACCGTTTAGGTCCTTGCCGTTGAAAAGATCAATCGAGTCGTTAGCGGACAGTGAAAGGAGCCCAACGCAGAAGTTTAACAAAAGAAGAGAGGGAGATAATCGGAGTTTCATATTTTTTTGAGGAGTTGGAATCGGTCATACTTTCAATCCGCCCGTCCGAGGGCAAACAGGAAAACCAAGTTTCTCCAAAAATTTGTAACTAGGCCGCGAAGCCCTTTATGGACCGGTAGGCTTTGCGAAAAAGGCTTTCTGCTTGTTCCGGTCGATTTGCAAAAGAGCGCTGTCCACTATCTCAAAGGCCGACTCGATGCTTTCATCGGGGTAGGCAAGGCTCCATTCCTCTTTTCCCTTCTTTTTCTCTCTTACCGGATAACCGACTAATTCGAAAAGCTGAAAGGCGCGTGGATCATAATTGTCCACTTCCACTTCGTAGACCAGCGACGGTTGGTCCGGAAGTTTGCTGGAAGAATCATTGGGTTGGTTTACCTCTATCAAAACTCGGTAGGGCATGGATGAGTTTTGCTCTCTTGGCAGAACGTAATCAGCCGGGTCGAAGGATCCGTTGGAGGTGGCTCCGGAGAGGGCGTCCGTTTCCTCGGTGACGGGCTTATTACTCTCGGCCTCAAGTTTTGCCTTTTCCCACCCAGCCACCTTGAAGGCCCAGTAGGGAAGCTGATCGCCGTTGTCCGGGGTATCCGAAGCGTAGAGAGTCTTGAGATGGTAGAACGACTGGTTTTCCAACCACACCGCTAATCTCGGAGGATTTTTGAAATCGTATGCGGGCCCGGTTCGCAGATCGACGAGCATTTTATAACCCGGATCGGGAGTGTAGCGGTAGGTCATCCCCTTATCGCTCATTTCGAAAAGATCGAGAGCCGGCCCGAGATTGCCACTCAGTCCAAGAACTCTTTTAACGGCTTCGGGTTGGTAAGTGAAAAGAGCGGTGGAAAGGGCGACGGCGCAGGCAATCAAAAGGGCGATTGGTTGCCGGAAGTATTTTTTCAAGGGTACCGAATTATTGAAGATATGCCCGATGACGACCCCAATGAACAGAAACCCGGTCAGGGCGTGCAGACCGATGATGGTAATCGAAAAAGGCTGAACGAATGCGAGTACACCCGACGACGCCATCACTCCGAACAAGAAGAGGTTGAATAGGGAGATGATCCGCCTTCTTTTCAAAGAACCTTAGGATTTGGTCGGTATGATGGCATTATGTTCGCGGAGCAAAGCATGAATCTTGGCCAGCGGAACGGATAGGGGTGTGGTTTTCCCTCGAACAGCCAGGGCCGCGGCGGCACCGGCTGCCTGCCCCATGCCCATGCAGGCGGCTTGTACCCGAAGGCCGGAGTTGGCGAGACGATCGCTGCTCACGCAACGTCCGGCCACGATTATGTTTTTGCTGTTCTTGGGAATCAAGGAACGAAGAGGAATGGTGGGGACGATTCCGCGTTTCAAAGGCTTGGGCTTTACTCCGGTACGGGTGTGCAGGTCGACCGGGTAGAAGGCATAGGATACGGCATCCTCGAAATGACGACCCGAGGTATAGTCTTGAACCGTAATCAAGGTTTCGCCGCGAATCCTGTAACTTTCGCGGAAGCCGGTTTCGGGTTGTAGATGCATCAGTCTCTTTTGCTCTTTTCGAACTCGGGCAAGAATGGATTTTCTCCCGGTCAGATTGGCCAGAGTCGCCGTTCGAGAATTGGTGGAATCCGCTCCGTGTACGTACAATCGGTGCAGTTGTTTGCTGGCGGGATCATGGGAAGACCCGAGTTGAAAAAGGTAGGAGCCCGGTTGCCTCTCTTTTTCTCTAAGCCTCTCCAGTCCAAGTAAACCGACGACTTCCGCGCCACCGGTACAGTCCACGATTTGCTTGCATAGGACTCGACGCTTGGTTCCAAAACCCATGCAGTCGACTTGCCAGCCGTCTGCGGTTTCGGAAAGAGCGGTAGGAAATTCGTAGTAGGCGATTGCCACCCCAGCCTCCTCACATTTCTCCTCCGCCAGCAGCGAAAAAACGAATTGATTGATATGTACCTGATTTTGCCAGTGGGAACGAGGCACTTTGGAGAAGTCGGGGAACTTTCCGCCGTCCAGTTCGACGCTTTCCTTGACGAGTTCCCATCCGATTCCTGCGATCACCTGCTTCCCCCAGGCGTCAAACAGTCCCGGAAAGGCAACGCCGCCAGTGGTGGTGGTGCCGCCGAGTTGAAAATTTCGTTCCATCAACAAGGTTTCGACCCCCGCCCGTCCGGCCTGAATGGCGGCGGTGGTTCCCGCGGAACCGCTTCCAACCACCAGGACGTCGACCTTGTTCACTACTTCCGGCTCAAAGTTTTCTTGGGAATGCTCAACGGAAGCGTGAGCGGTAGAGGCAATGCCGAGTCCTGCGACGGTCGATGCTCCCATAAGCGACCTTTGCATGAATTTACGACGCGGGTTATCCATATTCTGTTTCAAATTATTTTGCATCATTCCCACATCTACTGGATAAAGGCGTTCAGGCAAGGAGTATTGTCTCGACCTCGGAGGACTACGGTCAAAAAGATTCGAAAATCACGGAGGTCAGGCGCTTGGGAGCAGGAATGGTAATCGTCAACTGGCCCTCCGCCACCGATACGACCTCAATATCTGAGGCAATCTTGTTACGGCGATAGCCTGTCCTGGGTTCGACGTCTTCCGTGACCCATCTTACCCGTACCTCCTCTCTTTCGGCAAATCCTTCTCCTTCGAATAATCCGTCCCGGTTGTATCGATTGCCTTTCTGTATTTTAGCGGGGATGGATATGGTGAGTTCGTCTGAGTCCTTTTGGGATTTTTGGCGGGCTACCAAGACAATGAACCTGCGGTCCGTGCGGTCATAGGAACTCATGCGCATGTAGTGCCTTTCCTCCACGCCCGTCAGGATGACGTCGTTTCCCTCTTCGCCGGCGATGGCGTGATGGATGCACTCGTTTTGCCCGGCGGATAGCTGAGCAAACCACCGCCAGACGTAATAATGAGTATGATTGGGGTCGTCTGGTACGGCGTATGGAGCCCCGAATTCGCTTCCATCGAAGGTGGGAAAGTCGTTGTTGACGACGAATTTTTCGTCGCTTCCCCTCAGGTTCAGCTTTCGAGTGGCGATGGCGGCCCCACCCGTGAAGTTGGGGATGAGGTCTTCTCCCAATAACGCCAATCGGCCATTGTAGTCCAAGCGCTTGGTGAGTCCCATAGTCCAGGGGCTGTTGTTGTCCGCCCAAGGGAGATTGGCCAAGCCCAAGCCTCGCTGCATGCATTCTCCGAATATGCGCAGGGTGGATTCTACCGTGTCACCGCTTGCTTCCGGACCATGTGGGGTTCGTTTGCCGTCCCAGCATACCCAGCTTTCGGCCGCGACCAATCCCTTGTCGGAGTAGCCTTCCTCATGAAGGCGGCGGTCCATGTATTCCATTTGATCCCAAACCGACCCGACCCAAGTCAGGAGTCCGCCGCCCCAGCCATTGTTGAAATCGCTCAGGTTGAGGGCGAAATTATCGATCATGCCCATCAGTTCCTCCGACTCAAGTTGGACGTCGTACCATTCCTTGCAATCACGGGACGGCGACAACCCCGCCGTAGAGACGATCTTGGCATCGCCGGTCTCTTCCGAATAGTCACGGATGGCCCGGGCCGCCGGCAAAATGAACAATTCCATCAATTCATCCCAGGATCCATCCCAATACTTGGGATGATTGGCTTCATGAAAGATACCGTAGTAATCCACGTCCTCTCCAAACCACTCGACCGTTGCCTTGACCATGTCGTAGATTGCCTGGTCGTCGGGGGGCAATTTATTGAAATCTTCATACTTTTCGCCTCCATTCATCCAGAGGGGGACCTGCCATATGACCAATTCCGTCTTGATGCCCCTTTCCTTGCAGAGTTTAACCGCATGACGGATGGCCAAGGCATCCTGAGAAGGATGATTGGCATAATCGAGGTTTTTTTTCTGGGGAAGAGTATGGAGAGACATGTACCAGAAGCTCGCATAACTAGCTACTTTCCCCAACTCGCGTTCGATGTCTGCTTCGGAATTTTTGGGTTGTCTGGCATACGGTTGCCAGCGGAAGCCGACGTGCAAATGATTCCGGGTAGCTTCGTAAACCGGCGGAGGCTCATGACGTTCGAAAAGATTCGCAATCCCCGGACCCACCCGATCCTTGGGATCCTCCGGAATCAGCGAATCGCTCCCCTGGCATACGAATGCGACGCCGGTTGCCGGCAAAAGAATTTTCCAAAGGGAAGAGCGCATCCACATTCCTCTAAATTTAAAAAAATCTCACCGAATGCAAGTTTTAGAATTCCTGCATGAAAAGGTTTTTATGGAAAGACTCCAAGCGATGGAATGAAAACCCAAGCCTTTCCTCAATCAATGATGGCGTAAGCCCTAAGATTGAGATTTTTCATTGCTTGAGTCAGAACGGAATGGGGTTTTTCGGATGGGTCGACGATGCCCGCATTGTTTTTGCCGTCCCGATATTTGAACCAATGCCAGCCTACGCAGGCCTTTATTTGCAGAAGACCGATGCCGAAATGTTCATAAAACTTGGCGCGGTCCCTTTGCGCCCGCACCGGAAATCCGGCGCCGAAGCTTGAAGTCGGCAACCCGACGTCTGCCGCCATTGCATAATATTCGCTGATCAGAATTGGTTTTTGGGCGAGTTCAGCCCATTTTTCGATTCGCTCCTTTTCCGGAGTCCAGCGGTGATAATAATTGACGGAAATGAGATCGGCATACTGGCCGGCGGCTTCGAAGACTGCGGGCGAGTTCAGGGCCAAGCCATGGAAGCGGGTACCCAAATACATATGATGGGGATCGTGTCTGCGCAGAGCCGCGGCCACCTTGCGATAGTGGGTTTCGACGACCAGACGCTGAAAATCCCGATCGTCTTCCTTGCTTGGTTCATTCCGTCCGCGTTCCTGCAAGAAGGCCGCCGCCGCCAGATGGTTGGGGTCGTTCTTCGGATGACTGAGGTACAGCTTGACGATTCCTTTTTCGCGAAGTGGGAGCTCATTGTCGGAAAAATGACCGAATAACCAAGGGTCGTCCTTGGTCTCTTTGGTTTGCCGGGCATGCCTATCGCAAAAAGCTTCGTATTCCGGATCGAAGGGATAAATGACTGGGTACTGATCAGTGGCCGGATATTTGTTTCGTCGGATTTTGCGGTAGTTGGCCATAAAATTCCAACGCAAGCAATAAGGCATCGGATTCTTTAGCTTGCGGACGATTTCCGCGTCCGACCAGCAACCGAGCGTGTTGAAGCCCAGGCTTCGCAAATCCTCCATGGTATCCGCGCCCCATCTCAAATCTTCTTGGTTGGGAGGTTCCTCCTCCCGCCTGTCGGGCAAGTTGACTGAATTGATACCGATGGATAGAAAGAAACAACCATCCGGATCAACGATCCACCAACGGTCATCGAATTTTCCGACATGAAAAAAACCGGTGGCTTCTGCTCGCTTGGCCATCCAACCACCGTATGGACTCAGCTTTATTTCTCGAGTGGGAGAAACCTTCTTGAGATCGGAGAAGCTCATGCATTCCTTTCTCCGGTACTTTCCATCTTCGAAAACTTCGGCGGACTGGGAGGCATGGGGCGTGCCGGCAGGCAGGATCAGACAAAGGATGCAGACCGCGTACCTCAAGCCTTTACCAAGAGTCATGGGAAATGCCTTTCAGGCAATGAGAGGCTTGACCACGCGGGAGTGGTCCACGCCGGTGAGTTTCCAATCCAGTCCCTGGTGCTTAACGGTAAAAAACTGGTGATTGATGCCAAGGAGATGGAGCATGGTGGCGTGCATGTCGTGAACGTGAACCTTGTCCTTGACCGCATGGTAGCCCAATTCATCGGTCTCTCCATATCCCATCCCTCCCTTGACTCCGCCACCCGCCATCCACATGGAGAACCCCTTGATGTGATGATCGCGTCCTATGTCGCCTTTCCCCTGATACATAGGGGTTCTGCCAAACTCTCCTCCCCAGATGACCAAGGTGTCATCGAGCATGCCTCTCTGTTTCAAATCCTGAACAAGAGCCCAGCTGGGCTTGTCCGTCAATCGGCAACAGGTGCCCATGTACTTCTCCAGACCTCCATGATGATCCCACCCCCGGTGATAGAGATGAATGAAGCGTACGCCTTTTTCCGCAAGTTTTCTGGCAAGCAGGCAATTGGATGCGTAGGATCCGTCTCCCGGAGTGGCTCCGTACATATCCAGAATATGTTGTGGTTCCTTGGATACGTCCATCAGTTCGGGAACGGAGCTCTGCATGCGGAATGCCATTTCGTAGGCGGCTATGCGGGTGTCGGTTTCCGGATCATTGATGCTTTGGTTGCGATGCCGGTCGAGAGTGGTGATCGCATCAATGAGTTTTCTCTGAGCTTCCGCCTTCACTCCCTTCGGATTGCGGACGTAATGTACGGGATCTCCGGTGGAATTGAATTCCACTCCCTGAAAACGGCTGGGCAAAAAGCCGGCCGACCATTGACGAGAGGCAATGGGCTGGGGGTTGCGTCCGCCCACACTGGTCATGACCACGAATCCCGGCAGGTCCTTGGCCTCGCTGCCGAGTCCGTAATTTATCCATGCCCCCATTGAGGGTCTCCCGCTGATCGCGGTTCCGGTATTCATAAAAGTGTGGGCGGGGTCGTGGTTGATCTGCTCGGTTACCATCGAGCGAATGATCGCAACGTCGTCGGCCATTTTTGCGGTCCAAGGAAGGTAGTCGCTGACGTACTGTCCTCCTTTTCCATACTTCTTGAATTTCGTGAGATGGCCCTGTACCTTAAGTTCTTGTCCCTGGAGTTGGGCGATCGGTTGACCCCGAGTGAAGGATTCCGGCATGGGTTGGCCGTGCAATTCGTCCAACTTCGGCTTGTAGTCGAAGGTTTCGAGATGAGAGGGTCCCCCGGCCATGCAGAGAAAGATGACTCGTTTGGCCTTGGCTTTGGGGAGCAGGTACGTGGGCTTGTTTGTCGCAAGACCGCTATCTTCGGCAAGCAAGGCGCTGAGCGCGGCGCTGCCGATACTGAGTCCGGAACCGGCGAGGAACGCCCGACGGTTGAGGCTGGTTACTGAGAAGGGAAGCTTCATCGTCTGAGATTTGTTTCGGCGAGATTGAGAATGGCCCGGGCCACCGGCGTCCAACTTCGTACCTCCGATGACTTTGGGTTGTCCAACAGAGTGATGAGGGTCGAATTTTCGAATTCGTCGGGGGATCTGGAGATGGACTGCCGGAAGGCATAGTCGATGCGCTCGGAAGCGGAACCCCCGCCATTTTCGACTATTCTTCGAGCGAAGGCCTTGGCCGCTTCCATGAAGGTCGGGTCGTTAAGCAGAACAAGGGCGGCAAGCGGCGTGTTGGATTGAGGACGCTGGGTCGCGCACTCTTCGCGGCTAGGGGCATCGAAGGCTTTCATCATCGGATGCAGGAACTGTCTTTGCCAGTGAACGTAAAGCCCGCGTCTCCACTGGGCGTCGCCAGCGTCCTGTTGATATTGGCGCTTGGGGAAATTGAGGTGTCGGTAATAACCGGGAGGCTGAAAGGGTTTGACGCTGGGTCCCCCGATCACAGGAACCAGTAGTCCGCTGATTGCGAGGATATTGTCGCGGACGAATTCCGCGGGCAGACGACGGGCGGTCTGCATGGTTAGAAAACCTTTTTGGGGGAGGGTGGATTGCCGATACGTCCGGCTCAGAAGAATTTCCCTGATGAACGCCTTGATATTCCAGTTTTCGTCGAGGAGAGCGATGGCCAGGTTGTCCAGTAGTTCCGGATGTTCGGGTGGGGTTCCTTGCCCGCCAAAGTCGGTGAGGTCAGGTGCGAGCCCCTTGCCGAATAGAAGGTACCAAATTCGGTTGGCCAAAACGCGCGCATGAAGTTTGCCCTTGCCGTTTTGCGGGTCGGTCAGCCAGTTGGCCAAGTCGAGACGGTCGAGCCGTTTCTTTTCCGAAACAATACGGCCCAGAAACTCCGGCACCGCCGGCAAGACCTCGGGTCCACTTTCATCCATCCAGTTTCCGCGTGGCAATACCCGCATTACCCGGGGCTTGACCGCTTGGGAAACCATCGTCCACCGGCCTTTGTCTTCCAAATTCTTTTTGTCGGCTAGCAACTTGCGATACTTTCGGATCACTTCCGGTTGGTCGACTTCAGCGATTCGTCGGTCGATCTCGGCGATCTTTTCCTCCAACCGGGTCTTGTTGGCATCCGCAGTTTTTGCCAAGGCGAGTGATGTTTTTGACTTCTCAGCCTCTAATTTGCCGAGTTCTCTTTGCTTTGCCTGGGGCAGCGCTTGATTGATTTCCTCTAAGAGAACTTCAAGTCTGACCGAGTCTTCATCGGTGTAAACCCGGATTTCGGGGGGGCGTTGGGTGGGTAGGGTGTTGCCGTTGAATCCGCGGTCTGCCAAGTCGGCGAAGAACGAGGCCAAGGCGTAGTGATCCTTGATGGTGTAGGGATCGTACTTGTGGTCATGGCATTGGGCGCAGCCTACCGTAGCTCCCATCCAGACTTCGGAAAGGTTGCGCACCCGATCGGCTGCATAGATGGCATCATATTCCTTGAGTTGCAGTCCACCTTCGTGCGTGGTCTGCAACAAGCGGTTATATCCGGACGCTACTTTTTGCCGAGTGGTGGCCTCGGGAAGAAGATCTCCAGCCAACTGTTCGCGGGTGAACTGATCGAAAGGCATATTGTCGTTGAAGGCTTTTATAACCCAGTCCCGGTAAGGGGAGACGTTGTGCGGTTGGTCGCCATGATAGCCTACGGTGTCGGCGTAGCGTACCAGATCGAGCCAGTAGGTAGCCATGCGTTCCCCGAAATGATCCGAAGCGAGCAGATCATCGATTATTTTTTGGTACGCCTCTTGAGAAGGATTCCGAAGGTAGCTTGCAACGGTTCCCGGACTGGGCGGAAGACCGGTAAGATCAAAGTGAAGACGGCGGACCAGAGTGACCGGGTCGGCGTCCGGAGAGGGTTTCGACTCCTCACGCTCATAAGCGTGCAGAGAAAAACGATCAATCCAATGCCGTACCCAAGATAGGTCCTTGACCGAGGGCAGGGGATGCTTTGCCGGATCCACGTAGGCCCAATGATCGGCCCAGACCGCCCCTTCCCTGATCCATCTTTCGAGAATTTTCCTTTCCTTCGAAGTCAGAGGTTTGCCGATTTCCGGAGGGGGCATAATCTCATCCTCATCCGCTGAATGAATCCGGAAGATCATCTCGCTTTCTTCGGGTTTTCCGGGTACGATGGCCATGAAGTCAGGATTCTTGGCATCTCTCTCGACGTCCAAGCGAAGATCGGCCTTGCGCCCGTGCTCGTCCGGGCCGTGGCAGGAAAAGCATTTGTCGGATAGAATCGGTCGCACTTCGCGATTGAAATCCAAGTCGCCTCCCAAGCATAGCGAGGCCCTGAAGGAAAAGAGTAGCATGCAAATGGATAAAACCCTCATCTTCGAATAGGTTACCTAGGTGAGATTCCGGAGGCAACTCATTGTTTGGGGAGGGAATCATCTTCCCTTAAGCGAGGATTCTCCTAACGACGTGTCCTTTCGCGTCGGATAGACGGAACTGGCGACCCTGTTGGCGGAGGGTCATTTTTTCATGAATCGATCCCGCAAAGATGAAGAATGGTCGTCTGCATGTCGTGCGCATGGATAGGAGTCATGATCTCCCGTCCATCCCCGGAGTGAATCCGATGATAAAGTTCGCAGTTTTCAAAATCTCCGGGCACGATTGCTTCCATGGCGAGAGCAGTTTCGCGCCGGTTCAGGCGCCAATCAGCTTCTCTCTTATTCCCATCCACGCCATTACAGTAAAAGAGTTTTCAGATAGAAGAGGGCGGACGTCCCGGTCGACATGGCTTTCCTTTCTGGAAAGCGGAGCAGGAAGTATCACCAAACCCAAAGAGAAATTTTTGCTCATGGGAACGCTCTCATTCATTGAAAAAGAAAAGCCTGCGAAAACCATTGTAATTCTTCATTAAAAAAAGACGGACAACCCGAGGGCTGCCCGTCCAAAATAGGTTTGAGGTAGGAAAATTACACTCGATTGTTCAAGGCATGCACGACGTTTAGGGCGTCGTTGCCGATCCTTTCCATCTCGTTCAAGATGTCGACGTAGATCATTTCGGCCTTCAGGTTTTCGGACTCTCGCATCCTCTTGACTGCGTTTTTACGCAAGTTTTTGCGGGATGCGTCAATGCGGTCTTCGATCGCTTCCGCCTCGCTGAGATCGGGTGGCTTGCTCTCGGCGCCCAGATGGGTCTGGTAGAGTTCCATAAAGTCGATGATCTGTTCCGAAAAAACCTTGATCTCACGCAGGGTTTCTTCGGGGAGAACCCTATTTTTGCGGTATTTGCGATGGGCCAATTGAACCAAGCGGTTACAGCAGTCTCCGATGTCCTCCAGTTCGGCAGTCACCCGCAGTAGGGAAGCGACCCGAAGGGCCCGTTCACCCGCGAGACTTTCCGTGGTGCAATGGATCAGGGTTTGGGTGATCTCAAAGGCAAGTTCGTCGCACTTGTCTTCCAGTTCGTTGAGTTCGCGAATCAACTTTCCCTTGTCCTCGGTAGGACTTTCGAAGACCTCGACGAATCCTTCAAACATGTAGCGGTTGATCGCGGCCAAGCGGTTTATTTCGGCCTCCACGAGGGCAAGGTTGAGTTCTCCCGTCTTCGGCAGCACGCCGGACCCTTCGTAGTGAATGGCTGCCAAGCTCCCAGGCTTTGGTTTCCCCCCCTTTATCCTAGGCTGGACGATCTTTTCGACCAACCGACCCAGGTGCGGAGTGAAGCCAATCAGCAGACAAATGTTGGTGAGATTGAACAAGGTGTGAAAGAGAGAGAGATGCAGGGGGATGTTGCGGTCCACGATGCCTTTCTTGGCTTTGGAGATTTCATCCTCGGTCGGATCGCCGGTAACTTCGCCGGAATTAGCCAGATAAGCAACCGCTTCCTCGCGGGAGACGTCTTCCAGGTAAATGGCTCCGGGCATCAAACTGTCGAGCAAGCCGATGAAGGGGTAGAAGAGAAGCAGCATCCAGCAGACTCCGGCGAGGTTAAAAATCAAGTGGGCCCGGGCCGCCCGCTTGGCATTGATGTTGGCCCCGATCGATGCCAGCCATGCGGTCACGGTGGTTCCAATGTTTTCCCCCAGCACGATGGCGGCGGCGATCTCGAAATTAATCCATCCGTTGATCGCAACAATGATGGTGATCCCCATGGCCGCCGAGGAGGACTGGACCAGGATGGTCAGGAAAACCCCAATCACCAGGAAGATGATCACGGAACCGAAGCCAAAACTGTTCAGGTATTCGATCACTCCCTGAATGTCCTGAACCAGCAACTGGTCTCCCGGGTCGGAGCTTTTCAAGAGGCTTTTGACGTCGGGCACCGCGTTCTTAAGCTCGCTAAGACCGAAGAATAAAAGCCCGAATCCGACGAGAAACTCACCCGTGTGCTTCAACTTGGGTTTGCTCATGAAAACCAAAGGCAAACCAATGCCGATGATGGGTAGGGCGATTTTGGAAAGGCTGAATTTTCCAATGGTGGCAATGATCCAACCCGTGAGAGTGGTTCCGAGATTCGCTCCCATGATCACCCCGATGGATTCCATCAGGGTGAGCAACTGGGCGTTGACGAAACTGACCACCATCACGGTGGTTGCGGAGGAGGACTGGACCAAGCAGGTGACCAGGAGTCCGGTAGCCAAGCCGAAGAAGCGATTTTGGGTCATCGAGGCCATGATGCGCCTCATGCCGTCTCCCGCCACTTTTTGAATGCCCTCGCTCATTACCCGCATTCCAAAAAGAAAGATTCCCAGACCACCGAGGACATAGAGCAGTCCGACGATGAATTCCCAAGTCGTTACGTTTGCCATGATTTAATTGATTTCGCGATTGTTGTCAGTTTGCTTGGTTGTTCGACTCTTAGAATAGGAATTGAATGCGGGCGCGGAAACCGTCGGCTTTATCTTCGGTGACCCCACCATCGATGATATCATTCAACTCATAACCAAGCATGAATTTGACGTCATGATCGTAGAACAAATAATTGACGCCCAAATAGTGCTGCTCGAACTCATCGCATAAACGGGATGCACTTGCTAAATTTGCACGCCGGATAATTTCCTTCGCACTTATAAGATCAGTACCTCCCTTTCCTTCGACGATGGAGTAACGATATACAAACTCCCAGTCTCCTTTGTTTTCCTGTTCAATGGTGTAGG
>JAYOEB010000051.1:0-14292 GCA_038116775.1 Opitutia bacterium | reverse complement strand
GAAAGTGGATGCTCATATCGGCGACGACGGCGTGCTGACCGCCGGGATGGAGGCTCGTTTGTCGGCAGGAGCCTTGCGGGTGAAGGTCGGAGAGCTGTACGGGACTACCAGGGGAAGAGTCTTGCAGGAACTACCCTATTTGGAGGATTTTGAAAAAGGATTCGAGCTGATTCATGAAAGCAGTGACGGAATAAGCTTTTCCTATCCTCCGCTACCTTGGTTGGGGGCTCGCATGAGATGGCAGGTTCAAGCGGCAAATGGAAATCAGGTGGCGGGCAATACCTTGGATAGAGTGCTCTTTCAACGGGCGATCAATTTCATCGGTCACAAAGACATGTCGAACTATACCATGGAAGCGGAAGTCATGACGGATGGCGACAGAAGGACCAAGTCCAACGTGGGGCTGATCAACCAACGCTACGTCTTCGCATTGGTCGGCAATAGCCAAAAACTGGAAGTGGTCTCGAATTTTGATCGTTTTCGCCACGACGTTCCTTTCGCGGTCAAGACGAACAAATGGTATCACCTCAAGACATCCGTCGAAGTCCTTGATGGCGGCATCGGCATGATTCGGGCCAAAGCCTGGGCGAAAGGAGAGGGGGAACCCGAAGCCTGGACTCTTGAAGTTCCCCATGAGAAACCTCATTTGAATGGAGCTCCGGGGCTGTATGCCATGTCGCCGCAAAGTAAGAAAAAAGTTTACCTGGACAACATTAGAATCTTCTACAATCCCTAATTTCAAAATCAAGACAATCCATGAAAAACCCAAAGATCCTAACCTTCGCCCTTCTCGGTCTTGCGTTCCTTTCCAAATCCTTTGGCTCGGATTGGCCGATTTGGGGAGGCAACGGTTCGCGCAACATGATTTCCGGAGAATCGAAGGTAACGCTCGACTTCAATCCGGGCGAAATGAATGATGACGAGACAGTCGACGCGTCTACGACGAAAAATCTAAAATGGGTCGCCAAGTTGGGTTCTCAAGCCTATGGAAACGTCACCATTGGCAACGGATGCGTTTTCGTCGGTACGAACAACGAATCTCCGCGAGACCCCCAAAAAAAGGGAGACCGAGGAATCGTGATGTGCCTGGATGAAAAGACGGGAAATTTAAAATGGCAACTCGTGATTCCGAAGCTTGACGCCGGCAAGGTCAGCGACTGGGAGTATATCGGCGTTTGTTCATCTCCTGCCGTCGAAGGCGACAAAGTCTACGTCGTCACCAATCGCTGCGAGGTGGTTTGCCTGGACATTCACGGCTTGGCCAATGGCAACGACGGCCCTTATGAGAACGAAGCAGAATACGTCAGACCCAAGGGTTTCGAGGATCCCCTCAACGAAACTCTGGATGCGGATATTCTTTGGATTTACGACATGAGGGACGAACTTGGAGTTTTCCCGCACAACGTCACCAGTTCATCCGCCTTAATCGTAGGCGATCTCTTGTACGTCGCCACTTCCAATGGAGTGGACTGGTCGCACACCAATATTCCAAGTCCTCTTTCCCCCAGTTGGATTGCCCTGGACAAAAACTCCGGCGAACTCGTCGGAGAGGATGGTTCCGGGGCCAGCGCCAATGCCCTGCATGCCGCTTGGTCCTCTTTGACCTATGGGAAGGTCGATGGAGAAGAAATCCTGATATGGGGGGGCACGGATGGTTATTGTTACGGATACCCAAATAAAACGCAGAAGGATGAGGATGGTTATGAGCTTTTCATACCCAAGTGGAGGGTCGACTGCAACGAACCCCATTACAGGATGGATCAGAAGCGCAAAAAAATTCCCTACGCCACCCCTCCCGGTCCAAGCGAACTCATCGGAACCCCGGTGCTCTACGATGGAAAGGTCTACTGCGCCATCGGGCAGGACCCCGAGCACGGGGATGGGGTTGGCAGGCTTTCCTGCATCGACGCCAAGACGGGTGAAATACTCTGGAAACATACCGAGGTTGGCCGGACGATCTCCACGATTTCAGTAGCTGACGATTTGGTTTATCTCGCCGAATACGCAGGAATCGTTCACTGCTTGGATGCCCGAACGGGCGAAGCCTACTGGACCTATGACTCATTCAGCAGGATCTGGGGGTCCACCTTGGTGGTTGCGGGAAAAGTGCTTTTGGGAAATGAAGACGGCGACCTGCTGATTCTGGATCACGGAAAAAAAGAACCCAAGGTGCGGACGATCAACATGGGAGCTCCCGTGTACAGTTCTCCCGTAGTTGCGAACGAAACCCTTTACATAGCGACCCAAACGCATCTTTATGCTATCGGTCAGTAGGTCCGCTATCCACTCCAAGTCGTCATGAACAAGCAAAAATCTTCTTCAGGAAAGCCAATGGTCGTTGCCTTGTTTCTGCTTCTTTTCCTTGCTCACCAAGATTTCTGGTTATGGGACGACCCTTCGCTGGTCTTGGGTTTCATTCCCGTAGGCTTGGCCTATCACGCTCTTTTCTCCGTCGCGTGTTCGGTCCTATGGGCTTTCGCCTGCTTTCGGGCATGGCCGGAACACCTCGAGCTTTGGGCCAACGAGAAAGCGGACGCGACCCAGATTGACCAAGAGAGGCCAAACGCATGACCGATCTTTCTTTGCTGGCGTCATCGGGAGAAATCGCATCCCGGACCCCCTTAACCGTATTGTCGCTCTACCTAATCCTGCTATTGGGTTTGGGAGTCATCAGCAGTCGTATGTTTAGGGGGACCAGTCAGGACTATTTCGTGGCCAGTCAGTCCATTGGCCCATTCATGTTGCTAATGAGCGTCTTTGGGACGACCATGACCGGATTCGCCCTTGTCGGATCCTCCGGGAAGGCCTTTTCCCATGGCATCGGAACTTACGGCCTGATGGCCTCATGGAGCGGATTGATACACTCGGCGGTTTTCTTCGTGATCGGAATCAAACTTTGGTCCTTCGGCAAAAAGCATGGCTACGTCACCCAGATTCAATTTTTTCGCGACCGCTTCGATTCGCACAAGTTAGGCTATCTTCTTTTTCCGATCTTGGTCTTGCTCGTCATACCATATCTTTTGGTCGGGTTGATTTCGGTTATGAAGGTGGTCCAACCCATAACGGCAGGCATGTTTCCAGATCTTTTTTCCCTGCCCGACAAGATGCTCCCCAACGGCAAGTCGATTCCGCATCCTCTTTCCGGTGGCGTACCCGGCTGGTTGAGCGGCTTGATCGTTTCCTGCATCGTGCTTTTCTACGTTTTCTTTGGAGGAGTGCGCAGCGCGGTCTGGGCCAACACCTTTCAAACCTTGGTCTTCATGGTTACCGGAGTAATTGCCTTCTACATGATCGCCGATCAACTCGGAGGCGTCGCCAAGGCGGCTGAAATCGTCCGGGAAAACGCTCCCGGCAAACTGGTCCGCGAAGGCTCCATCGGATATTCGCACTTCTTTTCCTACCTCTTGATTCCCTTGAGCGTGGGCATGTTCCCCCATCTCTTCCAGCACTGGCTCACCGCCAAAAACGCCAAGAGCTTTCGCCTCACCGTGATCGCTCACCCGGTTTGCATCGCGGTGGTCTGGTTGCCCTGCATTCTCATCGGCATATGGGCGGCGGGCCTCTATGCCGCCGGTGATCTTCGCATTCCTCCGCTTCCGGACGGCAGTGGCCCAAACGCCAATGCGGCCTTGGCTACAATGGTCGGAACCTTGGTGGAGAATCCGCTCCTGTCAGGCTTGTTGATGGCCGGGATTCTGGCGGCGATCATGTCCTCGCTGGATTCCCAGTTCGTGTGTCTGGGCACTATGTTCACCAACGACGTGCTGGTGGCGGCAGCTGGGAAGAGCAGGTTCGACGACCAGACGCTCATCTTTTGCTCCCGTGCCTTCATCGTGTTCATCGTTGGTGTTTCCTACGCCATGGCTTTGTTTCTTCAAGGATCCAGTGTTTTTTCTCTGGGGGTATGGTGTTTCTCCGGCTTTGCCGCCTTGTTTCCTCTGGTCTTTGCCGCGGTTTATTGGAAACGAGCGAGCCTCGGAGGAGCCGTGGGTTGCATTCTGGCCACCGTGATCACTTGGTTTTACTTTTTCTATCAGGATATCTTTCTGGACGCGGGAAGTGGTAGCGGCGAATACTTGGTGGCGGAGGTTATGCCGGTGACTTTCATATTCCTGGCCTCGGCCTCTGGAATGATCCTCGGTTCTTTGCTATCCCGGGCTCCTTCGGAGGAGACCATCCGAAAATTTTTCCCGAAACGAAACCAATCATAATTTCCCAAAACCAACGAAAAACGATCTTTTCCATGGCAAACGAAGAAGCAGTTAAGAAGGCAGCCGAAGAGTTGGATTCTCATGTCGCTGAAATCATCAAGTGGCACTTTTCGCCCGAAACGGGTTGCTCTTTCTGGCTGGACTGGGCTCGAGAGCAAAACTGGAACCCGATCGAAGAAGTTCGGAGTTTCAAGGATCTCTGCCTCAAGTTTCCAAATTTTCAGGATGAATGGCTTCGGGACTTACCCAATCAGGTCTGGGTTCCCCAAGCTTATGCAGGCAGACCGTTCAACGTTTTCGAAACCGGCGGCACGACCGGTATGCCCAAGCAAAGAATCGGATGGGATGATTTTCGCATCGACTACACGGCCTTCTCCGAGACTCTCAGCGATGAGCACTTTCCGAGGAACCACTATTGGATGATGGTCGGTCCCACCGGTCCGCGGAGGCTTCGGTTGGCCATCGAACATCTTGCCAACGAACGAGGCTGCTCCTGTTATTTCGTTGATCTCGACCCTCGCTGGGTAAAGCGGCTGATTGCCGGCAAACAGTTTGATCAAGCTCGGGCATACATGGATCATGTGGTGGATCAGGCATTGACGATCCTCAAGCACCGTGAGGTCAGCGCCTTGTTCACCACCCCCAAATTGCTGGAGGCCTTGGCTGAGCGAAAAGACTTGGTCCGGGCAGGTATCAAAGGAGTCTTTTGCGGAGGAACGACCATGGACAGGCAGTACGCTAGGTTTTTGGTTGAGGAAGTCTGCGAGGGGGGGAGGATCGGATTCGTTCCAACCTACGGGAATACCCTAATGGGGCTTGCCCGCCATCATCCGATTAGCGAGGAGAACGACTACTCCATCGCCTATTACGCTCCGCAACCAAGAGCGGCGCTGCGGGTGGTTGATCCGGAAACCGGTCAAGACGTCGATTATGATCATTGGGGTCGGGTGGAGCTGACGACCTTGACCAAGGAGTTTTTCATGCCGCGTTTCCTCGAGCGCGACGAAGCCTTGAGAAGAAAACCCTGGGAGGAAGCGCCTTGGGACGGGGTTGCCGAAGTGAGACCTTTTGGGGCTCTGGAAAAAAAGATCGTGGAAGGAGTGTACTGAGGATGAAGGTTCCCCACATACCCTGCCTGCGCCAAGGCACGCCCTATCGGAGTCTGAACGAATCGGAGGTCAGGGATTACCGAGACGGATCGCTGAAGGCCACGATGAGCCAGGTGAATGCCGGAGTCATCAGGCGGGATCTCTGCCAGGTTAAGAAAGCGAGGGATTCCTTGCGAAAGTTTTCCACCCGTGAACTTGTGGAAATCAGCGCCAAGGCGGGTGAATTGTTTCTTGGGCAAGAACTTCCGATCGGGGATTCCGGAGAGATGCAATCGGCTCAGCATTACCTGGAGACCTTATCATCCACCAGTGGCCTGCCTCACGTCATGGTTCGAAGAAACATGGAAAAGATTCATTACGCGCTGACCCATTTGGAGCTGATTCTAAACGGGCTTACCCGAGGAATTGACTTTTCGGTTTTGGACCGGGGATATGGAAGCCACAGCGGGTCTCCGGTGTGTTTCTTTCCAACGACGGAAGCGCTGGGTCTGGTCATGCCGAGCAATTCCCCGGCAGTGAATTCATTATGGCTTCCATCGATTGCCTTGAAAATTCCCGTCATCATGAAGCCCGGACGGGATGAACCCTGGACCCCTTACAGGTTGATGCAGGCTTTCATTGCGGCAGGCTGCCCGAAGGAGGCCTTCGGGTTTTATCCCACGGACCATGAAGGAGCCGGCGATATTCTGCGGAACTGCAAGCGGGCCCTGATTTTTGGGGACAAGTCGACCACCGATCAGTATGCGGGAAATCCGGGAGTTCAGGTCCATGGGCCCGGATTCAGTAAAATTCTGATCGGGGACGACGAAATCGAAAATTGGGAGTCCTATCTGGACGTTATGGTTTCATCAATTTCCGAAAACGGGGGAAGAAGTTGCGTGAATGCCTCCGCCGTCATTGTCCCCAAGTACGCCAGGGAAATCGCCGATGCCCTTAGCCAACGACTTGGCCCGCTCAAGCCTCTGCCGGCGGAGGATCCGAATGCGGTTCTTTCTGGATTTGCCAATCCGATGATGGGGGAGTGGATTGATTCGACCCTCGAAACCGACTTTGCCGAAAAGGGCGCCCTCGACGCCACCGCTCCGTATCGGGATGGTCCGCGGTTGGTCCAATCCGAAGGAGGGACTTATCTGCGTCCTACCATCGCGTATTGCGAGTCCATGGAACATCCCTTGGCGAATCGCGAGTTTCTTTGTCCTTATGCCAGCGTCGTACGGGTTGATCAAACCGATATGCTTTCGGCCATTGGTCCCACTCTGGTGGTTACCGCGATCACAAAAAACAGCGATTTCAAAAGTCAATTGTTGTCGGCAAGCAACGTGGAGAGATTAAACATCGGCCCGATCTCAACGATGAAGATTTCATGGGATCAACCTCACGAAGGCAATATGTTCGAATTCCTATACAAGCGCCGCTCCATTGGTTTGGCCGCCTAGGCTTCTACTTGATGGAATCGACCTTTTCGGCGCAGCGAGAACCGCTTCCCTTTTTTGCGGAGAAGGACCCATCGACTCTCGAAGTGATCTATGGGCCGGGTTCGATTTCTCAGGTTGGCGAAAAAGCGAGAAAAATGGGCGACCGGGCTTTGTTGGTGACGGATGTCGGACTTTCAAAAGCGGGCCATGCCGCCAGTGTTCATGCTTTGTTGAAGACTGCCGGCTTGGAAGTTGCCTTTTACGATCGTTCGATTGAAAACCCAACCGAACGAAGCGTCCGGAAATGCTTTGAGTTTGCCAAACGCTCAAGGATTAATCTCATCGTTGGTCTTGGCGGGGGAAGCTCGATGGATACTGCCAAGGGTTGCAACTTTCTCTACACCAACGGCGGAAGGATGTCGGACTACTGGGGCGTGGGTAGGGCGGAAAAGACAATGTTGCCATTGCTGGCGATTCCCACAACGGCCGGAACGGGAAGCGAATGTCAGTCCTTTGCTCTGATTTCGGATGATCAGACCCATTGCAAAATGGCTTGTGGTGATCCCAAGGCCTTGCCGGCGGTAACGATCCTGGACCCCGTCCTGACCCTTTCGCAACCGGCTCAGGTGACGGCCTCTACCGGCATCGACGCGTTGGCTCATGCTCTGGAATCCGCGGTCTGCATCAAAAGAAACGAAAGTTCCTACCGGCATTCGCAGATCGCATTTAGGCTGATCGAGCGGAATTTGGCCAAGGTGTTGAAAGACCCTGGGGATTTGAACGCCCGGGGAGAACTTTTGCTTGGAGCTTCTCATGCCGGAGCCGCCATAGAGCGAAGCATGCTGGGGGCGGCTCATTCGATGGCCAACCCGCTGACCGCGAGAAAAAGGATCGTCCACGGAATGGCTGTTGGGATGGCTTTGCCCGCGGTCATGAGTTACAATGCGATCGATCCCGCTGTTTGTGAAATTTATGCCGATTTGGCCCGGTCCGTCGAGCTTGTCGAGCAGGGGGATTCGGACTCATGCGCGGCGGCAAGACTCATTCGCAGGGTTTGCGAGTTTCTGGACTTGGCGGGTTTTCCAGGGTCTCTTGCCGAAGTCGGCTTTGCAAAGTCGGAGGTCATGGACTTGGCGGTCGAAGCGTCCGAACAGTGGACCGCTGGCTTCAACCCGCGGTCCGTCGGTCCTGAGGTCTTTGAGAAGATTTTCGCTCAATTGCTGGACTCAACCACTTGCGTCTTGGAGCAGCCTTGGGCAAAGTAGGAGAATGAAGGAACGGAAGAGAATTTTCCCACCGAACCCGTTTCCGTTGGTTTTCGCATTTCTTGCGGTATGGGCGCAAGGCTCGACCCATGCGGAAGAGGTCGAAGAATGGCCGAGGCATCGGGGGAATGCGTCCTTGCAGGGACGGGCGGAGGCATTGCTCGGGAAAAGACTGGTTTTGGACTGGGATTTCAAGACGGGTGACTTTCTGAAATCCTCCGTAGTCGTTTCCGGCGGAGTTGCCTTTGTCGGTTCCGATCTTGGCGTTTTGCACGCCGTTTACGTGTCCACCGGTAAGGAAAAATGGAGGTTCAAGGCGGAGATGGCCATCGAAGCTCCCCCCTTGGTTTATGGAGGAAAGGTGTATGCGGGAGCAACGGACGGCTTTCTCTATGCAATTGATGAGATAAGCGGCAAATTGATTTGGAAATACGAGACGGATGGAGAAATCATGGGGGCGGCCAATCAGGCGATGCGGCCGGAGTCGAGGGACGAGGTAATCGTCGTGGGAAGTTACGATAATTTCGTTCATTGCATTGATGCCGAAAGCGGCCGCCTGATTTGGAAATTCGAAACGCAGAACTACGTGAATGGGGTGCCCACGATCTTTGAGGATCGCTACGTCGTCTTTGGCGGATGCGACGCCATGCTTTACCTCATCGGATTGGAGGATGGGAAGGAAGTACGGTCCCTGGAGGTCGAGGCCCCGATTGCTGCATCCGTGGCGGTGGCCGATGGAGTCGGCTACGTTGGCAACATGGATCGTTCGGTCATGGCCTTCGATTTAAATTCAGGCGTTCAGCTCTGGAGCTACAGGGAAAAGAATTTCCCTTATTTTTCTTCCCCTGCGGTCAATGAAGACACCGTCTTCATCGGAGGAAGAGACAAGGGGCTTCATGCGATTGATCGAAGGTCGGGAAAGCAAAAGTGGAGGTTTTCGGCTCGAGGGAGAATTGACGGATCCCCGGTCGTGGCTGGAAAAACGGTGGTGTTTGGATCAATGGACGGGAGCCTCTACCTTGTCGACGCCGAAGACGGCAGGGCCATCACCTCCTATGAGATTGGGGAATCGATTTCCTCGACCCCGGCGGTGCTGGAAAATAAAATTATCGTTGGTTGTGAGGATGGAAAGGTCTATGCCTTTACCGTAGAAAGGTAGTCGTGATAAGGGAAACTGAAATCAAGCCGGATCGGCACACGAGGGACAAGACCAAAGTCGGAAACTATTTCGTTTCCAATTATCCCCCTTTTTCCTTTTGGAAGGAAAAGGACGTTCCCTGCGTGCAGAGCATGCTGAACAGTCCGGCTCCAGGCACGGCTCCTCTCGGGCTTTATTATCACGTTCCATTCTGCAGAAAGCGTTGTCATTTTTGCTATTTTCGGGTGTACACCGATAAAAATTCCAGCGACGTCCGCAGGTATTTGTCGGCGACGATGAAGGAATTTGAGGCTTATTCGCAAAGCCCGTATCTACAGGGGCGTAAGCCGAAATTCGTGTATTTCGGAGGAGGCACGCCCTCTTACCTTTCCGCGCAACAGCTTTCCGAACTCACCGACCGAATGAAGGAGATCATGCCTTGGGATGAAGCGGAAGAGGTGACCTTCGAATGCGAACCCGGCACGCTTACTGAAAAAAAGCTGGAAGCGATCAAGAATTTTGGGGTTACCCGTCTCAGCCTGGGAGTTGAAAATTTCAGCGATCACATCCTGCAAACCAATGGACGAGCCCATCGTTCGGCTGAAATTTTCAGGGCTTATGAATTTGCCCGCAATCTCGGTTTTGCCAACGTCAACGTCGACTTGATCGCCGGGATGCTGGATGAAACGGATGACAATTGGCTGGATTGCGTCGAAAAAACAGTCGAATTGGAGCCGGACTGCGTAACCATCTACCAAATGGAGGTACCCTTCAACACCACGATTTACCAAAACATGAAGCAAGAAGGCCGGTTATCCGCCCCGGTCGCGGAGTGGCCCCAAAAAAGGCGGTGGGTCAAGGAAGCCTTCGCCAGGCTCGAGCAAGCCGGATATTCGGTTACCAGCACCTGCACCGCTGTCAAAAATCCCCAAACCACCAAATTCGTTTATCGCGACCGCTTGTGGTCGGGGGCCGACATGGTTGCCTTGGGCGTCGCGTCCTTCGGTCATCTTGGCGGCATACATTACCAAAACCTGACCCATTTCGATCAATATTGCGAAGCTGTGGAGACCTCCAAATCCGTAATTCGCAGAGCCCTGATGACGACGGAGGAAGAACGCTTCATCCGTGAATTGATCCTGCAGTGGAAATTGGGAAAGGTAAATCGCGGATATTTCAAGGAAAAGTTTGGGATCGAACTGGGCGAACGCTATGGATCCCTTTTTCAGGAATGGAAAGAACGGGGAGACCTGATCGAAGAAGAGGGAGGGTACGAGCTTTCCCGCGACGCCTTGCTCCGCGTCGACTCCATGCTGCACGACCTTTTTCTTCCTCAGCATCAGGACTCCCGATACGTCTGACTTATGACTGCTTTTCCCGATCTGCTCTATCCCTTGAGTTTCATGCGTATGGCTCGTGGTCTGTCCAAGCTTAGCTATGAGAGTCTGGACCCCGCCCAAGTGCCGGAACCCTATTATTCCCTGCTCGTGCATGAAGGAGACATGACCTCTCGCTTGGAAGGCTTTCATGAATCTTCAATTACGATTCACTCACTTCGATCCTCCAATGACGGAAGGTCCTACTTCCGGGAAGTGTTGCTCAAGAGTCAAAGCCCCGAGAAGGTGGTGGAGTACGGGGCCATCGAGATTGCCCTAAGGCGGTTGCCCGAGGACGTAAGAAACCTTATCCTTGAGGCCAAGCGGCCCTTGGGGGGGCTTTTAAACGAACACCGCATACCTTATTCCTCGACTCCGAGAGCCTTTCTGCAGATCAGGCCGGACGAATCGATCGTCGAAGCCTTTGGGTCGGTGGAAAGCGATCTATTGTATGGGCGAAGCAATGAAATAACCGATGCCAGGGGCGAATCGATTGCCAGGATCGTTGAAATTTTGCCGCATCTTGAAGTCAAATGAGCTTGAGAACCACGCGCCTGCGGATTGAATGGATGCATATGTCATGATATCCCTCAAAACCAAATACGACGCCATTGTCGTCGGGGGCGGCCCGGCAGGCTCCAGCACCGCGGCCTTGCTGGCTGAAAAAGGCCACGAGGTTCTGATTGTGGAGAAGGAAAAGTTTCCCCGTTATCACGTTGGCGAATCCCTCATGCCCTTTTGTTATTTTCCTCTGGAAAGACTTGGGCTCGTCGATGAGTTGATGCAATCCGCCAATCCCCGGAAATATTGCGTCCAATTCGTCCGTCAGGATGGGTTTCTCTCCCAGCCTTTTTACTTTTTTCAACACTTTGACCATCCATCCTCCACCACCTGGCAGGTGTGGCGTTCCGAATTTGATCAGATGATCATGAACAAAGCCAGAGAGCGCGGGGCCAGCGTGATGGAGGAAACCAAAGCCAAGAGCCTGATCAAGTCATCGGCAAACCAAGTGGAGGGGATCAAGGTCATATCCAAGGAATTGGGTGAACTCGAACTGAGGGCGTCCGTCGTCGTCGACGCCTCCGGTCGGGACTGCTTTGCGGCTCACAAGGAAAACTGGATGGTGCGGGATCCGGCATTGAAAAAAGTGGCTTTGTGGACCTATTACAAGGGAGCCAAGCGGGATCCGGGGTTGGACGAAGGGGCCACCACCGTGGCCTACCTGCCTGACAAGGGCTGGTTTTGGTACATTCCTCTAAGCGGCGACGTGGTCAGCGTGGGGATCGTCGCCGAGAGAGATTATCTGTTCAATGGGTCGACCAAGGATCATGCGGAGATTTTTCAGCGCGAGGTCGAAAACAACGCATGGATCAAGGAACATCTCGCGGAAGGCGAACAAACGGGTGAATATCGGATTACGGGGGAGTATTCCTATCGGAACAAGTTTTGTTCGATGGATGGTCTGGTCCTTGCCGGGGATGCCCTTGGTTTTCTTGATCCGGTTTTCTCATCCGGTGTTTTTCTGGCCCTCAAGAGCGGGGTGATGCTGGCGGACGAAATCGACAAGGCCCTTCATGCCGGCCAACCCGTTCGCTCCTCATCCTTTGAGACATACGGCAAGCGCATGCAGTCCTCCATCGAGACCATGCGAAAGATCGTGTACGCCTTTTACGATCCGGAATTCAGCTTTGGAGATTTGATCCAGAGGGGCGAACACCTTCGCTCGGCGCTGACGGATTGCCTGATCGGCAACGTCGACGATCAGGATTTCAAGGAATTGTTCGAATCCATGGCCGACCTTGCCCAACTGCCCGAACCCATCGAGCACGGGCTGGTTCACGCTTCTTCGTGAAGCTCGCTTTCCTAACGCCCGGAACGGGCAATTACTACTGTGGGGTTTGCATGCGGGACAATTCGCTGGCCAAGCATCTCATTTCCCAAGGACATGAGGTAAGCATGCTGCCCACTTATCTGCCTCATTTCCTGGACGAGGATTCCGCGACCGGAGACGAGCCCATTTTCTTTGGAGGCATCAACGTCTACCTTCAGCACAAGTTTTCCTTATTTCGCAAAACCCCGCACTGGGTAGACAAGGCATTCGACAACAAGTGGCTTCTCAGGAAAGCCGCAGCCCGGAGCGGAATGACCTCGAGCGAGGATCTTGGGGAAATTACCCTGTCCACCTTCAAGGGGGAGGCGGGTCCTCTCGTCAAAGAAGTCAAAAAAGTGCTGGGTTGGTTTCGAAAAGAGGGCGTTCCCGACGCAATCCTGCTTTCCACGGTCATGCTTGCCGGCATCGGAAAAGTCCTGAAGCGCGAGCTAAGGGTCCCGGTTCTCGGCTTTCTCCAGGGCGAAGATTCCTTTTTGGATTCTCTTTTGCCCGAATACCGAGGAGAAGCCTGGCGGCTTTTGAGCAACGACGTCGCCGAACTCGACGGTTGCATCGCTCCAAGCCGTTATTTCGGCGATCTTATGGCGGAGCGTCTCAAGATCCCCCCCCATGAAATCCATCATCATCCAAACGGCATCACCCTGGATGGCTTCGAGCCATCTCAGGAATCTCCGACAATCCCCGTCTTGGGCTACTTGGCCCGTTTGTCCCCACTCAAAGGTCTGGACTTGCTGATCGACTCCTTCATTGAGTTGAAGAGAGAGAATGATTTTTCCGAGCTTCGATTGGCGATAGCCGGAGGCATGACCGCCGAAGACAAGCCCTTTGTCGAAGAACAGCGACGGAAACTGACCCAAGCGGGGCTGCAGAAGGAATACTCCATGCAGCCCAATCTCAGTCGGGTTGAAAAATTGGATTTTCTGAAGAAACTAAGCGTTTTCTCCGTGCCTGCCCGTTACCCGGAAGCCTTTGGTCTCTATGTGGTCGAGGCGATGGCGGCTGGTGTTCCCGTGGTCTTGCCCCATGACGGCGCCTTTCCCGAAATCGTGGAAACCACCGGGGGGGGGAGCTTATACGACAAGCATTCCAATGGCGCTTTGTCCGGGGCCTTGGGCGAAATGCTGGGCGATCTTCGCCAGGCACGGGCAATCGGCCAGCGCGGCCATCATGGAGTAGTGGCGAGGTATTCGAACGAAGTACTCGCTCGCGACTTGGTTGAGCGAATTCTTTTGCCCCTCGTCACCGTAAGAAACTAGAATCAAATTCATGCCTACCGAATTTTCCATCACCCGAAGAGTCGAGTTTAGCGAAACCGATCTTGCCGGCATCATGCACTTTACGAATTTCTATCGTTGGATGGAGATTTGCGAACACGAATTCCTCCGCAGCCTGGGTCTTTCCGTGGATATGGAAGACGAGAACGGCCGGTTTGGCTGGCCCCGGGTCAAGACATCGTGTCGCTTCAAGCGTCCCTTGCGCTTTGAAGAGGAGGTTGAAGTGAAATTGATTATTACCGAGATTCGGGATCGCTCGATTGCCTATGCCTTTCAATTTTGGAAAGATGAGGACGGCGAACGGGTAAAGGCGGCGGTCGGAGAGGTAGTGGCGGCCTGTGTCCGATTCGATCAGGCGAGCGGATCGATGACTCCGATCATGATTCCCGAAGCTTTTACCGCCAAGATCCAGTAGGCGTAATTACCTGTTATATACTGAAGTCATATG
Source organism: Opitutia bacterium (assembly GCA_038116775.1). Lineage (GTDB taxonomy): Bacteria > Verrucomicrobiota > Verrucomicrobiia > Opitutales > Seribacteraceae > Seribacter. Next base: position 165 of record JAYOEB010000051.1, on the reverse strand, counting down.
ATTTCGGTTTTTAAATGGAGTATAACCTTGTCTTGAAGTAATTGATGGTATTAAAAAATAATTTTAAAAAGTTATTCTTTCATCTCTTTTTCATGTTTCGCAAAACTATATTTTCTGCCCATCTTTCACACTTATCCGGTTAGCTTAGATTTCATAGTGAAAACA
>JAYOEB010000050.1:13359-14314 GCA_038116775.1 Opitutia bacterium | reverse complement strand
TCTGGGAACTGCGCGTCTTGGCTCCGGCCCCGAGCCGGGCCGTCGCGGTGGCACCGGTACCGGTACCGTCGGTGGTGGTGTCGAATTCAACGACAAGCTTCCTGTCGAGCGGCCCCCCGGCCGCACTTGTGTGAAGGCTCATGCTAAGGGTGTTACCACCGGAAGGAAACGTCCAGTTCTGGTTCATGATTGTATTGTATCTGGAGGAGCCGTTGTCCGGAGTAAGGTCGGAATTTGAACCTTGGGCGTTGGATGAGGTATCCAAATCATAAAATCGGATGCCGATCAATGGATTGGTTGCAGCGGTAAGAGCGTCCACTTTCTTCCAAAGATCGGACGATGAAAAATCCTCCGAAATCCTGTAAGGCGAGCTGACACCATAATTGGTATCAATCACATCATCGTAGTAGAGGGCCGGCGGCCCGGCGGAAAAGACTTCGCTCGAAGGGTCCACGTCGTCTTCCTGATCATGCAATCTGGTTTTGAAAGCGAACAACCCGGATCCGACAAAGGAGTCCGAAGAAGATACTTTGTGACCAATGGTCGTAGCTTCGGTAAGGGGGGTCCAAATACCCGTGAAGGGGTTGGAAGTGTCGGTATTCGGGGTGAAGGAACTATCGGCTACTCCGTCCGTATCAAAGAAACCGATCTGAATGAGATCTCCGGTATTATCGGGCGTGGAATTGTCATGGGCCAAGCCAGCTGCCGATGCTCCGGCAGCGTTCAAACCATAAAGAAGCTGAGCAGAACTTGGATTGTTACCATGCTTGATGACTGAAGAGGAAGGACCGAAGTGCGTGGCCCAGTCGATGTAATATTGCTTGTTTGGGTCAACGACGCCAAAGCACGTCGTCGAAAGACAAAATAACAAAATTACATTAAGTTTAACGGGCATCGGCGAAGGAAACTTACATATAATTTCAACTCATAAGAACTTAAAGTCAAACATTATGTT
>JAYOEB010000050.1:8612-13349 GCA_038116775.1 Opitutia bacterium | reverse complement strand
AAGCAGGCTTGCATGAAATCCGATATTTCTTGATTATAGGCAGGATTAGTAGTTATATTTTTATTACAGACTATCATGGTATTTTGTCCGTTTAGCCCCTAATGATTAAATTCATAAAAAGCGCGCTTTTTACATTTGGGGCATCGATTGATTCCCGATCCTTTCGCTCGATCCCATTACTAGTGGTTCTTATCCTCCTGTTCGCCCCGATTATCAGGGCCGCCGATCCAACGATCGTCATCCACTGGTCGACCGTCACGGCAGACGGAGACCCCGAACTCCTCAAAGACCGCTATGGCAATCCTCTTAGCATCGGTAGCGGCGGCAACGGCACGGGCTACGTCGTTACCCTTGGTTATTTCGATGAAGCCAACGACGACGACTTGGCCAATCACTTTCTAGGTTCGTGGATTCCCCTGACCGAAGGGACCCGAGTAGGTGACTCGAGCACGGGCTATGGGTTCTCCGACGGCATGTTTTCCTTCACTACGGTTTTTAGGCGATCCAGTAATTTGGTGACGGTCTTCCCCTACGAGCCAGCTACCTATGAGGTGGAGGCGCCCTTCGTCATTACCGGAGAGGAACCGGAGCCCGGCACCCCTCTCTGCATCCGCTTTTACGACGACACCACGGTCGGACCTTCCGCCCGTTACAACACGGTGACAGGAACCGACTGGGCGTGGCCTACCTTCAAAGGGGGAATCCCTGAAAACTACTACCTTAAGATCGCATCGGGCACTGCTCCGGCCGGATCCGACTGGAAATACGGTAGTTTCTTCGAGGACCCCGACAACAACTTCACCACCTCTCTGGAGCTTCAGTCGTACTTGACAGTAAACGTCTCCGGTTTCGGCAGCGTCGACAGCCTTGAACCCAGTTACAATTACGGTACCGTCGTTCCGATTTCCGCAAATCCGGATCCAAACATGGAATTCGTCGAATGGTTGGGAGACGGCGTAGCCCAGCCTGGCTTCGCCCAGACTACGGTGACCATGGACGCAGACCGCAACATTACCGCGGTCTTCGAACCCAAGGACTTCAACGTCGTGATCAACCAGACCGGAAAAGGCTCTACTACCGGAGCCGGCGTCCATCCATACGGCTCGGTCGTCAACCTCACCGCCACTCCCGACACCGGTTATGAATTTTCTCATTGGGAGGGGTTTGGCCCCGATTCCAACGTCTCCGAGAGCACTACCCTGACCGTTCAGCAAGACCACACCCTGATCGCAGTCTTCGCCCCGCTTCCCCATTCGATTTCCATCACCGCTTCCACGGGTGGATCGGCCAACGTCGTGGATCCTCCCGACTATTTTTATTTCGACAGCAACTACACCCTCTTCGCCGAGCCTGATTTCGGCTACAGTTTCTCCCACTGGTCGAGCCCGAGCAATTCTCTCCATTTGCTGGAGTCCCAAACGAATCCCCTGACCTCCTTCATCGTCCAGGGAGACGCCAGCTACCATGCGAATTTTTCCCTGATCACCTACCACCTGGAACTTGCCATGGGGGAAGGCGGGGCATCGGTCCTGCCCGAGTCGGGAGAGCAATCGGCCCTCTCGCTCGTTTCGGTCAGCGCCACGGCTCTGGAAGGCTATGAATTCGTGGTTTGGACCGATCCGGGAGACGTCCTCCTCGAAGCCTTCTCCGCAGAGACCGAGGCCAACATGAGCAAAGCCACGGGTCCCGTCACGGTCACCGCGAATTTTCAGAAAAAGGCCTACATCGTATCGGTGGACGAGGGAGAAGGAGGAAACGTGTCCCTCAACCCGGGCAACGGACCGTGGGAACATTTTGGCGTGTACGAATTGAATGCAACCGCCCAAGTCGGATACACTTTTTCCGAATGGCAGGGAGACGCCGCCTCCACGTCCTCTCTCCTCTTCGGGGTCAACGAGGCCCGAAACAAGATCGGGGTTTCCGGACCGGTTTCCCTGACGGCGGTCTTTTCGGAAAACGCATATTCGGTTTCCACGTCTTCCTCGGACGGGGGCTCCGTGGTAGGCGAAGGCAACTACTCGATTCATGACGCTCCCAGTGTCGCCGCCACTGCGGAAGTTGGTTGGCATTTTTCCCATTGGGAGGGAGACGTCGAGTTTCTCGTGGCCCAAAACTCGAGTTCCTCTCTCATCAACTTGGCCGCCGCTCCGCTTGCGATTTCCCTGCACGCGGTCTTTTCGCGGGATGTCTACGATCTTTCCGTCCTTATCGATGGAGACGGACTGGTCAACGGGGCAAGCGAAGGTTTCGCCCTTACCCCGGATTCCGCGACCCAAGTCAATCTAACCGCCGAGTCCAACAGGGGATGGCACTTCGAGAGATGGTACGGATCCGATCTCTTTGATCCCACTTCCGACTCCATCAGCTTCATTCCCGCTTCCAGTTTCTCCCTGACAGCAACCTTTGAGAAAAACCTATATCACCTCGAGGTCACGAACTCCGTGGGTGGCGAGGCAAACGGCACCGGTAGCTATGCCTATGATTCGAGGGTTTCAATCAAGGCCAGTCCGCAAACCCACTACGCATTCGAACGTTGGACCGGGGACTTCGGGACCAACGATCCATCCGACGCCTCCATTGTCTTGACGATTCCGGATGGCAACCTATCCCTTCAAGCCGAATTCTCCCGAATTCAGAGGTCTCTCTCCACCTCCGTGATTGGTTCCGGTTCGGTGACGGCAGGAACCGTCTTTGATTCCGGGACGACGGCCGAAGTGGTCGCCACCCCCGGCGATGCCGACGACTCCGCTCCTCGGGGGTATCAGTTGGAAAAATGGATCGTGGTCCGTTCGAGCGGAGGATCCTACAACAGTACCGACAACCCCTTGTCCCTCAACATGAATTCTAATTTTACGGTGAAGGCGGTCTTTTCTGCGATTCCCCCCGACTTGGTGACCCTGGACCTCGTCGCCTCCCCCGGCGGAGCAGGCTCGCTCTTCGATGATCCCGACTCCCGGGTCTGGAACGTAGCCACCGATACCGTCGACCGAGAATTGAATGCCACGGCAAACCCAGGCTTTTCATTCCTCGGTTGGAGCGCCGAAGGTTCCCTTGGCTTCGAACCGTCCTGGAAAAGCGAACTCGTTTCGATCAGCCCGGAATCCGATTCCGTGATCACCGCCAACTTCGCTCCCATGACTCATAAGTTGCTGGTTGATTTCGACGAGACCAAGGGCACGGTTAGCGGAGCCTCCGACGACCTACCCACTGCAACCAGTAGGGTTTTGACCGCGCAAGCGGGAGAGAACCAAATTTTCCATAGCTGGACCATCGACAAGACTCTCGCTTATGCGGTGACGAAAGAGCAATCTGCGATCAATACTTCCGAACAAAGCCTTTTCATCGACGGCAAAGAAAGCCCCACCTTGCGTTTGCTCAAGGGTTACGTGTATCAATTTTCGATTGATCTTCCGGAAGGCGAAACCTTTTTTCTCGCCGAAGAAAAAGGCTCGTCGGCTTCGGAGGCATACGCGGATGGGACATCGGATTCCCAAGCCAGTGATGGAATCTTCTCATTTACCATTCCAGAAGATTGCCCGGAGGAGCTTTTTTACTGCAGTTCAGCCAGTCCTTACCTGGGTGGGAAAATTCTCATCAGCAGCATAGCCGACGATGAAATCATTCCATTTCCCACGGAGCCGGAGATCGAGCCGGTCCTCGATTTCGATTTGTCTCTGCAGGCCAACTTCATCGGCTCGGAAATCAGGGTTCACGTTTTGGATTCCGATGGAGGCTCGGTAACCGGAATCGAAGAGGAAGAAATCTTTTCCTATGGTGATTTGGTGGAGATCACGGCGGTGCCCGACCAACATTTTGAATTCGAAAGGTGGGAGTTCTCCCAGTCCCTTACGCCGGAGTCGGACGATGAAACCCTGACTTTTACGATTCTGGACACCTTGTCCGTACGCCCCATCTTCCAACCCAAAACCTACGGGTTGAATCTATTGACCTCCCCCATTGACGGCGGTAATGCCTTCACCACCAATAACCAATACACCTTTGCCTATGGTACGGTCGTGTCCATAGAAGTAATCCCACTTCCCGGAAATCGGTTTGATTTCTGGTCCGGACTCGTCGAAGACCCCAGTTCCCTGTCCACGACGATCACAATCGAAGGAGACACCACGGTGATCGCTCAATTCTCCGAGACCTTGATCGAAATCAACAAAGAAGTCCTGGCTCTCGATCCCTTCGGCAATCCGATCTCGGAAACGGCCGGGACCATCACCGGCGGGGATTCCTTCGCCTTGGGGGCCGTCGCCAGATTCACCGCTTTCCCCAACGATGGATTCGAATTCTTGAGATGGGAGGATGAGCACGGAAACAGCATTTCCACCTCCGCCAGTTCAAATATTCAGATTTCCGGCTTTTCCGATCTCGTCGCGGTCTTTCAAAAATTGATGCATGAAGCCCAGGTCATCGCCAGTCCCTCCGGAAAAGGGGAGGTAGAATGGACGGGTCGAGGGTCCGGGGAAATCGTTTCCGGAAAGGTTACTCATGGGGAGTCCGTTTCTCTCCATGCCACCCCCATTCCGGGCTACGAATTGGAAAAGTGGACCAGTTCGTCCGGCGACCTCTACAGAACCGGACAAAGCAGTATCGAAGTAGCCATTACCAAGCCCATGATCATCAACGCCCGTTTCATCCCCATCAACCCGGTTGAATTGTCCATTTCCATCTCTCCCGAAAATTCCGGTTGGACTTTTGGGCAGGGACTCGTCAATCAATCCGCCAAAT
>JAYOEB010000050.1:0-8602 GCA_038116775.1 Opitutia bacterium | reverse complement strand
GTGTTCGACCGATGGGAAGGGATCGAGGTTCTGGATCCAAACGCCGCCAATACGACCATCAACCTCAATCAAGACAAGGAGTTGATCGCCCACTTCAAGGAGGACCCGAATTTCGATCCTGCCGAACTTCCGCTCATTGATCAACTTGGGATCCATAACCTGCGGGTGCTCACCGCGGACATTCTGCACGGAAGCGTTTCCGGATCGGGCATCTTCGGCACAGGCTGGGCCGAGATCAAAGCCTTCCCCCAAAAGGGATATGATTTCGTCCGTTGGACAGGAGCTGAAGTGGAAGACGAATACGCCCTGAACACTTTCATCTTTCTTTCCCAGAATACTGAGGTCGAAGCTATCTTCGAAAGGGAACCCCTCGTATATGGGGCCCAAAATCTTTCCTCCAGTTGGTGGCAAAGCGATTGGTTCGGAACCTATTGGAATACCGAAAGTTCGTGGCTGTATCACGTGCACCTTGGTTGGGTTCATCTGCCCGAAGCGGAAAACCAGTCGGAACATGCCTGGGTTTGGATCGACCGGCTTGAGTCCTGGTACTGGACGGGCAATGAAGTGTACCCCTATCTATTCGACTACCAGCTCAATACTTGGATTTGGATCAATCTCGAACAGTCCGCACCTTCCCGTATCGTCTTCTTCGAATTTGCAAGCGATCTGAAAAACGGTTCGTGGCGGACCAAGTAGGTCGCCGCTTTTCCCTTCCAATCCACCGGACTAAGTTCTATGCCGGCGGTCAGTAAGAGCTTATTCCCTTTGCGAAATTATGCTTTTTCCTGGTTTTGCTTACCTCGCTTGGCAAAGCAAAAGTCATGCATTCCCCTAAACGTCTTTTCAAAATTTATTTTCACCTGCTATCCAATGGAAAAAAGGGCCTCCGCTGATTATGCTGACGCGGGTCGACGATTTAAGACCTTTCATGGGCTCTTCGGCTTTTACGGATACCATCCGGTATCTTTTTGAAAGACTTACCCCTCTTGCAAAACAAAAAAAACTGCAAAAAACGCAGAGGGTGAGATTTTATCTCGTAAGGAAGGCGTTCTCAGGGTAAAACCCAATCCGAGCCAGAACAAACTCGGCCGTTCGGGAAATCTGGAAAGGTCAATTGTTGGGGTTACTGGAGGCCAAGAACGTCTTGGTGCCGGTCGAATAGCCACGATAAATCAAAACCCCTTCTGAAGAACCGACGGTATAGTCTCCACGAGGTGTCGAACCCGAACCCGAAGTTCTCCATCCGCCACCGGTGACGATCACTTGGGGAATGTCGCCGTAGCCCGCTCCTGCCGTAGATACGGTAATGGTACCACTCGTTGAAATCGTGCCCTTGGCATTCGTGGTGGCGCCTCCTGCCACGCAATAGAAGGATGCGTCGGCCGAGTAACCGGAGCCAAGGGATCCGATCGCCCAATTTGCGGTTGCATTGGAAGCGGCCGCATCTTGCTCGTCCGACTTGAGGGTGACGTCCCTTTGCTTTTCGATCACCACATAGCCGGAACCACTGCTTACAATCTCATGAGTCCCAATAAGGTTGGAATAAATCACGCTTCCACGGGCGGGAGACTCAACCTCCAAGCCTGTGGTTGCATTGGCTTCCTTGGTGCCGTCGTCGTTTAATTTGTAGCCTTGTACGGACGCTAGGGTGATCTGAAAGCCTTGAAGATCGGAAGTTCCGTTAGAGATGGTGATCTTGGTGTAGTTTTTGTCGTTATTGGCAGTGGTGGGGTTGGAACCGTCGGAGTCGCAGCTTTCCAAATTGCTGATGGCACCATTGCCGATGTAGAAGTCATCCTGATCCATGGTGGTAGCTGGTGCGTTTGATTCTCTAGGTCTGCGGGTGCCGATGACGTGAGAAGCGGTAACACTAGGGTTGGAACTGGAGGTGCTGTCGTACCAGAAGGTTTTCCAAGAGCCGTCCGATTGCAGGAAGGAAACGGTGTCGGTGTTCGCGGAAGAAGCGCTGGTACCCGGATTGAACTTACTCGCCCCCGTTCCGATGGAGGTGGATGGAATGAGCTCGCCCAACAGCAAATCGGTCCCGTAAGGGTTGTTGACGAGGACTTGGTTGTAGCCCTCCGGCAAAAACAAGGTCTGATCATTGGTCTGCACCGTACCCTCAAAGGTGAAGCTCACGTTTCCGGCCGTTCTTTTGGTGACGATGAAAGCTTCGTCAGGGTAGATGACTTTGTTGTTCTTGATGCCGTCTGCAATTGAATAGGAGGAGTACCATCCCCTTGGAAGACCGGGTTCATAGGCGTGCCCTAGGTGAAGGTAGGCAAAATAGCCTTTCAAGGTGTGATCCCAAACGTAAACCCAGTCGGAAGAGTCCTGGAAGCCGACGGACCAGTTAGTCGGAAGATCCGAGGTATCGCTTCCGAACAAAGAACCCAAGGTGGGAGCCGGCACGACTTCCACCGTATCGCCCACTTGGAATACGTCCGTTATGGCGTCGCCGTTGTTTCGGGAGGTATCGAGAGTCAAGGAGGTGGTGGTGTTGGAGGAAATGAGAAAATATCTACCGAAATAATCGCTTCCCTCCGTTGTGTTTCTCAGAAAATGAGGCCCGCCTAAAACGGTTACGGACGGAGCAGCGGTATATCCGGAACCTCCGGACGTAACGCTTATGCCGGTTATCTCACCGCTGGACAGCGTGGCGGTGGCAATCGCAGCTTCACCTCCACCGTCAGGAGCAGCGACCACTATCTCGGGAGCATTGGTAAAACCGGAACCGGTGGCATCGTAACCGCCCGGATAACTAACGGAAATGGACGACACCGCCCCAGCGGTAAGGGTGGCGGTAAGGTTGGGGATTTGGGCGTTGGGGTTGAAGACGCCGGCTCCGGCAAAGGGATAAGTGGTGGCGTTGTTTTCATCCGTCCCAGTGTCGAAGGTAACGGATGAGCTGTCCCGTGAACTTACGAACCCGACGTACACGGGATCTCCGCTGATCGAAGCGGATGCGATCTGGTAAGTCGGATTGGTGCTGTTTCCGGAATTTACGGTGAAGGTGTTGCTGGCTGAATAGCCCCCCACCCCACTGCCAAGAGACGATAAACTGCTTCCGATAAGAGAGGACAAACTGAGAAAAAAGAAGGAAGTTCTATTCATGGCGCTGATGATTATGATGATTGGGCTTTTAGGCTATTAGCAGTTGTTGCTTGAATCTTACATGAAAAATTTGATTATTTTCAAAGAAAAACTTTCATTTTCCGGTTATTTCTTCAAGTTCGCCCCTTTAAAAATTGTATCAGCTAATTAAATAGTTTTTTTGTTAACTAGTTTCCTCTGCGGATCAAAAGGGCCCCGAAAAAGAGACACAGGAAGTTGGGACACCACCAAGAACAAAAACCCCATTCGTCTTGGATCAGAAAATTACCCATGAAAGATCCGATGGCAAAATAAGACAGGCAAGTCAGAATTCCGATCAAGAGGTTGATCATGCTTTCCCTTCGCCCCCGTTGGGCCGCCAAAGGAACCAGGAAAAGCCCGAGAAAAAAAGGGGATGACCCCAAAGCGAGCCCTTTGTGAATGAGAAACCTTACTTCTCGAAGTTGTTCCTCGCTTGGAGCACTTTCCATATAGGCAAGCTTTTCCATGATGCCCATTCTCTTGAAAGGCAGTCGGTTGGAATTTGCCTTCTCGAGAACGTCGATTACGACCGGTTGCTTCCATTTTTTGAAGGAAAGGAAGCCATTGGACAACTTATCCTGAGACGGACCTTCATCGAAGCCGGGCTCGACGTCGACGTCCCTCAAATGAAGAATCAGTTTGCTAAGATCGTCGCTTCTGGCGACCTGGGCATGATTGGCATGAAGGACCGAAAGAATTTGGTTATCCTCGCCGGTCAGGACCAGCCTTACTTTTTTCCATCGATCCTCCAAGGCCTCGGAGACGGAAATCGCCACCTTGGAAAGCTTGCTCGAAGAAAAGGCGCCGAGGCCGGAAAATTGAGAATCTTGCGAGGAGGAAGGGATGGAAAATTCGATCTGTCCTTGAGTGGAGATCAGGTTCCGCAGGTTTCCCCAAACGATTTCCCTTTTGCGCTCCTCGAATTTGGCTCGGTTAACGGGTCCCCACTCCAAGGTCGCGTACATTGAGACCATGGAAAGAAAAAGGGCGGTTGCGAAGATTGGCCAGGTCCATTGCCAGAGGCTGATACCATGCGACCTCAAGGCCAAAATCTCCCGGTCCGCAGCCCACCTGCCTACGCAAAACAGCACGGCCAAGGAGAACCCGAAAGGCAGTCCCATGGATAGGGAATAAGGTACCAGATGAAGAACCAATTCGATGACCAAATCCGACGAAAAACCCAAGGTCTGCAGAAAAAAGTCTCCGTGCTTGTGCAAATTCCCGTAGAGAAGAATGCCGGTAAGGAGGATGGTATTGATGCAGGTCGCGAGCAATAATTGCCTCACGAAGAATTTCTGCAGCAAGGGACTGGATCTGATCATTCGCTTTCGACAAGCCTCGCAAAACTGACCAGATCCGCGGGAACGTCGATCCCTAGGGTCTCCGATTCCACCACCGAAACCGCTATTTTGAAACCACACTCCAATGCCCTGAGTTGCTCGAGTTTTTCCCTTTCTTCCAAGGCTCCTGGCGGCAAACCGGAAAAGCATTCCAAAAAACTTGCCTTGTAAGCATAAAGTCCAAGGTGCTTGAGAGGTCTGGGTTGAGGGAATTTCTCCGACCAAGCCTCCCGATGACTGCGGTCAAATGGAATGGGAGAACGGGAAAAATAGAGAGCGTATCCTTCGGAGTCGCGAACCACCTTCACTTGATTCTCATCCAGAAAATCTTCTTCAAAGCGAAAGGGAACCGCCAGAGTGGAGGCTTCGGCCCCGGTTTTCGACAAGGCAGCCACCAAAGCGAGAATGTGCGAACGCTCAATCCTCGGCTCGTCGCCCTGCACGTTGATCACCGCCTCCGCCTGAATCTCTCGGTTGGCGAAAGCAATTCGGTCCGTGCCACTCGCCAAGGAGGGATCAGTCTCCACCACTGAAAACCCGGAATTCTTGAGGATGTCGCCGATTTCGCTGCCATCCACCGCAAAATGCAAGGCAAATTCGGGAGCTGCTTCGGCTATTCTTTCCGCGGTCCAGAGGATGAGGGGCTTGCCCTTGACTTCGGCGAGTAACTTTTGCGGAAAACGGGTGGATCCGAGCCGAGCCGGTACGACGATGACCGGAAGCGCAGAGGAATCAGGGATGTTTTTTGCGGTTTCCACTTCTTGTGTTGTCCACATAGTACACATCCCTATACTAAAATCGAATCCATTCTTCCATGAACTCAGACATGCATGCCTCCAAACAAGAAACCAGCCCCTTCGATCGTCATTCGGTCCCGGACGAAAGGGGCAGATTCGGCCCTTACGGGGGATCCTTCGTCCCCGAAACCCTTTGCCATCCCTTAAGGGAACTTTCCGAAGTCTACGAGGTGGCCAAAAAAGACCCTTCCTTCCAAGCCGAACTGAGCTCTCTGCTCAAATCCTTTGCCGGAAGACCCACCGAACTCTATTTTGCGGAGCGACTGACCCGTCAACTTGGAGGAGCCAAAATTTACCTGAAGAGAGAAGACTTGCTTCACACCGGAGCCCACAAGATAAACAACGCCCTCGGGCAGGCTCTCCTCGCCAAGAGAATGGGAAAGAAAAGAATCATCGCCGAGACCGGGGCCGGGCAGCATGGAATCGCCACGGCATCGGTCTGCGCCAGATTCGGATTCGAGTGCGTCATTTACATGGGTGCTGAAGACATGCGTCGGCAAGCCCTCAACGTCTTTCGCATGAAACTCAGCGGGGCGGAGGTTCGGGGGGTTGAGGCAGGCAGCAAAACCCTCAAGGAAGCCATCAACGAAGCCATGAGGGATTGGGTGACCAACGTGAGAACTACCCATTACATCCTCGGCTCGGCTTTGGGCGCCCACCCTTATCCCGGAATGGTCAGAGACTTTCATAGGATCATTGGAGAGGAAACCAGAAGTCAATTTATCGAACTCGAAGGACGCTTGCCCGATGAATTGATCGCCTGTGTGGGAGGCGGCAGTAATGCAATCGGCTTCTTCTTTGATTTTCTGGAGGATCCCGAAGTACGGCTGGTGGGAGTGGAGGCAGGGGGCAAATCCCTTGAAGAAGGACAACACGCCGCAAGATTCGAAGGAGGAAAGCTGGGAATTCTTCAAGGCTGCAAAACCTGGATTCTTCAAAATCAGGATGGTCAAATCAACCAGACCCACTCGGTTTCCGCAGGTCTCGATTATGCAGCCATTGGCCCCGAGCATGCCTTCTACAAAGATCGTGGAAGAATCGAGTTTGCCAACGCCGGCGACGACGAAGCCCTGGAAGCGTTCAAATTGCTCTCCTCGCAGGAAGGTATCCTGCCTGCCCTCGAGACTTCGCACGGTTTGGCGTTCGCTTTCCGAAGAGCCCGCGAACTCAGCAAGGATCAAATCATTTGCGTCAACCTGAGCGGACGCGGAGACAAGGATGCCATGGAGGCCGCAAGACTTATGGGCGTTCGAGACCTTCCGAAACTTGAGCTTCCATGAAGAGCATGACTGGATTTGGCCAGACCAGTCTGGTCCTACCGGCGTACAAATTCATCGTTGAGGTTTCATCGGTCAACAAGAAGAATTTGGAGATCGTAGTAAACACGCCCAAAAACTGGCAGTTCTTCGAGTACCTAGCCTCCTCTTTCATCAAAAAAAAAGTCGACCGAGGCAGGGTCCGGGTCACGCTGAGCGTCGAATCGCATGAAAATCTTCATGCCTTGGGCAAAGCCCTGCAATCTCCCAAGACCGAGGAGTTGATCGATCAACTGAAGGATTTCATGAAGAAGAGAGACGAGGATTTTGCCTTATCTACGGAAGCTCTTCTCCAGATCATCCAATTGACGCAGGAGGAAAGGAATCCTTCGGCCTCCACCGAATTTCACGAACATCTCTTGGAAGCCCTGGAAAAGGCAACGGATTCAATGCTTGAGATGCGCGCCCAGGAGGGAGAGCAAATTTCTCGGGATTTCAAGCTGCGCCTTCTAAATTTTGAAAAGTTGGTGATGGCAATGGAATCAGCGTCGGAAGACCTGCCCGAACAACTTAAGCAAAAGCTCTACGAACGACTGCACAGGGCCAACCTTGAAATTGACGCCGATGATGAGCGTGTGCTCAAGGAATTGACCATCTATTCGGAAAAATGCGACGTCACCGAAGAGATAACTCGCCTGAAAAGCCACATTCTTCAATTTGCAAAAACCACCAAATCGAATGCGCCCATCGGCCGAAAACTCGAATTCATCCTTCAGGAAATGAGTCGGGAGCTCAATACCTTTTCCGCTAAATCCGCCCGGAACGCTTCCAATGAAATCGCTCTTGAGGCTCGAATGGAGGTCGAAAAGCTCAGGGAGCAGGTCATGAACGTGGAATAGGGAAAAGGTCGGATCGCCTCATCTCGTCGCTCTCTCCACTCGTTTTTCTCTCACCTCTTTTCTTGCTTCCAGAATTCCAAGCATCAGGTAACTGAAGGCCCCGATAAAGATTCCCGAGTCAGCGACGTTGAAAACGGGGTAATCATAATCAAGCACGGGCAAGTAAACATCGATGAAGTCCACGACTTCCGCAGGGTCTCTAAAAATGCGGTCACCGAGATTACCGGCTATCCCCCCAGTAATGAAACCAAAGATGATCTGCTGTGGACACTTATTGAGCTCCAGAGCCTTACGAAAGAAAAAAACGGCAACCAAGGCCAGTATTGCCAAGACAGTCAAAACCTCAGGGTAATCTGAAAACATGCTCCACGCGGCTCCGGGATTGGTGAGGTAGGTAAATTCCAGGAAATTTTCCGGGCCCTCGATCAAATCCAAGACGACCACGGGGCGACTGCTTAATTCGGCTGCGTTTTCCACGGTGACCGATTTTGTCCATTGATCGCTCAAAACCACCAAGGCAAAGACCAGCCAGTATCGGATATATCTATTCATTTGCGGTTTCCACCCAGAGTGGAAAATTGGAAATCAGTCATCCAAACCCATCGTAGAGTCTGAAATAGTCGCAAAAGCGCCGCCTCCCGAATCGCTCTCTCTACGCTTTCTGGTTTCATGCATGGTTTGCCCTTCAAGCGAAAACCTAGTGAAGGGCACCACTTTCAATCTTGCCTTTTTGATTGGTTTTTTGGTTTCTTGGCAAATTCCAAAAGTGCCGTCAAAAATGCGGTCGATCGCATCCTCTATCTCCTCCAAAGCCTCCTGCTCGCTGGCCACCATGGAAAGGGCGACGTCCCGGTTGAAAGTGTCGCTACCTGCATCCGAGGAATTCAACGACAACTCCCCCGAGGATTCTCTGGCCGAAGCCCCCAGCGTATCCTGCGATCTTTCCCCCAAGGCCCCCTTCAGGCTGGTCCGAAGATTCATCAGGTCTTTGTAATAGGGCATCCAAGCCTTGGGTACCTTGTTCTCGTCTCGGATAGGACGGGAAGAAGTACCTATGGAGCCAAAGCCCAAAATGTCGTCGATCGAAGCCGTCTGTATTTTCTTAACTTTGGAAACTTTTTGCCTGGTGGATGCGGTTTGCTTTTTCGAAGTGGCGGAAGGCTTGGACTTAAGAG
>JAYOEB010000049.1:0-14699 GCA_038116775.1 Opitutia bacterium | reverse complement strand
CCCACGAGTATGCCGTGGTCGTGCCTGCCCGGCAGGCATACTCCCACTGGGCTTCAGTTGGCAAAACATACGCCCAACCAACAGGAAGTTTGTCCGCCTGTTGCTCATTTAATCGGGTAAGAAATACTTGAATATCATCCCAGGAAACCCTTTCCACTGGCCGGTTTGGCCCAAGCTGGCTCGGAGTGGCACTGATCACATTCCCGTTGCTATCGGTTACTGTATTCCCATCCATTACAGCTTCATACTGTGCCTGAGTAACCTCGTATTTACCTAAGTAAAATCCTTTAGAGAGTGTGACATTGTGCTCAGGAGAAGAATTGAAAATATCGCTTTGCCCCATGGTAAAGGTACCCGGTTCCACCCAAATCATTTCCAAATCCACAGTTGAGTTGAGCTCGACCACATGATTGGAGCTTTCCAAAAGATATATTGCACGGACTTCATCAGCGGATAAATCACGGTTATAAATACGAACCTCATCGATTTTTCCGTGCCAAGTGTAGCCAACATCGTTTCCTCCAATGTTAAAAGGCAGATTAGACGCTGAGCTTGGAATGTTCTCCCCCGTTTTCGATTGAAATAACTGCCCGTCGATGTAGAGCGATGCGGATGAATTGTCATTAGTAAATGCCAAATGAATCCATTGCTCGATCGGGAGGGTATATTTGATCGATTCATTATACCAATTCGATGAGGTCATGAACCACAACTGGCCCGACTGTACCTGAGCCCTAAACACCGGAGTTTCGCCGTGTCCCTCCCAACCTTGTGAAAAAAGATAGAACCACTGTTGCTGATCCCTTGCTCCGTCGAACTGCAACCAACTGACGATGGAATATCCATTGACCAGTCCATCGGGTTGAAGGTCTTCAATTCTGGAAAAGGCTCCGTACTCCTGAATGTCCAAGGCCATGTTTGCACTTCCAAACCGATCCGTTCCAAAAACCAACTGGGACGCATTCAGTTCCCGATTATTTTCCGACTGATCGGATAGGTTTCCATCGAAGGGGTACCAGGCGACCAGACCCTGAGTAAGATCGGCCTGCAAGGGCAAATGGAAAGTGATAGAGAAAAGCAGGGTACTAACCAAAAACCCAACCCTACGGGTTGAAATTTTAATGAATTTCAAAAAAGGACCCAAAACGATAAAAAGACGCTACTTTCGCAGTTAGCGAAAACCCGAAAAATAATACATAAAAAGCTGTAGTATTCTAAAAATCAGGGCAATCTTTTAATTGCATCCGATCCATCAAGTACAGAGCGGGCATCCTCTCCATTCTCCGACTTAAGGGGCCAGCACTTTCAACCAGTCGATCAACTTAGACAAAGCCCGGGCACGGTGGCTGATCTTTGCCTTCTCATCCAAGGAAATTTCGGCAAAGGTCGACTCGCTCTCATTGGGCAAAAAAAGCGGGTCGTAACCGAAGCCTCCGCTTCCTCTTCTCTCGAAGAGCAAGGTGCCCTCGCAGGACCCGGAAAAGGTTTCCTCGACCCCGTCCCCAACGAGGGCGAGCACGCACCGAAATCGGCAACTGCGATCGCCTTCCTCAACCTCCTTCATTTCTTCGATTACCTTGTCGTTATTGGCCTCGTCATCGCAGGGTTCGCCGGCATAGCGGGCGGAAATCACCCCGGGGCGGCCACCCAGGGCATCAATTTCGATACCGCTGTCGTCCGCCAGAAACCAGGCATCGGATGGTCCAATTTCTTGTAATCCATGAGCCTTCAGGAGGGCATTCGCCTCAAAGGTGGAACCGGTCTCCTCGACTTCGGGCATGCCTCCGATCTCGTTGGGACCCAATACCCGAACGGACAGACCAGCTTGGTCGAGGGCGGTCTGCAATTCGTGAAGTTTGTGGGCATTGCCCGAGGCAAGATAGATCGTTCTCATCATAAAAATCCATGGGTCAGGCGATCCGGACCGAACTCTAGTTCGATGGGATCCCGAAGGCGAAGTTTTTTGGGAAGCGGGGAAGTCACGGCAGACGGCCCCAAGAACTCCCGGGGAGATTGGTAGCGGAACAAATAATCCGCCAATCCGTCGTCCAGCAAGGATTGGGCGACCTCCGCTCCTCCTTCGACGTAGAGGGCGTTCAGACCGAGTTGATCGAGAAGTTGGGGCAGAGCGAGGGTCGAAACCCGCCCTCTAGGACATGCTTCTACCTCGATCAGGGAAAGACCAAGTTGCCGGGCCCGGGCGACTCGATCTTTTTGAGCCAACCCCTGCGAAGTGGTGAGGATTCGGGTTCTGTCTGCAAATGCATCGACGTACGACTTGCGGTCGGGAACGGCGGCATCCAAGGTTGAAAGGCTGGAATCGAGCACCAAGCGAAGCGGACACCAGGTCTCTCCCGGCAGGCGGGCGGTAAGGCCGGGATTATCCGCAAGTACCGTGCCCTTGCCCACGCAGATCGCGGGAAACAAGCGGCGCCAGCGCATGACGTCGGCCCGGGCCGCATCTCCGGTTACTTGACTGGGAGAACCGGCTGCCTCGGCCAGCTTGCGGTTGATGGATTCGGCCAGTTTCAGGGCAATCAGGGGTCGCCCGGCTTGCATGTTGTGATTGAATATGAAATTGAGCCTTTCTGCTCGTTCCCGAATGTCTGAGCCGGCAAGCTCGACCGTCACGCCTTTATCCCGAAGGATTTCGATGCCATTGCCGGCGTGCCGGGGATTGGGATCGAGCCCGGCGACGCAGACGGTTTGAATGCCGGAATGCAGAATCGCTTCGGTACAGGGAGGAGTCTTCCCATGGGTCGAGCAGGGCTCCAGGGAAATGACCATGGATGCATCCGGAGATGGTTTGCGCCCCAAAGAATCCAAGGCCTCGACCTCGGCATGAGGCCCGCCGCATTTCCGGTGAAAGCCCTCGGCCACCACTTCTCCGCCTTCCACGATCAGGGCCCCCACCATGGGATTCGGATGGGTCGTCCCCCACCCTTTTTCAGCGAGGTCGAGAACGCGCTCGTAACAGGATGGCAGGGATTCGGGGGGGATGCTCATCGAAAGACAATCTTAACCGCGCGTCAGGGACAAGCCCACCGGACAATGGTCCGAGCCCTCGACTTGGGCGAGAATGGTGGCGTCGCGAACCGAGGTGGCGAGGTCATCGGAGACGACGAAATAATCAATCCGCCAGCCCACGTTTCTTGCCCGGGCTCCCGCCCGGTAGGACCACCAGGAATATGCGTCGGATTGATCCGGGTAGAGGTGGCGGAAGGTATCCAGAAAACCTTCGGCCAAGAGGTTGGAGATTCCCTCCCTTTCCTCATCCGTGAAGCCGGCGCTCTTGCGGTTGGTCTTTGGGTTGGCCAGATCGATCTCCCGGTGGGCGACGTTGAGATCGCCGCATAAGACGACAGGTTTCCTTGCCCGCAATTCGATGAGGTAGTCCTTGAGGTCCGGATCCCAGGATTCGTAGCGGTAGGAAAGACGGGAAAGGTCGCCCTTGGAATTGGGGACGTAGACGTTGACCAGGTAGAATCCGTCGTATTCGCAGGTGATGACCCGGCCCTCCCCCGCATGCTTGCCGTCGGGAAAATCCTCGCTGACGGAAAGGGGCTGGGTCTTGGAAAGGATCGCAGTCCCCGAATATCCCTTTTTCTCCGCCAGATGGTAGTGACGGAAGGCGTAGCCGAAATCTTCGGGCGGGATGGCGTCTGGGTTGAGCTTTACTTCCTGCAGGCAGAGAAAATCCGGAGAGAGATCGCGGACGAAGGCATCGAAGGATTTCTTGCGGCAGGCCCGCAAGCCGTTGACGTTCCAGGAAATGAATTCGAAGCTGGACTTTTGATTGGTCATTTGACGATCTTTTCGTATAAGCAAGAATTGAAGAACAATGAGGAAATCATCATTGTTGCCCTTTTACAAAATCTACAAGCAAAAGTAATCCACATGGCATCACCCACTGAAATTCGCAAAGGACGCGTCATCGTATACCAAGGCGCTCCGCATCTGGTTTTGGAAATGTTGCATCGCACCCAAGGCAGGCAAGCCGGCTTCGTGCAGACCACCCTGCGCAATCTGCAAAGCGGTTCGACGACGACTACGAAATTCCGATCCACCGACAACGTCGAGTTCCTGCACACCACCACCCAAAAGCTCGAATACAGCTACAAGGACGGCGACGGACACCACTTCATGGATTTGGAAAGCTACGAGGACAACGTACTCAGCGACGACATGATCGGGGACGACGAGTGCTTCCTCGTGGAGGGCAATTCCTACGACGTTCTCCTCGTGGACGGGGATCCCGTGCGCCTGGAGCTTCCGGCTTCGGTCGAGGCGACGGTGATCGAAGCCCCCGACGCCATTCGCGGAGACACCGCGGGCAACGTGCTCAAGCCCGTGACCATCAGCAGCGGCATTACCGTTCAAGTGCCCTTGTTCATCAAGAAGGACGACGTCATCAAAATCAGCACCAGCGACCGCTCCTACCTCGGACGGGTCTGACCCACCAATTTTTCGAAACCCAAGTAAGGAAAAGCCCTCCGTCGGAGGGCTTTTTTTGGTGGGAAATGGAGTTTGCCTCAGGCGACCCGTTCGACCACCAGGGGAGCCGGATTGGGACGCTTGGGGGCGAGTCGGTAAGCGGCCTTGAAGTGTTCCATGGCAAGCTTCAGTCTCTTTTCGTCGTTGTAGTGGATGATCATCAGAGCCTCGCCCTGCTTCATCTGCGTACCGACCTTGCACAACTCGGCCACGCCGCAGGCGGGGTCGAACTTCTTGCGGTCCTCGCCGTGCACCAAAAGCTCTACCCCACGGGCGAGCTGACCAGCGTCGATGGTATGGACGTATCCCCGTTTCGGAGCGGGCAGTTTCTTGGTGTGCTTGGCCTTGGGAAGTTTTTCGGGGTCGTCGATCACCTTGACGTCTCCGCCTTGGTATTCGACCACGTCCTTGAATTTTTCGAGGGCCGAACCGTCATCAAGATGCTTGCGGACGGTCTGCTTGGCGGAAAGCGTGGAACCGGCCACCCCGGCCAGGCGCACGATTTCCATGCCCAACTTCATGACGAGATCCTGTAAGTCCTCGGGGCCTTCGCCCTTAAGCAATTCGATGGCTTCCTTGAGTTCGAGAGCGGGACCGACGCACGTACCCAGAGGTTGGTTGTTGTCGGTGACCAAGGCGACGCAGCGACGCTTCAGGGTGCGACCGACGCGGGTGAGAGAGCGGGCGAGCTGCTTGGCGTCTTCGGCGTCCTTGATGAAGGAGCCCTTGCCCCACTTGACGTCGACCACGACGCCTTCGGCTCCGGCGGCCAGCTTACGGCTCAGGGTGCCGGCGGTGATAAAGGGAATGGATGGAATGGCTCCGATTTTCTTACGAAGTTCGTAAAGGATGGATTCGACAGGGGAAATCTCCTCGTGACGATCCGCGAAGGTACATCCGAGTTTGCGGACTTGGGTAGAGAATTCCTCAAGATCCATCTCGGTCCCGACTTTGGGAATGGCCTTGAGCTTTTCGGAATTGGAGGTGAGGTATTCCTCATCGTCCCCGTTCATCATGGGCATGGCGACGCCGGCGGCGGCAGCCAAGGGACCCAGAACTAGTGAGGTCTTGTCGCCCACTCCTCCGGTGGAATATTTTTCAATCTTCGGACGGGATACGTCCATCATTTCGATGACTTCGCCCGAAAGCATCATTTCCTCGGCAAAATAGGCGATTTCCTGCGCGGACATACCTTGGAAAAAGGTGGTCATTACCCATGCAGCTTGTTGAAACTCAGGCATTTCCTCGTCTAGAATGGCATCGACGATTGAGCGAATTTCTTCGTCTGTGAACTCTCCTCCATCTCTTTTCTTTTCAATTAGATGAGTGAATGAGGGAGTATCCTTGGATGATTTGGCCGTTGGCATAGTATTTTACTCCTTACTGAATTTAAGGGGTGAATAGTTCAGTGCAAAGGGCGCTTATACCCAAAAATCCCGCTTTCGTCGAGCATTTTGTTTGGACGGAACTTGACCCCAGCTGAAGAAATGGTTGTTTTCTGATCGAATGGAAAAGTCCCATGACATCCCCAAATTGATCGGCGCCGAGTTGTGCAAAGCGGCCGAATCGCTTCCTCCCTTCACTTCCGATTTCGATCCGCAAGTGAGAGCCGCGGATCCTCGATTCGGCGACTTTCAGGCCAACGGCGTTCTTCCCTTTGCCAAGAAAAACGGAGAAAATCCCCGGGATTTGGCGGAAAAACTAATTGCGGTTCTGCCCCAACGCGAAGACTGGGTGGTTTCGATCGCAGGTCCGGGCTTCATCAATTTCAGCCTTTCCGAATCCTGCCTCCACCAGTGGCTCGAGGATTTCTCCCGAGAAAAGGAAATCAAGGATTCGCTGGCAATCGAAGACGGCCAGCGAATCGCAGTCGATTTTTCCTCGCCCAATACCGCCAAGCAAATGCACGTCGGACACATTCGTTCCACCATCATCGGCGAGAGCCTGTCCCGCCTGCTGAGGTTGCAGGGCCATGAGGTCGTAAAGGACAATCATTTGGGAGACTGGGGTACGCAATTCGGCATTTTGCTTCTGGCCATCAAGAAAAACGGAGCAAACCTCGACGACTTGGGAGAGGAACCGGTCGCCCGCCTGGAGGATCTGTACAGAGAGGGAAACCTAGCGGTAAAGGAAAGCGAGGACGACCTGCGTCAAGCTCGGGAGGAATTGGTGAAACTGCAGGGAGGAGATGAGGAAAATCTCAGGCTCTGGCAGAAGATCCGCGACTTGAGCATGGATTCCTTCGAGCAAGTCTATCGCTTGCTGGGCGTTTCCTTCGACCATGCCCACGGGGAGAGCTTTTACAGGGATCAGGTGGAGGCAGTCTACCAAGCCCTGGAGAAGCATGCCATTTGCCAAGAGGACGCAGGGGCCCTCGTCGTCTTTCATCCCGAACACAAGCGGTTCGCCAAGCAGCCCTTCATCATCCGAAAATCGGACGGGGCCAGCAACTACGCGACCACCGACCTGGCTACGCTTGCCTACCGGTCCAGGGAATGGAAAAGCCGGAGAATCATTTACGTCACCGACGGCAGACAGCGCGATCACTTCGAGCAACTTTTTCTAACCGCGGAAAAATGGTTTGATGCCGAGGGCCGGACTCCCCCTCAACTCAGTCACGTCTGGTTCGGCACCATCCTCGGCGAGGACAACAAGGCGATCAAGACTCGCGACGGACAACCGGTCAAATTGCTTGACCTCCTCAACGAAGCCATCCGCAGGGCCAGCGAAATGGTGAGGGAAAAAAATCCCGAATTGGCGGAAACGGAAATCCGAAGAAGGGCCGAAGCGATCGGCTTGGGAGCGGTGAAATACGCCGATCTTTCCCAAGACCGCACCTTGGACTACGTCTTTTCATGGGAAAAGCTACTGGCGATGCAGGGAAACACCGCCCCCTACCTGCAGTATGCGGTGGCCCGAATTCACAGCATTTTCCGGAAAATCGGCCCGGGGGCCGAAGACCTGATCAAGGACGCCCGGGCCCCGCAAACCGACGCGGAAAAGAAACTGGCCCGAAAACTTCTTTTCTTTCCTCTCGCCATCGAGCAAGCCATCAAGGAATTGAAGCCTCACTTTCTGTGCACCTACCTCTTTGAATTGGCCACGGAATTCAGTTCCTTTTACAATCAGGACAAGGTCATGGTCCCCGAACCGGAGACTCAGGGCATACGACTGCTTCTTTGCCGGACCACCCGTATCTATCTGGAAATTGGTCTCGAGGCCCTTGGAATCGAGACGCTCGAAGAAATGTAGGAGCATGAACCCCCGTAGCCTAAGGCTTGCGGAGAGGAAGGTCCAACTCGTAGAAGCGCCGACCGGCATCATTTGCCCAGCCTTGCTGGCGGTACAGCAGCCCACGCAGGCGGGTCTCGTTCCCGGGCGACCAGTCGGCCCGAACCATCCGCAGTTCCCATTTCCCGTTTTTCTCCTTCACGGGCTGCAGGGCGTCGGAACGCACCGTCCTGCCCTCGCAGAAGAAATAGATGCCGGGAGCGGAAGCGGATCGCTCGACGGGAACGACCAACCTTAGCCGGGAACCCTCGTCGTAGGCCTCAGCCGCCCATCCGGGCGGGGGAGGAACCGGTAGATCGGACCGAAACTCTTCGAAACGGGCGCTCCAGAAAGGGTCGACGACGGAATCGCCGCGAACGGGGATGGACAGGCGAACTTCCGAATAACCGGGCAAACATGTTTTCGAACAGGCAAGCCAGGCGATTTTGGCCCGGATCCTTATCTCATCTTCGGCCTTGAAGGAGTCGCCGATCGATATCCTGGAAAGAAAGAGAGTCTCGTCGTGATGTCCATGGGCCCGAACCGCTCCCATCATCACCCGCTTGGGAGGAGGAAACAGCAAAGGCCCGGCGCTTAGACCTTCCGGCAAAATCCACTCCACCGAGGGGGGAAGCCCAACGTCTCCGGGATGCAGCCAGTAGGTGTGCCAACCCTCGTCTCTTCGAACCCGCCAGGCCAACCAAAAGGATTTTTTTCCGTCGCTGACCTCAAGGTCCGCGGTCAAGGAGTGGCGCGTCGGGCCATGGGTGACGACCACTCCCTCAATCGCCGGAACCGTAGGACCGAACGAGCAAAGAAAAGCGAGCGGAAGGCTTAGTGAAAGGATTTTCCGCACCCGCAAGTCGATTGGGCGTTGGGGTTGTTGATTTCGAAACCCTTTCCGGTCAAGCCGTCGTCGAAGTGAACGGTGGAACCACTCAAATAGTCTAGGCTGTCCGCGTCCACCGCATAGGCGACTCCCCCGCACTCTCCCAATTTGTCGGTGTCCTTGGGGAAATCGAAGGTCATGCCGTATTCGAAGCCCGAGCAACCACCCGCCTCGATGAAAATTCTCAGTACCTTGCCTTCGTCCGCCTCTTCCGACATGGAAGAAACCTTGGCGACGGCGGAATCCGTAAGTTTGATCATGACCAATTACTACCGATCCGCAGACAGGAAGTCAAATTAGGACTAACAACAGCTATTTTTGTGCCATTCTTGCAAAATACTGCCTAAAATATAAAAGTTTTCTTGATCGAAGGGCTAAAAAGAAGTAGCTTCCAAGAAATTTGGAAAGGGACGCATTGAAACACATTTTTAACGAAGTGCAGTTTGAACTCACCCGCAAAATCGCCGAGGGTGGGATGGGATTGGTCTATGAGGCCATCCAGAGCGGTATCGGAGGCTTCAGGAAGGTGGTGGCCATCAAGTTGATCCGGGAGGAATACTCGGCCATCGAGGAATTCAGGAACAACTTCATCGGGGAGGCGAAGCTGGTGTCCGACCTCATTCACACCAACATCGTGCAGACCTATCACCTGGGCAAGATGGACGAACAATTTTTCATGACCATGGAGTTCGTGAAGGGATGGAACTTGGAGGAATTTCTCGACAGACACATTGAGACCGAACAGTACGTGCCCGCCGACCTTGCGGTTTTCATCGTCTCCAGAATCTGCCGTGGCTTGGGCTATGCCCATCGCAAAAAGGATTTGCAGGGCAGGCTGCTCGGAATCGTTCACCGCGACGTCAATCCCAAGAACATCATGATCGCCAGGGAAGGCGACGTAAAACTCACCGACTTCGGCATCGCCAAGGCCCTGGACCTGATGTACAACCAGGAGGGAGAAGTCATTGCCGGCAAAGACGAGTATCTTTCACCCGAACAGGCCCGCTGCGAGGTCACTGATCACCGGGCCGACCTATTTTGCTGCGGAATCGTAATGGCGGAGCTCTTGCTCGGTTACAACCCTTTTGAAACCGGCGACTCCAACCAGACGATCCGCAACATCCTCGAAATGCCCCTGCCCAATTTCTGCGACTTGCGTCCGGACGTCGACGAAAGGCTCAATCACATTCTGCACCGGGCTCTGGAAAGATCCCGCGACGGCCGCTTCCAAACCGCCGAGGAAATGCTCACGGGGTTGGAAAATTTCATTTACGGCGATGGGTACGGACCGACCAATGAAAAGCTGGCCGCCTATTGCAGCGACTTGTTTGGCTCCGACGGGCACAATGCAGCCACCCGCTGGTTCCGAGGGGAGACCCAACTCGTTGATTCGCACGACATAAGCTAACCATGCAGTCGCAAGGACTACGCCAGGTTCAGAAGCAGACCCAAAACCTTGTCTTGGCTCCGCAGTTGAGGCAATCCCTCAAAATACTGCAAGTGCCCGCCTTGGAGTTGCGATCGGCGATTCTGGAAGAGTTGCAAACCAATCCTTTGCTCGAGGAATTCGGCACCAACGACGAAAGCCTCGACGCCGAGATCGACGAATCCTCTCCCGAAGAACTCGAAAATGAGGACGGGGATGAATTTTCCGAGGATACGCCCCAGTCGGAGACTCAGGTTGAAAATGAGGAAGATCGGGACCTCGATTCCAACGAAGGGGATGATTTGAGCGACATGGATTTTTCCGATGAGTTTGCCATTCTCAAGGAGATGGAGGAAGACCTCAGGGAGCATTTTGAAAGCGAGTATGAGGGAGAAGCCAAATTGGGGAATTCCGAAGCCGAGGAGAAAAGAAAGTTCTTCTTCGATTCACTCGTTGCCGAAACCTCCTTGCAGGAACACCTCCTCGACCAATTGAAACTGATTGAAACCACCGAAGGACAAAAGGATGCCTGCGAATACTTGATCGGCAGCCTTGACGAAAATGGTTTCTTGCCCGTGAGTTTGTCCGACGTCGGCTTGCTCTCGGGAATCGCTCTGGCCGACCTGCAAACGGGTTTGGAGATTCTGCAGACTTTTGACCCCATCGGCATCGCCTCCTGCGATTTGCGGGACTGCCTGCTCAAGCAAATGGAAGCCAGGGGCTGGGAAAACAGCACCGCTTACGCCATCGTCGACGCCCACTTTCCCCTGCTGGTGCGCCGCCGGGTGCCGGAATTGTCCAGAAAACTTTCGCAAACCACCGATGAAGTCCATGCTGCCCTGGAAAAGATCGCCGAGCTCGACCCATCCCCGGGAAGGCGGTTTTCCGAAGACAACAACCTTGCCGTTTCCCCGGACGCAACCGTTGAAAAAGTGGGGAAGGAATGGTCCATCAGTCTAAACAACGACTACATTCCCAAGCTCAAGATCAACAAGACCTACAAGGAATTGATAACCAAGGGAACCCTGTCGAACAAGGAAAAGGAGTACGTCCGCAACCAGATGCGGGCGGGCAAGTTCCTGATCAACTCCATTGACCAGAGACAGAATACCATCGAGCGGATCACCGGACAAATCCTCAACCGGCAGGCCGATTTCTTCGAGCATGGGGTTTCCAAGCTCCATCCCATGACCATGTCCGAAGTCGCCGAAAGCATCGAGGTTCACGAGACCACCGTTTCCCGGGCCATCGCCAACAAGTTCCTCAAGACTCCCCACGGCACCTTTCCCTTCAAGTATTTCTTCACCCCGGGATATTCGGGTAAGGACGGCGACGCCGTTTCCAACACCAGCGTCAAGGAAATCATCGGTCAACTCGTCGAGCAGGAGGATGCCTCCAAGCCCCTCAGCGACCGGAAGATCGTGGACCTTCTGGCCGAAAAGCAAATCAAGCTGGCCAGGCGCACGGTTGCAAAGTACCGGGAGGAACTCGGAATTCCTCCCACCAACCTGCGCCGGCGCTATTAGTCGCGGTCGACCACTCTCTGCATTGAGCGATTTGGAAGACCGGATCTCAGCCGAAGACTTCAACCGGAAACTCTGTCTTCTGATCGACGCTTCGCACCCCACCCTGCAGGTAGGGGTAATCGGAGCGGGAGGTTGGCAAAGCATGGTCTGCTCGGAAAAGCAGGTGATGGAGGGATTGTTTGAAGCCACCGATCGGGCTTTCAGGGAAGCGGGTCGACCGATGACGGAAGTAGACTGCGTCTTTTTTTGCGAAGGCCCCGGATCCACCCTCGGTCTTCGAATCGCCTGCGCCTGCATCCGCACCATCCATTGGGCCATTTCGCCCCCTCCCCTGCTGCTCAAATACAATGCTCTCGACATGGCCCACCTGCTCGGTGGTTCGA
Organism: Opitutia bacterium; assembly: GCA_038116775.1. Lineage (GTDB taxonomy): Bacteria > Verrucomicrobiota > Verrucomicrobiia > Opitutales > Seribacteraceae > Seribacter. Next base: position 2,711 of record JAYOEB010000049.1, on the reverse strand, counting down.
AAAGTACGATCCAAGCGCCCTTTAGGAAAGGCTTTCGGTTTGCGCGGACCGGCAGCGAGGCCATCGGTAAAAAGGAAATCCTAAGCTCGGAGGAAGCCCTGAAGAGATTTCCCCAAAGCATGCATTTGCCCGACCCGAGAAACTTGAGTCCCGAAATCCCCGAAGAGCAAAGGCTCTCGTATCTGATCAGGGACGGCGTCTCGACAATCAGGGACTTGCTGCCGATTTGCCTGGTTTGCGAGCAGGTCGTTCCCTACAACCCAAAACCGGCGGAGTTTCAAAAATGGCAACCGGCGAGAGCGAAGAAAGAAAGAGCCTCGGCGGCGCCCGATGATCCGGCGGGATGAGATCGTGGGCGGAAATTGATCTGGCGGCCCTGGAACGCAATCTCAATTTGATTCGCCGGGCGCTGCCCCCTTCGATGAAATACGTCTCGGTGGTCAAGGCGGATGCCTACGGGCACGGCATTCATCCGACCGCTGCCCGCCTCATGCAAAGCGGGGTGGATTTATTTGCCGTTGCCAACGTCAAGGAAGCGATTGATATCCGGGAGATGGGCTCCGGTTGGCCCATTCTTATCCTCGGGCCGCTCCTGGAGGAGGAGGACCAGGCACTGATTGAGTATGACCTCATTGCCAGCCTTTCCAATGCCTCTGAATTGAAAAGGTTCAGCAAGCTGGCTAAAGCAAAGCAGACTACGATCAAGGTACACCTTAAAGTGGACACCGGGATGGGAAGAATGGGCTGCTGGTGGAAGGAGGCACCCAAACTATTGAAAGAGCTCCTGCAATCTCCTGAGATTGATCTGCAAGGCATCCTTACCCACTTCCCAGATCCCTCTGACCTTGGCTTTACCCGCGAACAAAGAAAACGGTTCCTCGAGGTCATTCAGCCCGCCTTGGCCAAGGATTCGAATTTGTTAATCCATGCGGATAATTCCTCCAGCCTGCGAACCATCGATCCGCAATCCCCCTTCAATGCGGTGCGAATTGGGCTGCTGCAATTCGGAGTTTCTCCACCCAAGGGTAGCCTGCTTGCGGATCTTGAAGTTGAGCCGGTGCTCTCCTTTCACTCCCGGTTGGCCTTGGTCAAAGATTTGCCCGCCGGATCCACCCTAAGCTATGCTCGCGAGCACACCCTTGAAAAGGATTCCACGATCGGGGTGATTGCCGCCGGCTATGGGGATGCCATTCCCCTGCACTGCGGGGGAAAAGCGGATGCCCTCATCGATGGAAAGCGCTACCCGATCGTCGGCCGTGTGACCATGGATCAGACCCTGGTCGACTTAAGCGACGGGCCGGCCGAATTGACTCCTGGAGAACAGGTAACCCTCATCGGCAGGCAAGGAGGGGAGGAAATCCTTCTGTCAAGCTTGGCCGCGGACGCGGAAACCATTCCCTGGGAACTGCTCTGCTCGATCACCAAACGGGTCCCGCGGGTCTACACGACCAACCGCCAATAGAAGAATTCCCCTAAAAATCAAAGTTCGAGCCTATTCCTTCAATAATCCCCCGCAGTTTTTTGATCGATTGAGACCTGGCCTCGAAAGCCTGTTGCCCGTCTTCCGGGCATCCGTAGGGGGAAACCCAGCCCATGCCGTTCTTTTCGTGGGCTTGATGAACGGCCTCCAGCCATTCCACAACCTGTTCCACGTTGGCAAGCAGACGGTTGCCGGCTGCGGGCTTCTCCAAAGACTTGGCATAGGGCATGCGCTGCAAAACCTCGCCTTTTTCGTCCTTGCTTTCCTCCCATGCCACTTCCGCGGTTTCACAGACTTCCCAAAAACGAAGCCGGGAAAAATCGACACACCCTTCCAGGACCGCATTGGCCATCGCCTCAATCTCGGGCATCGCCATTTCCACGAAGCTTTCGTCCTCGACGGGTTGGTAGTTGGCTTCCGCAGCAATCAGAATCTGGGCTTTTTCATCAAAGGCCTTGGCCACCGCCTTTACCATGGAATAATTGATCTGAGCCTGGAGGTTTCCCTCAAGCATCAAGTCAACCGCATCGAAAGGCGGTTCCTCCCCTTGGGCTTTGCTTTCTTGGTTGGCGTTTTCGGCGCTTGACTCAGTCATGGGTAGAATCTTACGCAAAAGGGTGATTGGAGGCAATTTGATTTCGTCAATTCAATTAAGTAAAGAATTCCTCTCTTCCCGATTTTCGCCAAGATTTAGTCTAAGATAAACTCGGATAAAGTTCCTAAATCAAGCAATCGGGGATATTCGATCTTGTTCCTTTTCGGTTAATTGGTATGTATTAATTCCTAACGTGGCATGAGTCCCATCCGTTATTCCAAGCTCTGACGATTTACAAAATGACAAATTTCATCGGCCGTCTCTCTCTTTGTCTTCCCTTGTTCGCCCTGTTCCTCCTCCCCGCCGAGGTTCACTCCAAAAAGTCCGAAAGACGGATTCAATTCAACCGCGACGTCCGCCCTATTCTTTCAGGCAAATGCTTCCACTGCCACGGACCCTCCGAAAAGTTCCGCGAGGCAGACCTCCGCCTGGACCTTCCCGAGGAAGCGTATTTTGAAAAGGATGGATTTGCCGCGATTGCGCCCGGCAGCACGGACGACAGCGAGGCATGGCACCGTATCATGTCTGACGATCCGGACGAGATCATGCCCCCTCCCGAGAGCAAAAAGGAGATGACCGATGAGGAAAAAGAGATCATCACCAAGTGGATCGAACAGGGAGCCAAGTGGGAGGGCC
>JAYOEB010000048.1:14427-14951 GCA_038116775.1 Opitutia bacterium | reverse complement strand
CGTATCCTTGTTGATTATCTATCGTCTTGCTCAAGCAGAAGCCCGTGGAAGGTTTATCCTCCTTTTCGCAGGTTCGATTTGGAACCTTGCCATAACCTTTGGCTTGCTAGGGATTTTGGACGGTCACATGAATGCCCACGAAATGCTGGAGATGCCGGTTGAAGTGTGGCCTGCCCTGATGATTTCATACGCCGTCATTGCTTTTCTGATCGTGGTCGTGCATCGTTCCAGAAAAAGTACTCAAACCATTGCTCCACAATGGTTTTTGTTAGCGTCTTTGCTCTGGTTTCCCATGCTATTTCTGATTGCTTGGAATGGTCTCGAAATCAATCCGGCCAGAGGAACCTTGCAGAGCGTGTTGTCCATGTGGTTCGGTCAGAACGTCATTTGGCTTTGGCTTACCCCCGTCGCTCTTGGGGCCGCATATTACGTCATCCCTTCCATCTTGGGCAGACCCATCGACAAGTATTACCTCGCAATTTTTGGATTTTGGTGCATCGCATCCTTGGCTCCATGGTCCGTCG
>JAYOEB010000048.1:8142-14417 GCA_038116775.1 Opitutia bacterium | reverse complement strand
TCTTGAAGGCGGTCCGGTTCCCATGTGGATACCTGCAATCGGTACGGTAATGAGCATTGCAATGATTTTCCCGATTGCGGTTGCCTCCACCAATTTTCATGCCACTGCATTCCAAGATATCAGCAAAGTTTGGAAAAGCCTGCCTTTGAGGTTTGTCATCTTCGGTACACTTTCCTACACCATATCCAGCTACATCGGGGTTGTCTTTTCTCTTCCCGCAGTGGCCAAGCTCACTCAATTTTCGATCATAAACGAATTCCACTTCAATCAAAGGGTTTACGGCTTTTTCAGTATGATCATATTCGGTATGGTCTATCATATTCTTCCTAGAATCACAGGCAGGGAAATTCCCATCGTAGCCAAGTCCTTTCACTTTTGGACCTCTGCATTCGGGGTGCTGATTCTCTTGCTCGCCTATCTCATTGGTGGTTTGACGCATGGAGTTTTGGCCCAGCAACCCTCCTTAAGCTGGGCATCCTCCGTGATTGCCTCGGTGAAGCCTTATTTTCTGATCACCGAATTAGCCTTTGTCGTTCTTGCATTTTCTCAGTTGGTTTTCGTCGTCAACGTTTGGAAGGTCATTTTCCCCAATCCTTTTAGCTGCTGTACTTCCGAAGACCCCGCCATCGAGAAAGGAGCTCCGCTTTGAATAATTTCCTCAAATTCACCATCGGTATCTTCATCACCCTTGCCGTGGCTTGGCTTGCGTTCGTCGTGGGAGCTAGAATTCAGTATGGCGATCTGGCTCCGATATCCGAGTCGCTCGACGAGAATAATGAGATTCCCTCGGACGCGGAATTGTTTCCCCGTTCGATTTCAGGTTTGGCCGAGCAAGGCTCCTCCGAATATCTGGCTCTCGGTTGCGCTACCTGCCATACCCAGCAAGTACGATTAGTGGAGGCTGGTTTCGACGTGGAGAGAGGTTGGGGGGAGAGACCCTCAATGGCCAGAGACTACGTCAATCATGATCACGTCATGTTAGGCAACACGCGCATCGGTCCTGACCTGGCGAATTTCGGAGTCAGGCAAAGCGACTTGGAATTTCTGCATCAACACCTTTTCGAACCTCAGTCGTTGGTACCTGAATCAGTCTGTCCGCCCAGTCCCTTTCTTTACGACCTCAAGGATTCGCCCGGCTCCGGAACCTACGAATTGTTTGACTCGGAAAGCAATTCCTCCCGCTTTATCTCCCCGACAATTCGAGCCGTGCGCCTCGTCTCTTATCTTCAGTCTCTTAAGCAAGACTACGAACTTCCTGAAATGGCTTTCGTTGAACGATCCACTTCCGGTCAAAGTTCTGCTTCAGATACCGATGAGACCGTCATGACCGCAGAATCAAATCAATCCACCGAACTTCCTTCTTGGCTCGCTCGGCAAATTTCATCGGGCAAGGTGATTTACATGAAAGCGGCTCCCGGAGGTGGTCTATGCTTTACCTGTCATCAGCCCAATGGACAAGGGCTCGCAGGTCAATTTCCTCCTTTGGCTGGTTCTGACTGGGTCTTGGGGGATAAGGAGAGACTCATCAAGATTTCGATTCATGGTCTGATGGGAGAAATTGAAGTAAACGGAGTCAAATACAACAACGTGATGGCTCCTCCTGGCATTCCGCCCGGCTCTCTTACTGATCAGCAAATTGCCGACGTCTTGACCTACGTTAGAAATGATTGGGGGAATTCAGCTTCTGCGGTGACTCCTTTGGAGGTAGCAGGCGTTCGTTCCAAAATCAAGGACAGAGCACCCATGCAAATGTGGACCTCAGCCGAGTTACATGCAGAAAGTGATTGAAGCCATGACCACTGAAGACAAAAATTCGCAGTTACGAGATTCAATGTCCGATGAAGATTTGGTTGAGGTTCATTGCAAGTTGAACGTTGAAAAGCATCCACCGACCAAAGGGTTTCTTGCAGCCCCTTTGGTGTTCGTGTTCGTCTTTGGTTGCTTGATTTTCATCTGTTCGATTCAACTGGCGCACTCGACCAATTATTTTCAACTGCATCCCCCGGTCGACGTGGTAGAGCTAAGCGATGAAGAAAAGGAAGAACTTCGCGTTGAAAGGAAGCTTGAGTCAGGAAAGAAGATTTTCGCCGTTCGCTGCGCCTCTTGCCATCAAGCCAATGGTATGGGGATTGCTGGCCAGTACCCACCACTTGCGGGGTCTCAATGGGCAGTCTCCGATCCGGCGCTGATATCTTATATCGTTTTAAAAGGCCTGAAAGGTGAGATCACCGTCAAAGGTGAGGTTTACGGCTCATCCGCTGCCGTCAATATGGCCGCGGTTCCCATTAGTGACCGTGAGATCGCAAACGTGACTACCTATGTTAGGAAAGCATGGGGAAACGATGCATCGGAGATTACGGAGGAGGAAGTTTCTCGCTTTCGCAGCGATTCCGCTGCCCAGCTAGAGCAATGGACGGGTTCGCAGTTGGTGGAGATGTTTCCTGCGGTCTTTGCCGAATAGCCTAAAGCCTATCCTTTCATTTTTATTGAGCTTTGCCTGCTCCGACGATATAACACCGAGGTGGTACGCTTATTCCCCATCTTGTGTCTGCCTTTGTTTTTTTTCCACGCTTTTAGCTCCCGTGGAAGTGTGCCGAACGAGGAGTCTCCCGAGTTTCATTTCGAGGAGCTAAAGCAAATAATTCTGCAACTGGAGAACAATTCCCCTCTATTGTCGGAAGAATCAGAAGTATTGAGTGAATATTGGGCCAAGGTTTTGTACGCTGATTCGGCTCAAAAGGCAAAGTTAGGTTTGAGTTTCCAAGGCCAGTCGATTTTTGAAGATCGTCCAAGCCAAGATTATTTCCAAAGATATAGATTCTTTGGATCGGCATATCTTAGAAAGCCCGTCTTTCATTGGGGCGCATTGGAGGCAAGCAGTGAAATCGCCATGATTCGCGAAGGCATTGCAAAGGAAAGCTTTAGGAATTTTTTGTCCGAACTCAGGACGCTGACCAGGGATTCCTATCTTGACATTCTTATTCTCAGTGAAGAAGTCTCGCTTAAGAAAAAAGCAATACGAAACGCCCGCTCTCAACTTGAAGAGGCAATAGAAAAGAGAGAAGTGAAGCTTTCCAACCTCTTGCAAGTCGAGGAGGCTAACGTTGCCTTGCTTGCAAAGCAAATTGAGTTGGAGGACTTGAATCGAAGCTTAAGCATCGCCCTGAAGCAATTTGCGGAAACTTCAGGTTGGGACGCTCTTTTGCTTTTCGAAGAGAAAAACGATTCCTTTGCCGAGCTTAATGAAAAATATGAATTCGATGGAGGCGTTCCCACCCTGTTGTCTGCCGCGTCTTCCTCCAGGTTCAGGCGACTTGAAAAGGAAATCCTCGTTGAAAGTAAAAACATCCTGATTGCGGAAAGTGAACTTAAGCCAAAGGTAAATTTTGTCGGGGGCTTTTTTCAGGATCAAGTGCCCTTGGCGGATAATAGAGATAGTTTTGTCCGAAACAATGCCCTGGTTGGCTTGGAAGTCAACTGGGAGATTTGGGATGGAGCAAGAAGCAAGGCAAGCAAATTGCAGTCGCTCGCGAGAAAAAGGCGCCTCGAATTAAGTCTGCAAAGAGAGTCCGAAGCCTTTAGGGTAGCTTTGGAGAATATGCGAATGGAATTGCAGTCATTGGCCAAACGGGTCAGGTTGTCGAGAGATCTCGTCAAAGTCTCCCAAAAAAGATATGCAATGAGCAAGGCCGACTTTGAATCCAAGAAAATTACCCAAAGTCATTTGTTGGACGCCCAGATTGCATTTGAGCGGGCAAAGCTTGATCGGATGCAATCCGTCTGTAATTTCCTCAAGTTGCGAAACAAGTACGATGAAATGGCTTCGATTCAGTGATGAGCGATAATCATAAAAGTTTTCTACAATCCAAGATAAGCTGGTTCTTTTTGCTTCTGATCGTGGGTGGTGTTCTCACTTATTATCTAGTTTCTCAAAAATCCGACGCTTTTGTCTTTAAGGTGAAAAGTGACTCCATTCGGGACTCGATTACTGGAAGTGTTCGGGTTTTGGCTGGTCAAAGCTTTGATTTGCGATCGGATGCCCAAGCCCAAGCCGTTTATTCCATTATGTTGCCTTTGGGCAAATCAGTCGAAGTTGAAGCGGATCAAATACTTTTTAGGCTAAACGAAGAAGATCTGAATCGAAGTCTTCAACGAACCGTTCTTAGCGCCGCGTCCCATGAAAAACGCCTGCAACTGGGTTCTCTCATAGCTTTGCAGTTGGAGATTGAGAAGAAAGAACTGGAAGCTCATAGACAAATGCACACCATCGACGGTCTGCCTGCTCTAGAACTGGAGAAAAGAGAGAATCAGGTAGCTCGTCTTCAGAAAAACCTAGAGCTTGAAGAGATCAGCAACCAAGAAATATCATCTTCCCAGAAAATTGAATTCAAAAGACTGGAAGCCGAACTTGCAAAGAGAACCGTTCGTAGTCCGGTTTCGGGGACGCTTGTCTCATCATCCGTCAAACCCGGTGATATGGTTTTTCATTCTCAGGTCTTGGGTCATTTGATTTCAAAAGACAGAATCGTTCAAGTTTCGCTAAACGAAGAAGACTGCGCCGATTTGAAGATCGGTCAAAAGTCAGGTGTAACGCTTTTTGCTTTTGGCAACAGACTTTTTGAAGGAGAGTTGGATCGTTTGGAGGAAACCATCGATGCCAATACGGGTAGACGCTACGCATACGTTCGTTTGGACGGCAATCATTCCTTGCCCGTGGGAGCATCCGGGCGAGCGGAGATTGTGAAGAATGAAATCCCCCAAACTTTGGTTATTCCTCGCAAAGCCTTGCTTGGTGACTCCGTACTGCTTGTAGAAAATCAAAAAGTTAAAATCAGAAAAGTTCAGGTTGGAGCCCGCAACCTCGAGTTTGTTGAAGTGATTGGGGGGCTTAAGATGGGCGATCTCGTTATTTCGCAAACCCCTCATCTTTTTTACGAAGACCAAAGAGTAAATCCAATTTTAACCAGTTCTTCCAATTAAACACTCATTTGTGAGCATGCTATCGCTGGAGTTGGCTTTTCGTTACATTATGGGCAAAAAGCGAGCTATGGGAATGAGCTTGCTTGGGATAACCTTGGGAGTTGCTTTTTTTGTCATTACCCAGGCCCAAACTTCAGGGTTTGAGGCTTTTTTCGTCCGTACGATTCTTGGCACCAACGGAGCCATCAGAATTTCAGATCGATTTCAAGATATGGTTGGAACCGTGGATGCAATATCCAAGGATGGTTCGCGGCGCTTTCATTTCAAGTCTAGGGAGGAATCCCGATATATCGAGGGGATTGACGACCCGACTTTTCTCCGGAGAGCAATCGGGCGATTTGATGAGGTCACGGGCGTATCTGAAGTCTTGGAAGGGAAGGGTGTTCTTGCAGGAAGAAGTCGCTCATACCCAGTCGATTTTCATGGAATTCGACTGGATGACCACATTTCTGTTTCCAAAATCGAGGACCAATTGATTTTAGGAGAATTAAGACTTTTTGAAGCGGATCAAATGTCGGTTTTAGTGGGCAGTAGAATCGCAGAGAGATTAATGCTGAAATTAGGAGATCGGGTGGTCCTGACAGGTGGTACGGAAAACATACAACTAAGAGTAAAAGGCATCTTTGAAACGGGTGTCAGTCAGATTGACAAAAACAGAATCTATTTGAACTTAAAGAAAGCCCGTGAATTCAAGGGTGAAATGTTTGCAGGCTCATTCTTTCAGGTTGCGGTTCGTGACCCGGCGTCTGCGTCAGATTTAGCTGCCCAAATGCAGGAAACCTTGGGGCACAGGGTAGTAAGTTGGCAGGAACGGGAAAAAGTTTGGCTTGATGTCTTTAAGGCTTTGAGGATTTCCTCTGCAATCACGGTTTCAAGCATCTTGCTCTTGTCGGGCCTTGGCATATTCAACGTGTTCGCCATTATGGTCATGGAAAAAAACCGAGATATCGCCATTCTGAGATCGATGGGATTCAGAAGCGTGGACACGATTGCGGTTTTTATGTGGCAGGGAGTGCTGGTATTGTCGGCAGGAGTTATTTTAGGGGCAATTGCCGGTGCCTTGTCGACTCATGCGGTTTCAAGTATTCCGCTTCGGATAAGAGGAATTTTTTCCACTGATCATTTTGTGGTTCACTGGGATTACCTGCATTACCTTTGGGCGGCCCTGATTGCTTCGGTTTTTGTTTTGGTTGCAAGTTGGATTCCCGCTCGAAGAGCAGGTCTCATCGAGCCTGCTAAAATCATTCGTGAAACTCTCTAGTGAATGATTTGAATACAACTGGCAGTAAGGGAAG
>JAYOEB010000048.1:0-8132 GCA_038116775.1 Opitutia bacterium | reverse complement strand
GTGTTTCTGCGGGCTTCGGATTTGAGCTACTCTTTTTTTGAAGCGGGCACTCCCAATGAAGTTTTAAAAGGCGTTTCCTTGGAGATACGCAAAGGAGAGGTAACTGCAATCGTTGGTCCATCCGGTTGTGGCAAAAGCACGTTGTTGTATCTTTTGGGTTTGCTTGATAGACCCGGCAGCGGATCTATTTTCCTCAATGAAACTGAAGTCTCTTCGGCAAGTGACCATGTCCGTACTGATTTTCGAAACAAGCAGATTGGATTTGTTTTTCAATTTCATTTTCTGATCAAGGAACTCTCTGCTTTGGAAAACGTCGCCTTGCCCATCCGGAAATCCGGGCTTGGCAAAAAAGATTCTTATGAAAAGGCTTTTTCCGCGCTCTCGAAGCTGGGTTTGGCCGACAAGGCAGATAGGTTTGCAAACAAACTTTCCGGAGGGGAGCAACAAAGGGTGGCGATAGCAAGAGCCATTGCCAATTCCCCCTCTCTCATTTTGGCCGATGAACCAACCGGGAATCTGGACAGTGAGAATTCGGAGAAGGTGTTCTCCATACTCGATCAACTTGCAATCCGCGAAGATTTGGGAGTTTTAATCGTCACCCACAATAGAGAACTTGCCGGTAAGTGTTCGAATTTGATTCAAATGAAAGATGGCTTGATCCTCAACTCTTCTTCCTAGAGTTGAGGATAGTCTTGTGGGCTAAATTGATTTTCGCTAGTTCCGAATTGGCAAAGTGTATGAACTCTTCAGGCAAGTCTTTGCTTTTTAGCTTATCCGGGTGAAATTTAGATGCTTTGATTCGATAGGCCTTCTTTATTTCCGAATCAGTTGCTTCAACCGGCGCCTCCAAAACGGAATAGGCTTCATGCAGTGACATTTGACCATCACCGGTCTCCTCGAATGGTGGAGAATACCCTTGGCGAATCCAATTTTGAACGGTTCTGGGTTTCAGTTTTAAGTGTTTTTCTCCGATCAACAACAGCCGAACCTGAATCTCATTGAAAGTTTTTCGATTAGAACTCACTATTTCAAAGAGACCACCCAGGAACGAGAGTCCCAGTTCCGGATCGTGGGCGATCAGTGAGCCGACTTCTCTAAAGTCGGTTGCAATCGACCTTTTGCTGTTTTTCGCTTTTCGAAATACTTTTTTTGCAAAATCTTTGGTTTTTTCATCAAGTTTGAACCTCGCCATTATTTGCTCGGTAGCCTTTATCTCCTCGGACGAGACGGATCCATCGGCCTTGGCGATCTTGGCGGCGCAGGAAAAAAAATAGGCGAAATAGAGTATTCTGGCCTTTCGCTCATTCTGAGGAGTGGGATCGTCTTCGTCGTAAAGGTGACCAATCGCAGCCCCGGCCAGAGCCCCAATCGGACCGCCGATCATACCCACGCCCGTGCCTATTAGTTTGCCCCACCAGTTCATTGATGAACGTTCATCACTGGATACCTCTTTAACTTAAGTCCCTTGGATCGAACGACAACGCAAAGCCTTTCGGTCTAGCTTGCTCCGCAATGGTGATTCTTGCGGTTGCACGCCGGGCAAGACTTACAGAATTTTAAGTTCAACCAATGCCCGATGGCTAAGGAGAAACCACCGAGAGCGGCCAAGCCATAATGCAGAACAGACGCGCCGCTAAGATGCCAATGGCCGTGGGAGCAAAGACCGCATTGATCCGATTTCAGGAAAAGAAACATAATTCCCAAAGTAAAGATAAACAGCACCCGAAACTTTCTATGCAGGAGATATCCTCTGAAAAGGGCCAGGGCGGCAACTGTAATCGTGAGAATCATGATCCAGGATTCAATCGATTCTCCGAGCCAAAAAGATCCGGCAAGCACAGGAAGAAGTGGAAGAAGGATAGGCATAGCCAGGCAATGAACCGCGCAAATGAAGGAAACGGAGAAGCCGATTCTATCGAACAGTGCCCAAGATGATGATTTCATATGGATTGCATAACCCCTTAGGCCTTTTATTGCAATTCTTTTGCGATAAGCTAAGGAGATGATCTCGCTAAGTTCTTCGATAGGGTTCTGGATTTGGACCGATCGGATTACCGGTATTGGGAATGACCTGCACGCAACGGTCGTCCCATAATTCGATCATATCCATGTCCTTGCAATTGGTTATTTCCAGTTCGGGCAATCCGTGCTTTTTCAACCATTTTTGAATGGGCGGAATCGCTTGCTGAGGATTTTGAGCCCGAGCGGTCACGATTTTGACCACATAGCCTAAATCCAGCCAGATCTTTACTCTCTTGAGCATATTCGGAACGGGTTTGCCAATGTGTTCAAAGCCTTGCCAAGGGTCTGCAACTGCTAGGGTACCGTCCAGGTCCACGCCAATCCACTGACGAGATTCGGCCTCTTCTCCAAATTCGTTTTGGTCAGTCAATGGTAGGCCTTTGGTGTGCGGGACTCGAACTTTGGGAGCATTTTTAAAAAAAATCTTTTCTACAAAACGAAACATAAAGAATTGCTTGTAAAATATCCATTGCGCAAGGTTGTTTTGTGTTCAAGATCATTTAGAAATATGTTTTCCCATGAGCAGCATTGATTACTTCAGCATAGAGGGCTTGCCTTGGTTGTCGGCATGTTGGCTTTTCCTTTTTTTGTTCCGCCCCTTGGCTACTTTCGTTCATGAGTTGGGACACCTGTTCCCGCTTTATTTTCTAAGCGATGGCTTGCTTTTAATGAGAGTCGGAGAAGACGCCATAATGAGTAGGAAAGTAGGGGAGAGGGTTATTCTTGAAATAGGCAGGAGGTCATTGTCGACCGGGCATGTTTCCTGCGATGATGAAAACCTTGGCAAGGGCAGGCAGTTACTTGTTCTTTTGGGCGGACCCACTTTAACTTTCGCATTGATGATGGCTTTGTCTTTTTGCCTAGTTGTTTTTGCTCCTTCGAAGATATCCGAAGTCATCTTGGTGGGATTCTTGTGCGCCAATCTTTTGAGCTTTTACAAATCGATTCTTCCCTTGCGCATGAAACCATCCCGATCTTTTCCGGAGGGTCCCCCGAGTGATGGTCTGCAGATCATCAATCTTTTGAAAAGTTAAGCCTCCGCTTCATCGATTCCTATTTGGCGGTCATATAAGCTCTTATACAGTTCACACTCTGCATATAGTTCCCGGTGGGCGCCATCCGCCACTATCCTGCCTTGGTCGAGTACGATTATTCGGGTGGCCAGCCTTATGGAGCTAAAGCGATGGGCGATCAGGAGGGCGGTTTTTCCAGCGATTAATTTTTCCATGGAGGCATGAATTTTTTCTTCATTCTCGGAATCAAGAGCCGAAGTCGCCTCATCAAGAATAAGAATTGGCGAGTTCTTGTAAAAAGCTCTGGCCATGGCAAGCCTTTGAGTCTCACCACCGGACAAACAGCTTCCGTTTTCGCCGAGTTCCTGATCGAATTTATCAGGCATTGATTCAATGAAATCCGAAGCGTGCGCCAAAGAAGCTGATTCGATTACGGATTTGTCCGAGTAAGCCGAAAGGCCCAACTCAATGTTTTGACGTACCGACAAATCAAAAAGAAACGATTTTTGAGGTACGATGGCGATGGATCCCCTGAGATGCTTGAGGCTGAAATCCCTAAGATCATATCCGTCGATGCTGAGTTTGCCATCGATGGGATCATAAAAGCGGGGAAGGAGGTTGGCCAAGGTGCTCTTGCCGGCCCCGCTCGGACCTACGAGGCAACGATCTCGCCGGGTTTAATGGTAAGATTCAACTCATGAAGAACGGGACCGTCGGCTTCATTCCCCGGATAGGCAAACGATACTCCGTCAAAGACGATTTCACCTTTCACCCTCGGGGACACCCCATTGATTGGTTCCTTGACCACTTCATCCGCCTCCAGTATTTCATCGATTCTTTGCACGGAAGCCAGAGCTTGTTTGATTTGGTTTTGTATCGCTCCTAATTTCTTAATTGGTTCGTAGGATAAATACAAAGCCGTGATTACGGGTATGAAGGAATCCAGCTTTATATTGGTTCGAGAAGCTTGGAAAATAGCTATCGAAATACCCAAGGCTGTAATGATTTCGATGATGGGGGTCAGGAGATGAGAATATTTGATGACTTTCATTCTTGCCCCCAAATATTTCCTTGATGACTTTTGAAAGCGGTCGATTTCTCTTTCTTCCAAATTAAAGGCCCTGATTTCCTTGACGGCGCTTAAGTTTTCGCTGAGTACCGCCGTCATTCCTCCGGCCATTTCCTGCATGCCAAGAGCTTTTCGCATGATGATTTCACCAATCCTGCGAATGGGGAAAACGCAAACGGGAACGACGAGCAGGCAAAGCAACACAAAAGCCATGCCTTCGTTTTGAATCGCGATTAGGATCAAGGCGCCTACGGCTCCTAGGAAGGTTATGGGTTGCCTGATCAGGTCATTGCTGACCGTGAGAACCGCATTCTGCAATTGCGAGGTGTCGTTGCCAACGCGGCTGAGCAGATCGCCTTCCTTGTGTTGGTGAAAGAATGATAAGGGCAAGTTTTGCAACTTGGCGAATACCTGCACTCGAATTTGTTCGAGAACCCTGATGCCGCACAGGTTAATCAGGTAGGTGTTGAAATAGCCACTTACGCCGCGCGTTAGGAAAACAAGAGGAAACCAGGATACGTAAAGAAAAAGTTCCGAATCGGATAGGTTCATCCTTTCAGTCGTTTCTCCATCGGGAAAGATTTTAGGGAAAACCTGATCAGTCATGTAGGGCAGACCGAAGCCGCTCGAAACTCCGTAAATCACACCAAAAAGCAAGGCTCCTCCGAAAGGAAGCCAAAGCGGCTTAAGCAAGAGGAAGTAGGGGAGAAGCTTTTTGGAGCTTACTTGCTGCTCGGGCTTTTTATCATTCATTGCTTGTATCCGATCTTTTAAGCGAGCTTATGGAATCCGAGCGCGCAGGCAACCTGCCAGTTATCTTTAGTTGCTCGCGAAGGTATGAACTGCAACTGGAGGAAAGATGACCAAGTTGATCATAAGACAACCTCCATTTCCAGTTGCCCTGAGGGACGCCAGGCTGATTTAGGCGGGCTTCGCTTCCAAGACCGAGGTAGTCCTGAACAGGGGAAATGACCAAGGGCGAAACGGTTCTGTAGGCAGTTCGAAGCATTTCCCACGAAGGTTCATGGCCCGGAGCGTTGAGGTAGGACCGGAAGTTATCCTTGATCTCGGCGCTTGATGACTCGTACCAGCCATTCGTCGTGTCGTTGTCGTGAGTCCCGGTGTAAAGCGCCAGTGAGGAGGTCAGGTTATGGGGCAGGTACAAATTGCCCGGATCCCCGTCGAAGGCAAATTGAAGAACCGCCATCCCCATGAGGCCGGCTTGCTCCCTGAGTTTGCGAACCTGATCCGTAATCAGTCCCAGGTCTTCCGCCAAAAAGGGTAGGGAGGGGAAGGCCTTCTGCGCCGTTTGCCAAAATTTAATGCCGGGACCTTGAATCCATTTTCCAGCTTTTGCGCTTTGCTCTTTCGCTGGAATGCTCCAGTAATCATTAAATCCCCTGAAGTGATCGATTCTAACGAGGTCAAAGAGTTCCAGTTGGATTTTCAATCGGTCCATCCACCAAGAGAATTCATCCGCTTGGTGGATCGGCCAGTCATAAAGAGGATTTCCCCAATACTGGCCGTCTTCGTTAAAGTAGTCCGGCGGCACACCGGCGACGTTTTCAAAGAACGAATGATGCGGATCGACTTGAAACAAATGAGGCGAGTGCCATACTTCGGCAGAGTCAGGGGCGCAGTAAATGGGGAGGTCGCCGATTAGGGAAACTCGACGCTTGGCGGCAAAATCCTTGAGTTTTTTCCATTGGCCTCTGAAGACGTACTGCAAGAACTGATGCATCCGGTAATTCTCGCATTCCTTGAAATCCTCCAGTAACGAAGTGTGTTCCTCGGGCCAATTCCACCAAGGATCCTGATTGTAGTGATTCTTTAGGGTTTGAAACAAGCAGTAGGGTTCGAGCCAGGATTTGTTGCGGTTTGTGAAATCCCTGAAACAACCGTACGACGATTCCAACGATGAGAGGTCCTTAAAAAAATTTTCGGAGACGAATTTGGCCGCTGGTAAAAACGCAGAGTATAGCTTTCCGTAGTCGACTTCCGATCGAGGCAAATCATATAAGGGTTGCAAGTCATTTCCGCGTATCAGCTTTTTCTCGACCAAAGGTTCCCAATCGATGAAATAGGAATTGCCGGCCGAGGACGAAAAAACCTGATAGGGAGAATCGCCGAAACCAGTTGGTCCGACCGGACAAAGTTGCCAAAACGAATTTCCGGATTTTGCCAAGAAATCAACGAAAGAATACGCGGAATCGCCCAAATTGCCAATTCCCGTCTCGGAAGGTAGGGAACTCAAATGAAGGAGCGACCCAGCTTTTCTTTGCTTCAAAACGGCATCCATTGGATACAATTAGACATAATGCATATTGTGCGAATAAATAACTATTCGGTGAATCCCCATCTTTTGGTAAATGGATAGTAAATGAACCAAGCTCGTCCGATGATGGCGTTTTCAGGAACAAATCCCCAGCTTCGACCGTCCAAGCTATCGGTGGAATTGTCTCCCATGGCGAAGTAAGCATAAATTCCGGTTGGGTTGTCGGCATCTTTCTTGGAGGGGATTCTTAGAAGTTTGCGGTTCGTCAATAAGCCCTCGGCCCGATAACCGGGGAATCCGAGATGATTCGGGGCGTTTGGGTCTTCGGAAAGAATTTGAGTTCTCTCGTTGTTTTCCCGAAAGGCTTTTTGAGTCATGAGAACTTCGTTGTTTTTAAAGAGCAGACCGGGCACACCTTTTCGGACGTCGGTTCCATTGGTGAAAATAGTATCGGGAACGCGGATTTCCAAGCTATCCGCTGGTTCGCCGACAATTCTTTTGATGTAATATTTATCTTCTCCAATGGGTCTGACAGGCATCTTGAGTCTCCGGTTGAACTCATCAATCTTTCCGGTGCGAAAAACCGCAGGGTCACCTGCTTGGGGAGAGATGAAATTGTAGCTCATCCGATCAACGAATAGAGCGTCGCCCAACAAGACGTCGAAAGCCAATGCGGTTTCCCCCTTCTTAATGACTCTTTCGGAAAGCTTGAGGCGGTTGCCTGAAAAATCGCTGTCCTGGGTAACGATGAGCGGAAGATCCCGGAGGTCTTCGGTACCTGCGAATTTCCTCGCTATGACCTCGTCGAGGTCGAACTCTGCGGGTACCGTCAGATCATGCTCTTTGCCGCCTATTTCAAAGGTATATTTCCTGAGGGTCGTCGGGAAAACAAAGAATCTTCCGTTTGGGAACCCCCCGTCTACGAATCTGAATGGAGCTCCGCCATTCAACTTCAAATATAATTCTCCACTTGATTGAGCCGTTAATTTGTAATGAGACGCTCCTAGAAAGACCTTGTCCATTGCCCGTTCGAAAAAATTTGGAACTTTTTCGTAATCTGCGTATATTTTCGGCTGCATCCCGGAAAATGAAGGGAACATCGAATTCGTAGGGATAATGAAGGGCTGAATGAAAAAACTGCGGATTCCTATGACGACAATTGCGGCAACCAACAACATCTCCACGTTTTCGACCCAAGTCTTTTTGTGATAATAAGGTCCACCTGATTTTTTTAAAATCGAGTCCAGCTTTTGGGCTTTCTCTTCCAGTTCATCCGAAAGGACGGGCTTTTTTTTCAGGGCCGCCAATAAGGATGAATTCGCCTGATCGAATTCGTCGGCGTCTTGCTTGCTGAGCAGATCTTTTCTGAATGCAAGGGATTTAAGCCCCAACCGGAGAATTTCCTTGGCTCCTTTTCTCTGGGAACGAGTTGCTTTTTTCTCTGTCGTCATTTTCAGGAAGAACTTTTCAATATCTGCACGAAAGCTTCTTGGGGAATATTGACGCTGCCAATTTGCTTCATTCTCTTCTTTCCCTCTTTCTGCTTGTCCAGCAACTTTCTTTTTCTGCTTATGTCTCCACCGTAGCATTTTGCGGTTACGTCCTTACGCATTGCGCTGATGGTTTCTCGGGCTATGACCTTGCCCCCGACTGCGGCCTGCAGAGCGATCTTAAAAAGTTGTCGAGGAAGGATCTCCTTCAATTTGGAGCAAAGCGCCCTACCCCGATTTTCGGCCTTGTCGCGGTGTACGAT
>JAYOEB010000047.1:11754-15078 GCA_038116775.1 Opitutia bacterium | reverse complement strand
AGCGCAGGTGATCTTGGAACGGCGGTTGCAAAGGGCATTCTTGCCCGTACCGGATTAGATCCACAAGCCATCGACGAAGTCATCATCGGATGCGTCTGCCAACCCGCGGACGAATCCAACTTGGCCCGAGTGGTTGCCCTACGGGCCGGAATCCCCATATCCGTACCTGCCCGCACGGTTCACCGGAATTGCGCCTCAGGCTTTGAGGCAATCACCCAAGCGGCCGAAAAAATAGCCGCCGCAAGAGGAGAAATCTTTCTCGTCGGTGGGGTTGAAAGCATGTCTCAAGTTCCGCTTCTTTTTTCAAAATCCGCGGCATCAAAATTTAGCCACCTGGCCAAGTCCCGCAATCTTGCTTCTCGCTTGGCCTCTCTCTCGACCTTTCGAAGCAAAGACTTCAAGCCGGTTCCGGCCCTTCTAAAGGGCTTGACCGATTCAACCTGCGGAATGGGCATGGGGCAAACCGCCGAACTTCTCGCACGGGACTTTCAAATCTCCCGCGATCGCCAGGACCGCTTTGCCTTTCTTTCTCACCAGAAAGCCATTGCATTTTCCTCCCGCCTAAAGGATGAGATCATTCCCGCCTTTTCTCCACATCGTCCTTCGATGCTAGAGGATGACGGCCCCCGACCCGACTCTTCGATCGAAGCCCTCAACCGACTGCGTCCGATCTTCGATAAAAAAAGAGGCTCCGTCACCGCAGGAAATTCCTCTCAAGTCACCGACGGTGCGGTCGCTCTCTTGGTGGCAAGCGAAGCCGCATGCTCCCTTCACGGTCTTTCCCCCATCGGTCGCTTGGTCGACTGGGCTTACTCGGGTTGCGAACCCGAGCGCATGGGCCTCGGTCCCGCCTACGCTTTAGCCAAGGGAAGAAAACAAGGAGCTCCCGAACTTTCCGAAATGGATTTGATTGAACTCAATGAAGCCTTCGCCGCTCAAGCCATCGCTGTGATCGAAGCCTGCAGATCGACTAATTTTTGCCGCGACAAGCTCGGTCTCAGCGAAAGACTGGGAGAAATCGACGAGCAAATCCTTAACGTAAACGGGGGAGCCATCGCCTTGGGACACCCAGTTGGAGCAACCGGAGCCAGACTGGTTCTGACTGCATTGAAGGAACTTAAGAGACGGGGACAAAGGAAAGCCCTCGCCACTCTTTGCGTGGGAGGAGGACAAGGAGCCGCCCTTTGGCTGGAAAGAAATTAGGAGAAAATCGCCATGAATCAAAGACTCGTCGCCAATTCGCAATTTGACCGCACCGTTGTCTGGACGCTTTCGCGCCCGGACGGACGCCCGAATTTAATCGACCGCTTGTTTCTAGACGAAATGAACGAGGCTCTCTCCGATCTGGAAGAGGACAAACTGGCCGAGGGCTTGCTGATCCGCTCCGGTCATCCGGGAGTTTTCCTCGCAGGAGCCGATCTTTCTACGCTTTCCACGCTCAATCAGAAAGACTTGGAAAATCTTTTGCTCTACGGACAAGAAACTTTCGAAAGACTCTCCAAACTAAGACTGCCCACGGTTTGCGCCATCAACGGTCCCTGCCTGGGTGGCGGCTTCGAACTTGCTCTCGCCTGCGATCATCGAATTCTTTCAGCCGACCCGAAAGCGGTCGTTGGTCTGCCTGAAACCAGCTTGGGACTCTTGCCCGGATGGGGCGGCTGTTGCCGGTTGCCTCGATTGATCGGCTTGCTTCGCGCTTTGCCTATTCTTACCAGAGGCCGGCCCATCCGCCCAAAACAAGCCCTCAAGCTTGGAATGGTGGGTGAAATCACCGCGGAAGAATCTCTGGAACAAGCCGCCAGAGAAGCCATGAAAAATGAAATTTTTTCGCCTCGTTGGCATCTGACCAATTTACCCATCATCCGTCACTTCATCATTTTTCTGACCCATCGGGCCATCCTTAGGCAAACCGCAGGACTTTACCCCGCTCCGTTGGCCGCGCTTAGAGTCGTCAATGGATCAATCGGCCGTAGCCTGAAAAGGGGTTTCAAGAGGGAGAGGGATGAATTTCTCAAATTGGCGGATTCGCCCACCACCGCCAATCTCCTTCACTTCTTCTTTCTTCGGGAGAGGGCCAAAAGAGTTTCGGCCTCAAGCGTTACGACGGAACTCTCCGAGATTTCCAGGGTCCACGTCATCGGAGCCGGAAAGATGGGGGGGGGGATCGCTCAATGGATCGCTTCCCGGGAAATCCCCGTCATTCTGTCAGATCTCTCGCCCGATGCCCTCTCGCTCGGTCTGATTACGGTTCACTCCCTGCTCGAACAGGCTCTCAAACGGGGCATCCTCAGTCGATTGTCCGCCGGACGGACCATGGACCGGATCACCCCGGTTTGCGAACCCGTTCCCATCCGCGACGGAGACCTGATCATCGAGGCCATCGTCGAAAGAATTGGGGCGAAGCGCAGCTTGCTCTCCGAACTGGATGACCGTTCTCCGGCCTGTGTTCCCTTTGCCACCAATACCTCCGCTCTCTCCATCGACTGCATGAACGTGGCCATGAATAATCCCTCTCGGCTTGGCGGACTCCACTTTTTCAACCCCGTGCACCGCATGGAACTGGTCGAGGTGATCCAAGGAAAAAAGACGGATCCCGCCGTCATCCGATCCTTGCTTTCCTTCGTCAAACGCATAGGCAAGCGAGCCGTGCTTTGCCAGGACTCCCCTGGTTTCTTGGTCAACCGAATACTCGTTCCTTATCTCGTGGAAGCATCCATTCTCTGGGAAGAGGGAAATGAGCCTCCTGCCATCGACCGGGCCATGACGCAGTTTGGAATGCCCATGGGTCCTCTTCGTTTACTCGATGAAATCGGACTGGACGTAGCCGGCCACGTCGCCAAGGAGCTAAAGTTCAGGTTACCCCGCCTGGCCAATCCACCGGCGCTGCTTGAGGAAATGAACGAAAGGCGACTCCTTGGCCGAAAGACGGGGGCTGGCTTTTATCTCTATTCGAAGGGCAAAGGCCGCATGCTCCCGCCCAACCCAAGCCTTTCGAAAATCACCAAGCGAACCAAGAAAAAATCTTCCCTCATGGAAATGACCGAACGCATGGTCATGATCATGCTCAACGAGGCCGCCCGATGCCTCGAGGAAGGGGTGGTTCAAACTCCGGAAGACGTTGACTTCGGAATGATTGCCGGTACGGGTTTCGCTCCCTTCCGTGGTGGTCCCCTGCGCCATGCCGATTCCATCGGATCGCGCTCTTTGAATGGTAGCCTGGAAAACTTGTCCTCAAAATTGGACGAACGCTTCGAACCTTGCGAATTCCTAATCGATCTTGCCCGTAAAAACCAAAGCTTTTACCCGGAATCCACAACCCCGATT
>JAYOEB010000047.1:0-11744 GCA_038116775.1 Opitutia bacterium | reverse complement strand
TCTCTCATCCAACTCAAAGGAAAGGATCACTCGATGAAAACCATGGAATCCAAAACCCCACGACCCGGAGCCATTGATCTGTCCAGATACTCCAAGGAAAAGAGACAAGCCTTGGAGGTGACGGAAGATGCCCGAGGGTCGAGATTAATGGAAGGATTCGCTTCCGGTTTGTTTATGGGGGCTCCCAAATTCGGCCCTCTGCGCGAGGTCATCCGGCGACCCAATCCGGATGGAGAGAATGGGGAGATATTCCTACGAAAATTGCAAAGAGTCCTCGATTTTCACGCCAACCCAGATGAAATCGACGAAACTGGAGAAATTCCCGATTCGCTCCTGAAAAAGTTAGCTGAAATCGGAGCTTTTGGCATCAAGATCCCCAAAGAATACGGAGGTCTTGGGCTCAGTCAGTCCACCTATTCGAGGGCCGCCAAACTGTTGGGATCGCGATGCGGCAACCTCACCGCCCTCCTCTCCGCTCATCAATCCATCGGGCTTCCCCAACCTCTCCTGCGCTACGGAACCGAAGAACAAAAAAAGAAATATCTTCCGGAAGTGGCCAAGGGAGCCATCACCGCCTTTGCCCTCACCGAGGACGAGGTGGGCTCCGACCCCTCTCGTCTCAAGACTCGGGCCAAGCCCATCAAGGGGGGCAAGAGCTACCTCCTGAATGGCCACAAGCTCTGGTGCACCAACGGCACCAAGGCCAAATACCTGGTAGTCATGGCCCGTACCCCCTCCACGGAGCAATCCGGCGGCAAGCGCAAGGCCTCGATCACCGCATTCGTGGTGGATGCCAGTAGTCCTGGAATTCAAGTCTCTCATCGCTGCCGCTTCATGGGACTTAGGGCTCTTTACAATGGAGTTATCCGCTTTCACGACGTCGAAGTGCCTGCGGAAAACGTCATCCTCGCTCCCGGCAAAGGAATGCGGGTAGCGCTCAATGCCCTGGGCGTGGGCCGGCTTACCCTGCCCGCGGCCTGTTCGGGAATGGCCTACGAAAGCCTCGATATTGCCCGTCGCTGGTGTGTGGATCGAAGACAATGGGGCTCCGAAATCGGCAAGCACGAAGCCATCGCTTCCAAAATCGCCGACATGACCGCCGACGCCTTTGCCATCGACTCCATGGTTCGCATGACTTCGGCTCTCGTCGATGCCAAGGTCGATTTCCGCATGGAATCGGCCCTTTGCAAGCTTTGGGGAACGGAGACCGCTTGGCATGTGGTCGACGACCTGATGCAAATCCGCGGTGGTCGCGGATACGAAACCGCCCGCTCGCTGGCCGCCCGTGGTGATCACCCCGAACCGGTCGAACGCATGATGCGCGACTCCCGAATCAACCGAATCTTCGAAGGCTCGACCGAGATCATGCGTTTGTATCTGGCCCGAGAAGCCCTCGATCCTCATCTTCGTCTCGCCGGTGGGGCCATGGATTCCCGGCTTTCCTTGGGATCCAGATTACTGACCGCGATTAAGGCGGGCATTCACTATTCCCTCTGGTACCCGGGCCAATACTTACCGAGCATTCATTGTTTGCCCAAGGACATCAGCCGCAGATCACGCCGGACCCTCAGATATGTGGAGGGCATTTCACGCAGGCTTTCCCGTTGTCTCTTTCATGCCATGGCGATTCACGGACCGGCTCTGGAAAAGAGACAATTATTGCTGGGGCGCCTAGTCGACGTCGCCGGCGAACTCTTCGCCCTCACTAGCTCTCACCTCCGGGCCGACGCCATCATAGCGGGCAAAGAAACTTGCGAGGAGATCAAGACCGAGCACCTCCCCACCGTGCTTGCCTACTTGGATTCCCGCACCCGACTGCGCATCAAACGCTTGTTTTTAGAACTTGGCAATCCGTCGGATGGAAAAGGCCGGCGGCTTGCCCATAAAATTCTGACAGGTTGAAAAGGCCGCTTGGGTAGGGTGTGAATCTTACCGTCGAAAATGCAATATGCTGCTTGCTTAGGTTTAGTTTGGAGACCAAGGAAATGCCATTCTTACGCTGAAAAATCGCGCCTTTCAATGGTCTTCTTGTCACTTTTTTCACCATAGTCGAAAGAGGGTTGATGAAGCAAAGGCGCGTTGTTCACGCTTGGGGCTTTACGGATTCAAAAATCAAAGGCTTTGCTTGTACGGGATTCGGGGAAAAACGGAAGGCTTTGGAAAGCAAGACCTTTGCCCGTTCCAGATCCTTAACCTCTGAGGCATGAATGCGAAGGAGCGACTCACCTTCGTCGACCCACTCTCCGATTCGTACGCATTGATCGAGCCCAACGGCGAGGTCGAGTAGGTCGTCCGCCCGTTTTCTTCCCCCGCCAAGTTCAATCACCACATCTCCCAGAATCCTCCCGTTGACCGAACTTAGATAACCCGAACCGCAGGCTGGAAAATCAACGATTACTTCGGCCATCGGCAAATATCGAGCGGATCGCTCAACAAAATCATTGGGACCGCCGAGAGCGGCAACCATCCGACCGAAAATCTCGAGCGCCTTCCCCGAATGCAAGCTCTTGGCGAGACTTTTCCTAGCCTCGTTTTCGGTTGAAAACATTTTCGCAGCGACCAAAAGAGTCGACCCGAGGGCAAGAGTTACCTCCAGCAATCGTTCCTCGCCCGGTTGGTTTTTCAGGACGGCAAGAGCGGATTTCACTTCCAAGGCATTTCCTGCGGAGGAAGCGAGGGATTCGTTCATATCCGTCAGCAAGGCCGTTGTTCGACAACCTGCCCCATTGGCCACCGATACCAGAGTCTTGGCAAGTCGTCTTGCTTTTTCAAGATCCTGCATAAAGGCCCCGCTCCCCACTTTCACGTCCAAGGCGAGGGCTTCCAATCCTGCGGCCAACTTTTTGGAAAGGATGGAGGCAGTGATGAGGTCGACGCTTTCAACCGTACCGCTAAGGTCTCGAATCGCGTAGAGTCGCTTGTCGGCCGGGGCGATGCCCCCTCCTGCGCCCACAATGGCGCATCCAATCTCTGAAACCACTTCCTCAAATTCATTTGCGGAACCCTCGACGCAATACCCTGGAATGGATGAAAGCTTGTCGAGAGTTCCCCCGGTATGCCCGAGACCACGGCCGGAAACCATCGGTACGAAGGCTCCGCATGCAGCCAAAGTCGGAGCGAGAATCAAAGAAACGCTGTCTCCGATTCCACCCGTTGAATGCTTGTCGATCACCGGACCAGGCAAATTCCATTGCCTGACCTGTCCCGTATCCCGCATGGCGAGAGTCAAGTCCACCCGTTCCAGGTCGCTCAAGCCATTCAGGTAGACGGCCATGGCAAAGGCGGCGGCTTGGGCGTCACTCACCGATCCATCCGCTAATCCAATGGAAAATTCCTCCATTTCCTCCCTGATCAGCGGTTTCCGATCTCGGACCTTGGCCAAAATCTTAGGGATGCTCATCCTACTGGAAAAGAATGGGGGACAAAGGACTGAACGTAGGATTCCTCCACATCAATCACCTGACCTGCGCATAGCCCGCTTCTCGAACGAACCCAGATCAAGGACGAGAAAATTTCGTCCGCTGGCTCCTGGTTTTTCTGGCGAGAAACACTCATTCTCCAGAACATTGCCCAGTGCCTCCAAAAGATCAAGCCTTGGTCTCGACTCAACTCCGTTCTTGCCACTTTTCATACGAAAGAACAATTTCGGAGGGAATCATCATGAAATACTCCTACTCCGATCTTGCCGGCATGATCGACCATGCCCTGCTGCATCCCAAACTGTCGGATCAGGAATTGCTGAAGGGATGTGAGCTATGCGACCGGTACCAAGTGGCCACGGTCTGCGTCAAGCCTTTCCACGTACCGGCGGCATCCGAGATTTTGAGGCATTCGAAGGTTTTGGTAAGTTGCGTAGTCGGCTTCCCTCACGGCAGCGTGACGACCGAATCCAAAAGATACGAAACCCAACAGGCCTGCCGTAGCGGAGCCAAGGAAATAGACATGGTGCTCAACCTTGGAAAAGCCATGAGCGGAGACTGGGAGTATGTGACCGAGGACATTCATGCCGTGGTCGACGAGGCCTCAAATCATGATTCTTTGGTAAAGGTTATTTTCGAGACCGATTACTTGACCGAGGGAGGGGCCTGCCTTTCACGCGGGGAATTGATCCGCAAGCTTTGTGAAATCTCGGGGAAAGCCGGAGCTCATTGGGTAAAAACTTCGACCGGATTTGGATTCGTTCAGCGGAAGAACGGCGAATTTTCCTGCGAAGGAGCTCAAATTGAAGATGTCTTGGTGATGTTGAAATCCTGTTCTCCCAAGGTACAAGTCAAGGCTTCCGGAGGTGTTCGAGATCTGAACACCCTGCTGAGGTTTCGTGACCTCGGCGTAACCCGCTGCGGGACCTCGGCAACGCAAAGCATACTGGAAGAATACAATTCCCTGAGAGGAATCCCGAGGAAGAAGGATCGAACTCCTGCAAAGGGCGGAACAGATCATTATTAAAAAATTTTCTAAGACTCGGGGATTTCGCGCGTCTTCATTTCAACATTCATCGAAAATTCAGCTTTTTTTTCTTAACCATATCGTCATGAAGATCAAGATTCTCGTTATTCTTTCTCTCGGATTTGCTTACGTAGGACCTTTCCTAAACGCCAACGACATAGGTTTCGTGGAGAAGTTCGCACTGTCATCGGACCGATCCGTCGTGCTCAGAGATCTGATTCCAGGCACTCGAGACTATTATTACTATCATGCGCTTCATGCCCAAAACCAAGGACGCTATGAAGAAGTGGAAGCCTTGATCGCTCCATGGATAAAACGCTACGGGCAAAACAACGAGGTCCGAGAAATCCGCAACCGCAATGCCTTGCTTTCGTACGATAAGAATCCAGCCAAAACCCTTGAATACCTCAGGAGAAATCTCGGTCTCAATTTTAATCACAGTCGCATCATCGAGGGTGACAAACCAACCCACCCGACTCGACTGAATTCCAAGATCATATCCTACGAGTCCTTTTATCAGGATGCGGTCAAGGCTTACGACGACTTGCAAGGTTTCGAAACGCATGGTCTCCGAAGCTTGGATCCTAAAAAATTAAACGGAGTTCAATTGAGGGACTATTTGAAGCGCACCCTCCACCCGGACGTCGAAAACCTGACGAACCTCATCGAAAAGGATTTGAATAGTCGACAAAGCGAAGGGTTTGGATCTCTGGAAATACACCGTAAACTGACGAAACTGCAAATGGAGGCTTTGTTGGAAAAGAACCCCCATTTCCTGCACTCAAATTCTTTCGTTCAGAACTATCTTCTCCGCTTGCTGCCCTCCGCCGACCTCAACCCGGAAGTGGAACCACAAGAGAAGTCGGCATGGTTGAACCGCCAACTTCTCTTCACCAGAACCTTGCCTCCCTCCTTCAACTCCCTCAAGGCCAACGTCCTCTACAACGTACTGCTGCACAAGCGGTCTCAAGGTGCTTGGAACCGCGAACTTCTTCTGGAGTATCTGGCGCTGCCTCGGCCCGTTGCCTTCCTGCGCGCAGAATGGAATCGTGAACAATTGAGGAAATCCGGAGCTCGCCCGGTAAATTTGAATGAGGATTTCCGCAGTTACGGCTGTTTCCAACCAGTCGTACAGGATCTCCCCCTAATTCGTTCCATGCTCCTGCATTTTTTTTCCAAAGACCCGAACTTTGAAGCCTTCTCCAAGTTTTTGACGGACGAATTCCTCAAACCGATCTTTGCCGAGGCCAAACTGACCGCCGGCTTGGGTAACGCGGAAAAGTGGTATTCCATGCTATCGACTGGCCAACTGAAGAACCTAAGGGATAGAACCGATCTTTCCTTCGCTCCCGACAACCCATCCGTTTTTGCGCCCAAGGATGAGGTAAACTTGAAGATCTGGACGAAAAACGTCCGCAAACTCCTAGTCAAGGAATTCGAACTCAACGCATTCAACTTTTACTTGAAGAACGGGCGGGAGATCGACACCGCCATCGAATTGGATGGCCTTTCCGCCACCCGTGAGAGAACTATCGAAAGCGACTTGCCTCCGATTCGCAGAAGTTCTCAAACCATTTCCTTCCCTGATTTGAAAAAGCGGGGAGTTTACGTCGTCGAATTCATCGGTAACGGTATTTCGAGTCGGGCGTTGATTCGAAAAGGCACTCTTCGACTGCTTGAAAAGATCGGTCCGGCCGGACACGAATTTCGCATCCTTGACGAAAACAATCAAATATGCGAAAACGCCACACTTTGGCTGGATTCCAAGGAGTATTCTCATCAAAAGGGAGTCATTCTGATTCCATTCAGCAACAACCCCGGTCCCCGAACCGTCATTCTCAGGGATGATGATTTCGCTAGCCTTGCCCGCTTCAATCATTTGGGGGAAAAGTACGCCCTCCAAGTCGGCTTCCATCTTGATCGCGAATCCCTCGGTAGCGGAAAAACCGCGACCCTTTTGGTTCGGCCAAGTCTCCGCTTGAACGGATACCCCGCTTCCTTGGACCTGCTCGAACAAATCAAGTTGTCGATCACAACCTTCGATCATGAAAGTCGGCCGACTCGTATCGAAGTACCCATTGCCAAGCTTGATCACCGAGCAGAATTCACCCATGAATTTCGAGTTCCGGAAAGAACCCATAGAATTGAGACTTTTTTGGAAGCGAAGATCGAAAGCCTCACTGAAGCCAAGAAGGTGCATCTCAGGGATGAATTCGTTCTTTCCATCAACGATGCGGATCATGGTTATCAAACCGCCAACCCCCATTTGGTGAAATCGTCGGATGGATACTTTCTTGAAATCCTCGGTAAAAACGGCGAGCCCTTCGCTGACCTTTCGGTTCCTCTCGTCTTCAAGCACCTTGATTTTCGCAAAACTCGCAATCATACCTTGAAAACCGATGAAAAAGGCAGAATCGAACTCGGATTGCTTCCCAATCTCGAATGGTTGCAAGCGAGGGCTCCCCAGACTCACAAATGGGAACTTGGAAAGTATGCCCGTGGACACTCTCAGCTACCTAACCTCGTGCACGCTAAAATGGGCGAATCCGTTTTTTTGCCTTTCCCCAGATTGGGCAACGAATTTCCCCTTTACGAATTTTCCCTTCTTGAGAAAAGAGCCGGTGCCATCTATGCCGATCAGTCCGACAAGATACGTTCCCTTCCCGGTCTGATCCAAATCGTCGACCTGCCCGCAGGAAACTTCGAATTTCATCACCATCCCACAAATCGAAGCGTTGGGATCAGCGTCACCAGAGCTGAAGAAAAGTCGGGCTTTTTGGTCTCCCCTCACCATATTCTCGAGAGAAATTACGCTCCTCCGCTTTCTATCTCTTCGCTGGAAGCCAAAGGCAATGAATTACGGATCCGCTTGGTCAATGCTCATTCAAGCACCCGTTTGCACGTCATGGGCACCGCTTTCCTTCCCTCTTTCAATGCTCACCCATCGCTGCGCCTGAACCCCAAGCCCGATCCCGTTTCCATGACCTTGGCGACACCCCGGGCCCTCTTTGTCGAAGGAAGGGATATCGGAGAGGAATACCGATACGTGCTGGAGAGACAGGGATCAGCTAAATTTTCCGGAAACATGCTCGCCCGGCCGGGGTTGCTCCTTAATCCATGGTCGGTTCGTTCCACCGAAACGGATAAGAAAGAAGCCAGAGGGGGCAATCAATATGAGCAGTTCGCCGATGCAGCCGACTTGAGAAAAGCCGCCCTCTCCAAAAAATCCACTGGTGTCATCGGTCTGACGGATCCCTTCAATCTTGACTTCTTGAAGCATGGAACTCTTCTTTTCAAAAACCTACGCCCCAACAAAAATGGGGAAGTCGTCATTGAAGTGCCCGAGGACAAGGGTTACCGAATGCTTAGACTCGTTGCCATCGACCCACTGCAACAAGTTGGCTTGGACCTTGCCCTCCCCGATTGCCGAACCCTAGGAAGAGAACTTCGAATGATGACTGCTTTGGATTTCGAAAAGGCTCACGCCAAGCAAAAACGGATTTCGATTTTGGAAAACGAAAAAAACTTCGAAATCGAAGACCTCTCGACCTCGCGCTTTCGCTCCATCGATTCTCTTCGGGACGCGTATGATCTGTTCCTCACGCTCAACGAAAGTCAGGATTTTCGGAAATTTGAATTCCTGCTCGACTGGCATGAATTGAAGGCGAACGAAAAGATGGAGAAATATCAAACCCACGCTTGTCACGAACTGCATTTTTTCATTTATCGCAAAGACCGTACTTTTTTTGACGAAGTCATCAAACCCTACTTGGCCAACAAAAAGGAACCGAACTTCCTCGACGAATGGTTTCTGGAACGTGATCTTTCCAAATACCTCCATCCGCTTCGTTTCGATAAGCTCAACGCCTTTGAAAAAGCCTTGCTATCCACAACCCGCTTTGCATCGGCCATGCAAATGAGTCGTCACCTTGCCGAAAAGTCCGAACTGATCGCCTCCGATCCCGAACATTTCGACAGACTCTTTGAGATCGCCCTGCAAAGCGCCGCTCTCGAAACCCAAGGTGGAGAACTGGAAAGACTCGCCCAAACCACAGATCATTTCAAATCCCCAAGCAGTGCTTCCGCCTTTGCCCAAAAGGCCGAAGCATTTCCCGCCGCCAGCCCCCCTGCCATCGGGGCTCGTCGAGGTTTGCTGTCTGAAGCCTTGAGTTTGAACGTCGCGGCCGATTCCGCCTATTCAGCAAGTGAGTCTCGAATGCCCCTCTCCGTGATTCCCGAAGGAAGAACTCCGAAAAGGATGGATGAACAAAGGAAAGCCCAAGAAAAAAACTGGTTTGCCCCTTCCTCCGGATTCGGTGTCGAACTGGGAGTCGATGCCTTGTCTGCAAGGCTGGCCTCACGTCCTTTCTACCGGAAGATCGGAAAAGTAATGGAGTGGGCGGAAAGCAACTACTATCGCGTGGAGGCTCAAAAGGTGAATGCAAGCCTCATCCCCGCAAATTCTTTTTGGAGTGATTATGCCAGGCATCTCGCCACCAATCCCGGAAAACCTTTCCTCTCCGGTAATTTGATTTATGCCACCAGTTGCCCAAACGAAATGCTGCTCGCCTTGTCCGTTCTCGACCTTCCTTTCGTTGCTCGAGAAACGAAAACCGAAATTGATGGAAAATCCCTAACCATAACCCCCAAACAAGACTTGCTTCTTTATCACGAACAACTCTTGCCTTCGGAACTGATTCAAAAAAGCGACGTTCTCATGAGCCAAAGATTTTTTCGCCATGACTCGCGATATCGCTTCGTCAAGGGGGAAAGAATCGACAACTTTGTGGATGGGGAATTTCTTGCGGGCATTGCCTACGGATCCATCGTGGTTTTGACTAATCCTACTTCTTCAAGGCAAAACCTGCGCTTGCTCCTTCATTTGCCTAATGGATCGATGCCCCTCGGCAAAAGCAGAAGGGTACGCAGCATTCCCGTGACCCTTGAGGCTTATTCCACCCAGACCTTTGAAAGTTCCTTCTATTTTCCTTCGATAGGTGAATTTGGACTTTATCCGGCCCAGGCTTCCTCGGAAGGCAAATCCGTAGCCTCGACGCCACCCGTATCCTTCAAAGTAGTGCGGGCCCTCAGCAAAAAAGACGAAACCTCCTGGTCTTGGATATCGCAAAATGGATCTGTGGAGGATGTTTTCGACTATCTTCGGGCAAACAATCTCAACCGCATCGACCTGAATCAAGTCGCCTTCCGGCTCCGCCGTGAAGACGAGGGAGGTTCCGGCAAGTCTTTCTACGATCGCTTGCTTGCCCACTTGGATACCCGCTTTCATTACCACGACACGACGTGGTCTTATGCTTTCTACCATCAGGACCAGCCTCGACTGGCTCAGTTTCTCGCCAAATCGTCCTTTGCCCGGCAATGCGGGCTATGGCTCGAATGCCCGCTGCTCAAACTCGATCCGACTGAAAGAAATTGGTACGAGCAGTTGGAATATGCACCGCTTGTTCATGCTCGAGCCCACCGACTCGGCAAGGAAAGACAAATCCTTAATGATCGTCTCCGAACGCAATACTCCAAACTATTGGAGGTCCTTAAGTACAAACCTTCCATGACGGATCAAGATCATCTCGCTCTCACCTACTATCTGTTCGCACAGGATCGGATCGCGGAGGGACTCGATCATTTCGACAAAATAGACCGCAGACGAGTCAAGGAAAAGTTACAGTATGATTATTTTGCAGTGAACGCCTCCCTTTACAGACTCGAAGTCGACAAAGCGGAAAATATCGCCAAGTCCTACCAAGACTTTCCGGTCGATCGCTGGAAAAAACTCTTTGGAGAGGCCATCGATCAAATTCGCGAAGCGAAACTTGGCCCGAATTCTTCCGTCGAAGAGCGTAAGGATCGAAACCGGCAAATGGACCGCCTTGCCGATTCGGAGCCCACTTTTTCATTTGAATTCATGGAAGACCAAATTCGAATCGAACACAAAAACCTGAAAACCGCAACGGTGCGTTTTTACCCCATGGAGGTGGAGCTTCTTTTCTCCCGCCAACCCTTTGCCCAAAACGACGCCGATCACTTCACGCTCGTCGCCCCGGACGAGCAAGCAAACATAAGTATCGCCTCTGGAGAAACCAAGACGACTTACAGTTTACCGGAGAAGTATCGTCGACGAAACGTCATGATTGAAATTGAGGCGGGAGGAAAAACAAAAGCCAAAGCTTACTACTCCAACCAATTGCAGGTTGAAGTTACTCAAGAATACGGGCGACTTCGGGTGCTTGGGGAAACTTCCGGCAAGCCCTTGGCTAAAGTCTACGTAAAGGTCTATGCCCGCATGATCAACGGACAAGTACGATTTTACAAGGATGGATACACCGATTTGCGCGGCAAGTTCGAATATGCATCGCTCAACACCAACGATCTTGATCAAGTCTCTCAATTTGCCCTACTGCTCATTCATCCGACCGCTGGAGCTCAGATAGAGGAAGCCCCTCCTCCCTATAGATAAGACTCCAGCCTTAGAACCTTTACGACTCCAAGCTCAAATCCGAAGTGATTGGAACTTGTGCAGAATTTGCGCTATCTGCCCCCTTTCGATCGATATCATCCCAAAAGCTTTTTTTGTAAACGAGGAGGAACTTTCCCTCGCTTTTTGACCTAGAAGAAGTTTTTTCAAAGAAAAGAGGGAGATTAAGGATCGTGGACTCATAAGATATCAAGGCTTTATCTGGTTATGATTTTACCTGCAACGTACTTGGGGTTCCGCTTGGTGGGAACAGGAGCCTCTACCCGTTTACGCCATGAATAAAGATCGTTTTTGAGCTCTGCTAATTTCTTCGGTTTTGAATCCGCTAAATCTGTGGTTTCCCCGGGATCTTTTTCCAGATCGAAAAGAAGCAAGGCTCCATCCTCAAAATATTCATGCAGTTTCCATTTTCCTTTTCTAATGACCGACCCAGGACGGGTGCGAAATTTGGCATCGCGCGACTGATCCTCCTCCCCTGCATAATTTTGCAGGTAGATGGGAAAGTGCCAGTATAGGATACGGTTCTTGGGAAACTCCCCTTTTTGAGCAAGCAGGGGAACGAGGCTGTTGCCATCCAAGATTTTATCAGGGGAAGGTTTTGCTCCGATTGCATCCAAAAAGGTGGGATAGAAATCGAGCCCTGTCACTGGCACGGAACATATGGACCCGGGTTTCACTACCCCCGGCCAGCGAACAGTCAGAGGAACGCGGATACCACCCTCGAAGTACGATCCTTTGCCCGCCCGCCACGGATCCTGCTTGGAAAGCTTGCGAATTCCCCCATTGTCGGATGAAAAGAGGACGATGG
>JAYOEB010000046.1:11241-15435 GCA_038116775.1 Opitutia bacterium | reverse complement strand
AAACGGAATTTTTCGCAGCCTCGAATAAGAACGGTCGGACAGCCTGGCGTTGATGATGAAAATCGGAACGCCCCGCGAGAGAGCCTGATGGAAGTGTTCGGGCCACAATTCGCTGTCCACCATGATGACGAGGTCGGGATCAATCCGATTCCACGCTCTCCTCGAAAATGGAAACCAATCCAAGGGAAAGGGCCCGTGGGCCTTGAGAACCGGTCCGAAAAGTTTTTCCGCAAACTGCAGCCCCGTGCTGGTCGTTCCGGATAGAAAGAGTTCGAGGTTTTTTTCTTGGGCCAGATCGGGAAGAAGCTTGGAAAGAGACGAAACCTCACCCACACTGACCGCTTGCAACCAGATTCGCTTGTTGCCTTTGACTTTCTTTTCCAGTCGTGGCCAATGGCCGAATCGGTGAGCCAATTTTTTTTCGTATCCGCCTCTTCGCAACATCCGCCGCAAATAATAGGGCGAGAGTAGGGTTGCGATGATCGGAAAGAGAATGCGGTAAATGGTAATCACGAGAAATTCAGGGATGAGCCTTTCTTTACCATTGCCAAATATGCCGATGATACGAGATTATTCAGTCTTTTTTACTTACATGGACAACGATAACCGAATCAGTCGACTTTTCTTGGATTGTCGGGAACGAAACCGGGCCGCTTTCATCGGCTACGTCTGCGCCTGTGATCCGGACTTCGAGACCTCCTTGGAGATTTGTCGCGCCTTGATCGATAACGGGGTCGATCTCTTGGAGTTGGGCGTACCCTTTTCCGATCCCCTGGCCGATGGCATGACCAACCAACTTGCCGCTCAAAGAGCTCTCGAAAGCGGATGCTCGGGTCGGGACGTCTTTCGACTGGTGGAGGAAATCCGCAAGTTTTCCGAAGTTCCCATCGTTTTCTACACCTACTACAACCTGATTTTTTCGCAAGGGATCGAGGATTACGTCGCAAGAGCGAAGGATTCGGGCGTGGATGCCTTGCTCACGCTGGATCTTCCCCCCGAGGAATCGGCGGAACTGGTGGAGCTTTGCCGGGCATATTCCTTGAACAACGTCTTCATCATCGCCCCGACGACTCCCGAGTTCCGGATCCCGGTGATCGTCGAGCAAGCATCCGGTTTTCTGTACTACGTATCCCGCGAGGGCGTGACGGGGACCCGGGAAGATCTTGCCGGCGATCTGGAGCAACGGGTTGAGGCCATCCGCAGGCACACCGACTTGCCGGTCGTGGTCGGCTTTGGAATCTCGACTCCGGAACAAGTGGCCAAGGTAGCCGAATGCGCGGACGGCGTGGTGGTGGGAAGCGCCTTGGTGAATTGCATTCCCGAAAACTTGAGCGATCCCGCCTCGATTCCGATTAGGATCGCCGAAAGAGCGCGGCGCCTGACTTCCGTGTTGTCCTGAGGCCCGACCTTTTCCCTGATTCGAAACTTGATGATCGATCCAAAGCCCGCTCTATACCTTATGGGTGGAGTGACGGGGGTGGGCAAGTCATCCCTGGCCCTCGAGTGGGCCGAGAAAAATGACGCCGAAATTCTATCCTGTGATTCCATTGCCCTGTACAAGGGCATGAACATCGGATCGGCCAAGCCCGAGAAGTCCGAACAGGACCGCGTTCCCCACCATGGAATCGATCTGCATGAGGTCGGCGAGGCTACGGACGTAGGCCGTTTCGCTGATTTCGCCAAGGAAATCGTCCAGTCGATTTTCGATCGTGGAAAGACGGTCCTGGTGGTGGGAGGGAGTGGTTTTTACCTGCATTCCTTTCTTGCTCCCGTGGTCGACGAGGTGGTGGTCTCTCCGCAAATTCGGGGAGAGATCGAGTCTCTGCACCGGGAAGAGGGAATCGAAGCCTTGCTCGCTCGCTTGGAGAGCCTCAATCCCCAAGGCCTGGGCGGACTTGATCGGCTTAACCCCAGGCGTGTGATCCGGGCATTGGAGAGGTGCGTGGCTTCCGGGAAAACCCTCCGGGAGCTGAGGCTTGAATTTGAAGCTTTGCCCAAGCCGTTTTCCCATTTACAAAAAAAAATCGTTTGGCTTGATCGGGAAAATGAGGATTTGGAGAAAAGAATTTCCCAGCGCACGGAAAGGATGCTGGAAGATGGGTTGTTGGAAGAAGTCGAGACCCTGTTGAGCAAAGGTTTGGAAAGCAACCGCCCCGCCTCCTCCTCGATCGGCTACAGGGAGGCGATCGCTTGCCTTAAGGGTGAAATCGAAGGGGAGGAATTGAAGACCCGGATCGATCGGTCGACCCGTAGGCTGGTCTTCAGGCAAAGAAAATGGTTCCGGAAGTTCCTGCCGGAGGGTTCCCGTCAGGTCGTTCCGCAGGACAGTGAACTTTCGGCGAAGGATCTCGGGTGGGTCGGGGATTCTTGACCATTGTCCATTCCTCCTGCAAACTTGCATCTGCAGATCAATCTCACTACCTTTCATCCAATGCGAGCTCTAAAAAAAATAGCCATCGTCTGCAATGCCGCCAAAACCGGAGCGGAAGCCGCGGGACAAGCCTTGAAGAGCTTGGCGGAGAAGCATGAGCTCGAAGTCCTGATAACGCATGATTTTCCACCCCCCTCGGACTTTTTGAGTGGTATGGACGCATGCTTCGTGATGGGGGGTGACGGGACTTTGCTCGGCATCATGAACGAGGCGGTCAGGCACGAGGTGCCGGTGGCGGGCGTGAGGCATGGGAAGCTTGGCTTTCTGGCCACTTTTTCTCCCGATGAACTTGAGCTGAAAATGCCAGGAATCTTTGAGGGGAATTACCGAGTGGGGCAGCGCAGTCTGCTATCCTTCGGGCAAGCCGGGGGGGAACGAGCGTTGGCTTTGAACGACCTGGTCCTCAAAAGCGGATCCAACGGAAGGCTGGCCCGATTCTCGGTTTTCGCAGACCGGGAACCGGTCGCCGATTACGCTTGCGACGGTATCGTGTTCTCGACCCCCACGGGTTCCACGGCCTACAATCTCGCTGCCGGCGGTCCCTTGGCTCATCCTGATACCAGGGTCGTGCTGATGACCCCGATTTCCGCTCATACCCTGACGAGCCGGAGCGTGATCTTTCCCTCCGGCGTCACCTTGCGCGTTTGTTCCGAAGACAACCCGGACCCTCCCTTGGTTTCGGCGGATGGTCGTACCATTTCCTCTGAGGAAACGAGTTTTCCGATCGAGGTTTGCGCGTCCGAGAAAATCTTTCCTTTGCTTGAGGAGGTGGATCATTCTCATTTCCGGGTCTTGCGCAACAAATTGAAATGGGGAGAAATTGTTCCCACTTTCCCGCTTGATATGCTTTCCTCCGGCACGCGCATAGGTCCGTCAAGAATCGAATCTTGGTTAGGAGACGGATCCTGCGGACAAAGTTATCAGTGCCTGGAGACGGAGGGAGAAAAAAAGGGGTCCAAAGCCTACGTGAAGCTGATTTCCAGAGAGGTTTCGGAAAGGAAGGGATTCGGAGATTATTTTCTGCAGGAATGCCAAGCTCTTGAGCAACTTTCGGGACCGGGCATTTGGCCGGTGGTGAAATTCGGGGTCATGAAATGGAAGCACTGGATTTTCTATCCCTGGATGGAAGGCAAGGAAGTTTTCGGAAGCGAACAAGCGGGGGATGGGGAGGAAGAGAGCAAGTCGGTTCATCTTCACAGCCTGACGGACTACCTCGAGCACCGTATCGAAAAGATTGATCCCGAGGCGCTCCTACAGATCATGAAGTCTCTGCATCAGGCCTTTGCAAGGGCCCACCAGTGCGGTGTCCTGCACGGAAATCTCAAGCCGAGCAACGTACTGGTTAGGGAAAGCGAAGGCTCGTCTTGGGAAGCTTGGGTGACGGAATTCGGGCTATGGAAGATGAAGGCCTTCGCAGGACTGGGGGAAGAGGAGGCCGAGCCTTCCGACTGCACTAACAACCTGCGGGTTCAGCAGTCCATCGACGAAACCACGCGATTTCGCCCCCCAGGAATGACCCACAAGGAAATACCCACCGAAAGAACGGACCTCTTTGCTCTCGGGCAAATCGTGGAGTGGATTATTTCCCTCAAGGGATGCGCCGGTGAAAAGGATTGGGAGGATTGGCTTTCCTGGTCCCGGGAGGCGACTTTGGGAGAGGGGTTTCCCAGCGTTGCCCATTCCCTGCAGGCCATGCCCGGCGTTGAAGACCTTTCGGAATTCGGATTGCGCTTGGAATCCACAGATGAAGAGGAGGGCTCGAG
>JAYOEB010000046.1:0-11231 GCA_038116775.1 Opitutia bacterium | reverse complement strand
AACGGCAATGGGCTTTCAAGGAAAAAAGCGACACCTTGAAGTTTCGGCGCAACATGACTGGACTCATTGGAGCAATCTGTCTCGTGGCTTCCTTCGTCACCAATCTTTACGTTTTTCTGCGTCCCAGCCCTTGGTCGGAATACTCTATCTCTATGGAAGGAGTGCTCGATAGTTATAAGTTGGGCGCTGGAGTGTGGAGCGGTCAGGCTTGGGGAATCGTTCCGGGGGCTTACGACGAGGATGGCAAGGGAGGTCAAGACGTCGTGGGAGAGTGGGAGAAAGAGGACGATCTCTTCAAGCTTAGCTTTCGAAAATTCAAAATCAATCCGGAGGAGGAGGGAGACAAAAAGCTTTGGCAATTCATTGGAACCGGCAAAACCACACCGGACGACTACCACAATTGGCAGGATTTTTTGCGCTTCGACCGGAGCCGCGACGCTTTGATCTTGGTCAAGCGGGTGGACGAAGACAGCGAGTACCGCCCCGGAAGCTTTGGTGGCGGCAAGCCCCGTCTGTTTCCTGTTGAGAGATTTAAGGCAGGGGCTAAGATCAAGGAGGCGGAACTTGCTTTCGTCCATCAGGATTCGGACTCAATCAGCTGGAGTTTGTTCTTCGCCCTTGGTTTTCTTCTCGCCTGTTCGCTCTATCATCGCGAATTGAAAAAATTGCAGTTGGCGGAGGAAAAAGTTGAATTTAGCCAAAGCCCGCGTTAACAAAAATGAATCGAATGAATTCTTATCCGCTGAAAACGGTTTTTGCCGGCGTCCTTATCTCGGTTTCCCTGGTCATGGTCTCCTGCTTCAAGAGGTCGCCGTTTGGAGATTACAGCGGTGAGGTCAAGGATTGGGTGCATGAGGTTTTTCGCGGCAAATACATCACTTCCAGCTCCGAGAGTCCCATCGAATTGATTCTACGGCAAACCCCCAGCGGCATGCTTTCCGAGATGACCTTTCAGCATCCGAAGCTCAAGACCATCAAGAGAAGCGGAACCTGGGAGGTCGGAGATGGGGAGAGAGTCATTCGCTTCAACGACGGCAAGACTCCTTCCGAATACTTTTTGATCAAAAGGGGGATCAGTTTCGCTTTTCAGACAAAGGAAGGCCTCAGCAATGAGGATGGGTCTCCCATTCTTTTGATGAGAAACCCCGGGGCTTCCCGGAAGAAATCCTACCCGCTGCGAATTAATTTCATGGAGGCGGGAGAAGCGGTCGTGGAAGGAGGGGCGGCCAAATCCCGCTTGAAAGGAGAGTGGAGACAGGCCGGCAAAGGCTTTGTAGTCATTACCCAACTTCCGCCTGAAGGAAAAAACGATCTGAATGAGCAATCGCTGGAGACCTACAAATATTTCTTGGAGTGGGCGGGCGAGGATTCGCAGGATCTCATTCTAAAAAAAATAGTGCTGATGAAACCTTTTTTGAAAAAAGACGGATCCAAAAGACAGAGCTGGATGAGTTCCTTGGTTTTCGAGGACAACCCCAAGCTGAAGTTGGTGGGAACCTGAGGGTTTCGTCATCGGTCTAAGGTTTGACGTCTCCCGTTCGATCGACATGATGTATCTCTTTTCATTTTTCACATGATCACCTCGCTCCAAAATTTCATATCAAAAAGAGGAAAGCCCGTTTTCTTTCTTCTGTTGATAATCGTAATCGTATCCTTTGTGCTCTACTTGTCGCAGGGAACCTCCGTGTTTGATTTCATGTCGGATCCCAATCGCGAGGAAAAAATCTTCTATGGGACCGATTTGAACGACCCCGAAGAAAGAAGGTTGCTTTCCATCACCAATCAGGTGGCCGCCGATCTGGGAGCCATCATCAGCCCTACCAAGGAAGTTCTGGAAAAAGCGGACGCCCGATATTTCGAAAACCTTCAAAACCAGCTGCGGGCCGCCTACCAGCCTGAAAATCGAGACAAAGTGGACCAGGAAGCCCTGC
The DNA here is from genome assembly GCA_038116775.1 of Opitutia bacterium. Classification (GTDB taxonomy): domain Bacteria; phylum Verrucomicrobiota; class Verrucomicrobiia; order Opitutales; family Seribacteraceae; genus Seribacter. The sequence goes on along the minus strand of JAYOEB010000046.1, from coordinate 9,300 downwards.
AGAATATGTTCGGCTACATGCAGTCCTGGAGAAATTTTCCGGATGCCGTGAAGGTCATGGCCATCGCCCGGAGCGGAGACTACGACTATGAGTTTTCCGAGTCTTCAATACGGGCAAAGCTGGTCATGGACTCCTTGGCCCGCGACTTTGCCTTTCTCCCCCTTGAGATTAATCACAGCGCCATTAACTCGTTTTATCATGATTTCATCAAAAGCCTGAATCCAATCCTCGGGGAAGATGAAAATCGCTCCATTGCCTTCGCCAACCTCGCCCGTTTCCGCGGAGTCACTCCTCGGGACGTCGACTCGATTCTCTACGACCATTACCGCTCCCATCAGATGGACCGTGTTTTCAACGGCTCGGGCTTCACCTTGGATGCGGAAGGGGAAATCGAAGGTCACCGGGATCGATTCGCATGGGATGCCCAAGCGATTTTGATTTCTTCCGAGGACTTCGACTTTAAATCCCCAAGCCTCGCCTCCATCCTCATGAAATCCGTTCCCGAGGCAGGAACGAAGCTCGAAATTGACCTTGGTCGTGGAAAGCATACTTATGAATTCGTCGCTGAGCCCAAGGAAGCCAATGGAACGAAACGCTACCTGCCGCTCGGAAAAGACGCATCCTCCTGCCTGAAATCGCTCGCAGCTGAGTTGACGGCCTCCAAGGTTGGGTTGGTGGCCGAACTGAGCGAGGATGGCATTTCCTTGTCGGCGGAACCGAGCGCCCTGGGGCGCAAATCCCCCACCTTTAGCTCGAGTTCGAAGAATCTGGCGATCGACTTTTCTCTGGAGCCCGAACTGCGTGATCTTCATCGAGAACTCAGGTCCGATCCTCAGTTCGTCGAACCCGCCCGCACCTACGCCTCCGCCATAAGCTTCGAAACAGGCGATTTCCATACGCCTCTCCCGGAACCGGACGAAGCCCGAATGCGGGCCTACTTCGAAAGAAACAAGGTTCTCTTCGAACCCCTGCCCGAAGCTCCGGGTACGGACACCATCGTCGACGAAAATGTCTCCCTTACCCCTAAGGACGAAGAAGCGGCTTCGGATCGGAATCAGAGCGCAGCCCCTGAAGTCACTTTTGAAGAAGTCAGGGATGAAGTGCGACGTAGGATCGTCGAGGGCGACAAGATGGACGCGGAGAGAGAGGCAGAGGAACTCGCCAAGGAGGCGGCCCTTGATTTCCTTGAGGTCATCAATTCTCTCGGTGATCGTTTGGTGTCGAAATACGCCAGCTATCAGGACTTGCGAAAGTCCGGCGAATTGGAGGAAGCCCTCAAAGAATCGGGTGGAAAAGTCAAAAGGGTTTCCTTCTCCGAAAAGGACATGTCCCTGCAGGCGAGAATCCTCGGTTTGGAAAGGCGTGAAAGCGAAAGAAGAAGTAACCGCGAACCTTTGCAGGAGGTGCAGGCTCTGAATGAAAAGCTCTTCTTCACCCGGTCGGTTCGGTCGACCAAGACCGGATACGCCGTCTTCATTCTTGACCGCAAGACCAAGGAAAAACCTTCCGACTTCGCGAAGGTTGATTTCTCGCTGCTGTATTCCGAGTTGATCGGAAAACAAAGAACCAAGGCATTCAACGACTGGGCCGACGAGCAATTCGCAAGACTTTCCAATCCCAAAGCTTCCTTCGAGAAAGGGAAAAGGATCGTTCTGAAGGCGAAGTCCGGGTCGATGGCGAGGGCCTCGTACGATTTGAAGAGTTCCAAGCTGAGAAGCCAAATTCAAAGGCTTCAGGAGCAAAGATCGGAAAGCTCGAAACTCGTGCGCGATAAAAATGCCACCCAAGCCGATCTGAAGAGAAAAGCGGAGATAGACGCTGAGATTGAAAAGATCCGGCAGGAGCAAGCGACCCTTAATCAGGAAAGATCACTGACCAACCGCTTGCTTGAGGTCGTCGATACCCTCGAGCCGAACGGGGAGTGGGTGGAGCAGGAGCGGACCGAAGAGAGCGCCTTGTTCGTTCGCTTGAGCGGCGTCTACACCCTGCTCCCGGAGCAAGCCGACCCCGAGCAGGTTAAGGGACGGGTTCGGGAAATCGAATTCTTCAAGGCGGAAAACGCCCGGAGTCTACTGGTCCAGGATTTGATTGCCGCCGGATTGGACGGTTAGGGGCCTTCGGCTTTGCTTCTCTTCCATCCGACGAAGAATTCCAGGTTGCCGTCGGTTCCTTTCGGTTTGGCTTCCGTCTCGAAAAAAATCGTCGATTCGTAGAGGTTTTCTCTGGCGAATTCAATGATTTCATTTTTGATTCGATTACGGATCTCTTCGGATCGAATGACCCCCTTGCCCTCGCTTGCCTCTTCCCGGGAGCACTCGAACTGTGGTTTGATCAGGGCGACGAGTTTTCCCTCCGGGGCTACGAATTGCCAAGCTCGAACCAAGACTTTTCTCAGGGAAATAAAGGAAAGATCCATCACGACCAGTGGGAACGGGGAATTTTCCAGATCCTCGGGCTTGAGGTGACGAAGGTTTAGCTTTTCGAAATTCCTCACCCTGGCATCGGTGCGCAGCTTGTAATGCAGTTGCCCGTGACCGACGTCGACGCACAGAGCCTCCCGGGCCCCGTGTTGCAAAAGGCAGTCGGTGAACCCACCGGTGGATGCCCCGAGATCGAGGACGCGCATTCCGCTGGGGTCCAAATTGGATTCTTTGAGAAAGTTCTCCATTTTCAACCCGCCTCGTCCGACGTACTTGATGGGGCTTTTAAGAGTTATTTCGGTGGTGGCGGAGATGAGTTTCCCGGCTTTGTCCAACCGTTGCGTCCCTGACCAAACCTGACCGGCTAGAATAAGGGCTTTCGCCTGGGTCCGGGTTTCGCACAGACCACGGTCCACCAAAAGTTCATCCAATCGTTTGCCGCCGCTTTTCATCTCTAACTACAGAAAGACCAAGGGCGGAACCTTAGCAACGACGGATTCGGGAAAAAAAACGAATTTTCTAAAAAAAAATAAAAAACAGCTTGACGGTAGTGGGTTAAAATGGGTAAGAGTGGGTTGAAATGGTAAAACTAGGTTGAATGAGTAAGGCGAATGTCGGAAGCAACTACAACTTTTTTCGTGGGAGAATTCACCCATGCCCTCGACCCCAAGGGCAGGTTGACGATTCCATCGAAGTGGAGGATTTCCGGCGGAGAGAACACCTATCTCGCCCTTCCGAATCCGGGAGGATACATTACGGTATACCCACCGAAGATGGTGGCTCGATTGGAGGAGAAGGTTTCGGGAGCAAGCTTCAGCGACGTGCGGACGCAGGCTCTGCTGATGGAGCTTTTCTCGAAGGCTCATTCCTTTGGTTGCGACAAGCAGGGTCGGATCAATCTGAACGACAAGCTGTTGGAGCACGCAGGCATACAAGGCAAGGCTGTGTTGGTTGGGAACTTCTCAGCTTTTGCGATTTGGTCGGAGGGCCGATACGCAAAGCGGGAGTCTGCGGATCAAAGGAACATTTTTGATGCGATGAGGGAGTTGGGGTTATGAGAACGGCGAATTTGCTAAGGACGACTTTTAGGGTGGTCGTTCGACGAAGGGAAGTGAGTTCGCTGCCAACCCAACTCCCTTGCGCTTCTTTTTATAAGAACGCCAGGGGTGGGGGTTGCGATGTATTGTGGGTCGGTTGAATTCGTTTGTTCCCCGGCGGCCGTGAGGCACGTACCCGTCCTGCTTGATGAGTGCATGGCTTATTTGGAGCCGGGGCGGGGAGGCAGCTTTGCGGACCTGACCTTTGGCGGCGGCGGGCACAGCGCGGCCATCCTTTCGGCGAATCCAGGCAATACCCTGCTGGCGATGGACTGCGACCCGGACGCATCCGCAAGAAGTTTGCGTCTCAAGGATGAGTTTGAAAGTCGTTTTCGTTTCGAGGACCGTTCCTTTACGGAGTTGGACCAAGTTTCCGGCGAGGCCGAGTTTGACGGAATATTAATGGATTTGGGGATTTCCTCCTTTCAGTTGATGGAGGCTGAAAAGGGGTTTTCGTTTAGGCTGGATGCTCCTATCGACATGCGCCTGAATCCTCGGGTCGGGCAAAGCGCCGCTGAATTTTTAGAGACCGCTTCCCGCGAAAGCCTGATTCGGGCGGTTCGCGAATATGGCGAGGAAAGAAAATGGAACCGGGTGGTCAATGCCATCGAGAAAGCTCGCGGAAGCGGAGTGTTGAGTCGCACCCTGAGCGCCGCCGAGTTGGTGGCGGAAGCAGTGGGCGGTCATCGGTCGCGCCAGCGTATTCACCCCGCGACCAAAACCTTTCAGGGGATTCGCATTGCCATCAACGGAGAGCTTGAGGCATTGGCGACCACTCTTCCCAAAGCCTTTCGGGGGTTGAAGCCGGGTGGTGTCTTGGCGGTGATTTCCTTTCATTCGCTGGAGGACCGAATCGTGAAGAGATTTATGAGGAAAATGTCGGGGAGACCCCAGCATCGCGGTGATTCCAGCTTGCTGGAGGAAAGGACCTCCTATGCCGAACTTCCTCGCGCCAAGGCGATTTTTCCAACCAGGGAGGAAGTCATCGAGAACCCAAAGAGTCGCTCGGCCCGCTTGAGGATTTTGAGAAAAGTGAGAAACCCCCAACTCTAAGGATATGAGTAATCGAGCTATCATTGCAGTGCTTTTGGTCATCACCGTATTCGGCGCCGGTTCTATCGGGCTCGTTTGGTTGAGGATGGAGATTTCCTCCGTGGCCAGAGAGTGCGGGGATCTTGAGGACGAACTTGAGATCGTGGCCCGTGAGGTCCATGAATTGCGGGCCCAGTATTCGCGAGCAATGAGACCGGCGGCTCTCGCATCGATGGTTCAAGGTCGTCTGCATATGCCCAAGCGGCAAAACACCTATCACGTCAGCGCCGAAGACATGAAGAGAAGGTTGCGGTCGAATGAAGCGGAAAGTCGTTCTAACTTCAAATCCCGAGGAGAGTTCGCGGGTACCCGGTGAAATGAAGAGTATCTTTGTTTCACCCTTTAGATTTTATTTTGTTTTTTCATTAATTCTCTTTGCCTTCACCTTTTTAGGCGGAAGGCTCTACTTTTTGCAGGTACACGAGTCCGACAAATACCGCGACTTTGCTCTTGGGGCTCGAAAAAACTTTATTGGCGTGGAAGCGAGGAGGGGGGACGTCGTGGACAAAAAGGGGAATTTGCTGGCGACCACGCGATCGGTGGTAACGGTGGGTTTGGATCCTCATTCGATGGATGAAGGCGACGATTGGAAGTTGCCCGAGTTGGCAAGAATTCTCGATCTGAGTTTAGAAGATTTGCAAAACGCAATTGATCGGAAAATTAAGTTCAGCGGACCTGAGAACGAACAGGTTGCAAAAGTCAGATGGGTAAAGCTGAAGGATGAGGTTGATGAGGCCACCTACCGTAAAATCCAATTTCTGAGGGTCAAGGGTGTGTACGGAAACTTCAAGCATTCGAGGGTTTACCCCAATAAGAATTTGGCGAGCCATCTGATTGGTTTCGTCAATAAGGAAGGAACGGCGGCGATGGGAGTCGAGCGGTTGGCAGATTATTATCTCAAGGGACAAGACGGTTGGAAGGAGAGCGAGAAGGACGGTCGCCGGAGGGAAATGCCCCAATACCGATCATTCGAAGTCGCGGAGCGTCCGGGCTTGAACGTCGAACTGAGTATCGATCGAATTATCCAGGAAATCGTTGAAAAGGAGTTGAGGTCAGTCGTCGAGGAATATGATCCCCTCAGCGCCAGTGTAATCGTGGGTGATCCCCAAAGCGGAAGAATTCTCGCCCTGGCCAACGTTCCGGACTTCGATCCCAATCATTTCAACGAATATGATCTGTCCACACAGAGAAACCGGGCGGTTTCAGACTTATACGAACCGGGTTCCACCTTTAAGATCGTACCCGTTGCGGGAGCGCTGAACGAAGGGTTGGTTGATGCCGAAGAGATCATTGATTGCTCCGTATCTCTTTATCAAATCGGGAGTAGAAAACTCAGGCTGCCCGGCGATCATCATCCTCTGGGAAAAATAAGCGTTCGGGAAATCGTAAAGAAGTCGAGTAATCGAGGAGCGGCTCAACTTGGAATCAAGTTGGGTCCGGGCCGTTTGTACGAATATTGTCGCCAGTTCGGATTTGGAGCCAAGACCGAGTTTGGTATGGGAGGCGAGCGACAAGGAACCCTGCATCCACCCAAAAATTGGGATGGTCTTACCATTACCAGGCTTCCCATGGGGCACTCTGTCAGCGTAACTCCGATGCAGGTTCACGCCGCCATGTCGGCGGTAGCCAATGACGGCATCTTGATGAAGCCAAATTTCATCAGCCGGGTTTTTGACGAAAACGGCAAGACGGTGGTATCCTTTCGACCCCAACCGGTTCGTCGTGTTGTCGGCGCTGGAGTAGCCAGGGAACTGACAAATATGTTGGTGGAGGTCGTGTCCGACGAAGGCACTGCAAGACAGGCCAAGCTTGAGGGTTTTCGAGTTGCGGGCAAAACGGGAACCACCCAGAAAATCATCGACGGAAAGTATTCAAACAGGCATCACGTGGCTTCTTTTGCAGGTTATTTTCCCGCGGAAAAGCCTGAAATAATGATTACGGTGGTCGTGGATGAACCAAAAATGAAAAGTGGGCGTCTGGGGTACGGTGGAAGCGTGGCGGGTCCGGTCTTTCAAAAGATCAGCCAGCAAATCATCAGTTACCTTGGCTTGAAACCGCCACGAATTGCGCCCGGCCCAAGCAGACGAAACCAGGAACTGGCCGGGTCGGTCAATTCGCTTGGAGCTCTTTGAAACGAACAATAGGCAATGAACACCAAAAAACAAAACATCAGATCACTCAAGGAAATGCACGACAGATTTTCGTCTCAAGTCAACTTACGTGGTTTGGCCAGTGGGCACGCGGTTGATCAGCGGAATTTAGCGACGGCACGAATAAGTTCGTTGGTTACCGACAGTAGACGGGTAAAGCCGGGTTCGGCCTTTATCGCGATTCGGGGTTTCAAGACAAACGGGGAGGAATTCATCGATGAAGCCATCAGGCGTGGCGCCAAGGCCTTGATTGGGGAAAATCTGGATATGGAGGAAAACCCGGGAATAGCCAAAATCAAGGTGGATGATGCGCGCAAAGCCCTGGCGGTGATGGCTCGTAGGTATCACGGATCTCCCGATCGGGATATCAAAGTGGTAGGCATCACGGGTACCAATGGAAAAACAACCGTATCCACCTTGACTCGACATCTTTTGGAGGAACCCGGCAGACCGGTCGGGCTTATCGGTACCGTACGCTATCACCTCGGTGATCGCGAACTGCCTTCTTTCAGAACCACCCCCGAGGCTTCCGATCTTTACCCGATGCTTCGGAGCATGCTTGCAGGCGGATGCCAGGAAGCGGTGATGGAAGTGAGTTCCCATGGAATTCACCAGTCCAGGGTGGCCGGAATGCAAATGGAGGTAGCGGTTTTTCTAAACCTTACCCGGGATCATCTCGATTACCACAAGAACATGGAGGATTACTTCCGGGAAAAAAGAAAGATTTTCAACGGGGAGAACGGCAAGTTGCCGAAAATCGCGATCATCAATGGTGATTGTCCCTACGGAAAGAGGTTGATCGAAGAGTTGCCGCCTCAAGTGCGTGTTCTTACCTTCGGGTTGGAGGATTCGAATTTGATTCGGGCCAAAAACATAAATCTCGAGGCAAACGGCTGTGAGTTTCTCTTGGAGTCTCCTGCGGGTTCCATGGTCATGAAGAGTCCGCTGTTGGGTAGATATAACGTCATGAATCTGCTGGCTTCCCTGGGCATTCTTCATGCCATGAACCGTTCGATTCCCGACGCCATCAGGAAAGTCGGCGCCTTTGAGGGAGTCGACGGAAGGATGGAGACGGTGGAAGGGGGGCAGGAATACAACGTGGTGGTCGACTATGCCCATACGCCGGACGCCTTACGCAACGCCCTTGGCATGCTGAGGGAGTGCACGGATGGAAAGTTGCATCTGGTCTTTGGTTGCGGTGGCGACCGGGACAAGGGGAAAAGACTGGAGATGACAAGAGTGGCCTGCGCCGGAGCCGACAAAGTATGGGCAACGGCGGACAACCCGAGGACGGAATCGTTGGAGGACATTTTCAAAGACATGAAGAAGGGTCAGACTCGGGGCGCTAAAATAGCTTTCGTCGAGGATCGCAGAAGGGCAATCAGTCTGGCCTTGGATCAGGCGGCTCCGGGCGATTGCGTACTGATAGCCGGCAAGGGCCATGAGTGCTTTCAGGAAGTCCAGTACACCGCCATACCATTCGACGATAGGGAAGTGGCCCGCGAATTGATTCAGGTAAAGGCATTGGCTCGTTGATGCCGTTTTTTTTTCCAGATCAACTTTCGGGTTGGAGCGGTGGCAAGTGGCAGGGGAAGAAGCCTGATAAGATTTCCGGCTTTTCCATCGACGCCCGCCAAATCAAAGAGGGCGAGATGTTCGTGGCTTTGAAAGCCGCCAGAGACGGTCATGAGTTTTTGGAGCAGGCTGGGCAAAACGGCGCATCCTCCGCCCTCGTAAAAAGCCCTCGTCACGATCTTGAAATCCCTCAACTTGTGGTTGAAGACACCTTGTCGGCCTTTCAGGACATGGCTGCCGCCCACAGACATGGCTTCGAAAAGCCCCTGGTTGGAATCAGCGGAAGCTGCGGAAAGACTTCAACCAAGGAAATGCTCAGTCTTCTCTTGGGAGAAGGGACTCACAAGACGGAGGGAAACCTAAACAATTACCTAGGGGTTCCATTGACTCTTCTTCGTCTGGAACCCGAATTACATGACGCCGCGGTCGTCGAAGTGGGAATCAATCAGGTGGGCGAGATGGAGAAATTGGCGACAATGTCTTCTCCCACTCACGTTCTGATAACGATGATCGGCGAATCGCATCTGGAGGGTTTGAGGAATCTTGAAACGATTGCCTTGGAAAAGGGGAAATTATTCGAGGCTTCGCAGGCAAAGGCAATCTTTCACGAGGAGTGCCTGAAATACCATAACTTCAGGCAATGGAGGGATCGGGGGAAACCTTGTCTGACCCTTTTTGAGGGGGAACCGGAACAGGGAGTGGTTCCGGAAGGCACCGCCTATTATCAAATTTGGACTGAAACAAACAAGATTGGGGACTCTTGTACGCTTCGGCTTTGGCGGCGCGAGTCCCCGGTCTTATTCCTGCCATTGCCGAACGCGTCAGAGGGAATGCGGAAGAATCTCGCTTTGTCGGTTCTGGCCGCGTCCGAGCTCGGCGTGAGCGCTGAAATCATTTCTGAACGCCTACCCCAATATCGCCCCTCGACCTGGAGGGCAATCTGGTGTCCAGGGCGGGGGCGAACTG
>JAYOEB010000045.1:10270-15546 GCA_038116775.1 Opitutia bacterium | reverse complement strand
GTCCGGCCCGGTAACGTGTTGCGAACTAATCGTACCGACGCTTCCGTTGGTGTGGCTGATCACGTAGGAGAAATTCTCGTTGTTGATGATTCCCCCGGAAGCGGCATCGCCAACGTCGTCGACCGGATCAAGAATGACGATCTCATCTTCGATGACGGGATTGGTGTAGTAGGGACTCCCAGTTGCCGGCACCACGTATCTGGAGATGTAGTCGTTTCCGTCATAGGTCTTGGTGGCAGGCAGGTAGTGAATCGGGCGTTGGGTGATTCGACCATCGGTTCCGTCGATTGCATTGGATGAGAGCAGGTAATTTGAGGAATCCGTCCCGCTTAGGATCACGTTTTCGATTCGGTAGTTCTTGTCCGTGACGTTGTAGCCTATGGTATGACCGAGGTCCGTGGTGCCACTGTAGGCGACGTTCTTATTGGTATTTCCCGAAACGTCACGGTAGGTTCCGAGTCCCGATACCGAGACCGTATCGCCGGCCTCGATGAGAGCGGACAAGTCGTATTGCAAGCCTTCCATCTCGGGGTTTCCGTCGTAAATCTTGGTTTTTCCTGCGGAAACCTGCGATTGGGTCAGAGTTATCCCCAAGGGCTCGACCTCGTGCGAACCGTTCACGACTACGGTGCTGCCGAAAACCGCAGATGAATCGGTTATTCCCGATGCTCCCAACTTATAGGTTCCCACTTCCAAATTACCGGAACTGGAATTGCTGACGGAGGTCGGAGCGATGGTGAAGATTACGCTGCCTCCGGATCCGTCGTTCACCGTCGTTTGATTGGATGCATTAATCGAGTAGTTGCCGGATCCAACCGCTTGGCTGGCGGCGCCGTCGTAATAGGTGATGGAAGAAATCGAATATGCGGGAGATGCATCTCCGTAGGTAGTGGTCGCTCCGCTAACTTCCACCAACAACTCATTGGCGGGAACGATGGTGAAAACTCCGTTGGCGGGAGAAAAACTGTAATTGGCGGCGCTCAACCCACTGACGTCCGGAGTCAGGGTGTAACTTCCAGCGGCATCATTGGTCGCATCGGACCGGGAAAGCACGACGCTGCCGCTCAGAACCGAAGAGTTCTCGTTGTTGACGAAGCCGGCATAAGAAACCCCTGAATAACCAGTGGGATCGTCATCGACACCGACAAACTTGAAGGATGCGTTGGCGGAGATGGTAAGGGGGGCTTTGGAGATCGTTGCCGAGACGGTTTCGGAAGTACTTTCCAGCAGGTAATCCGTGGGATAGGAATCATTGGAACCGGTGATGTTGTTTATGGTGATTCCTGTGATGGTTAGGGTATCGGCATCCGCCACGTCGGAACTGTCGTAGTTTGCGTCGGAAAAACTCAAGTCGGCGGAAGAATCCCCGGATACCAGTCCCGTGAAGGTGTAAACCGGAGAAAAATCATCCGCCGCGCTGTCGAGTCCGTCGTAGGTTTTGGTCAAACCAGCGGATGGACTGGCGTGTCCGCCGTCGTTCACGCTTACCGAAAGCACGGCCACGTTAGTCGTAACGGGGGCGTTGGCACGATTGAGTGTGGGAAGTTTGTAGTTTTGAGCCTTGGTCGCTACGCTCGCGTCATCCACAAGCGTGCCGTTGGTTAGGGTAATGGCGCTTATGTAGCGGTTGTTTTCGACCGCTTCGACGTGCTTGTTGTACACCCTGGCACCGGAATATCCAATCGCTTCGTTGGCGACCAAGTTGCCTATGGTCACCTCGCTGCCGTCGAGAACGTTGGTTCCGTCGTAGGTTTTGGTAGCCGTCAAAGTCACTTGTCTTTGATTTACGGTAATGCTGCCCGCGGTTACGTTGTAGCCGAGTCCGCTAAGATTCTCCGAAAGGGAGTAACCCTGCACCTGAAAGTCACCTTCTGCGTCGACCTCGCCCTTGACGTCGAGATAAGAAACGCCACCTCCGTGATTCGTGTAGGACTCGTCCACGATAGTAGCTGTGAGAGAGTCGCCATTTTGAGTCCCCGAGGCGGAAATAGTGGGCGTTGCATCCCCATATGTTATTGCAGAGCTTGAAGGGCTGACGGATACCGCGGGCCGCTCTCGATAGATAGCATACTTCCCTGAGGAAACTGCAGTGGTGTAGTTGGCGGACGACTCGTCGCTATTGTAACGAAATCTTACACTCCCCGAACCGATCAAACTCGTCAGACCGGATGACCCGGAAACGCTACCCGTGTAAAAAGTCGCCCTTCCGCTACCACCGACGGAAAGGGTCGGCGAACCGCTGATGGAAAGGTCTCCGCCGCTACTGGTTCCGGCGTCATCGTCTTCTCCGGCATTCAAAACCATAGCGGAGGTGCTCGAATTGGCGGTGGTTAGATCAGCGGATAGGGAGATGTCGTTTGCGGCATTGATCTTCAGCGTTCCGGAACCCGAGTCGATGGAACTGTTGATGGTCGCATCCCGACCAACGGTTGCGAGGAATTTTCCCGAGTTTAGGCTAGCCCCAATCGACAAGTCACGCCCAGCGGTCAGGGTCAGGTCACCGGAATCCAAGTCAATGGCCGCATTAACGAGCAGGTCTTGGCCCGCGTCCAGGGTTAGGTTGTTGCTTCCCGAATAGGAAATCGGCGAACTGACGGTAAGATCGTAACCACCGGAACCAGTCTGAATGCTGACGTTGCTCGAACCAAGGGCATTGACGATGGAAGTGGGGTGAACGTTGGTGTCGCCGCCAACGGGGAAACTGGGTAGGGAATCCGAATCCGTGGTTCCGGATTCCGTGATCACTATATTGCCCGGATCCAAAAGCCAGGTTCCGGTTTTTCCCATCGGGGCGATTGTGGAGACCTTGGCCCGATTGACTGCAAGCATGCGACCGGACGTCTCTACCATTCCTCCATCTCCTCCCCGCTCACCACCGTTGGCGTAAATTTCTCCCAACACCGTGGTGAAGGAATTCGGATTCAAGACCTCGGACCATAAGACCACTGTTCCTCCGTCCCCATCTTCAAGGGCGCTGGCATCGATCCTGGCTCCAGACTGCATTTCGACGAATTGAGCCTGTAAAATGGAATTCGGATCATCAAAAACCCGCAATTCCTCATTTGCCCCACCCTGCCAGTCACCACCAATCAAAACTTCTCCACCTCCAAGAGATCCAGTGGCGTCGATTACGGAGTCGGTTTCCAAAACGATTTTTTCGCCCTCCAAGATAACCGACCCTCCTTTTCCGTGAATCGAGGATACCTCCAAAGACCCGGAATGCTCGACGATTCCGTTTTCTCCCCCAGTCAGAATAATGCGTCCACCGACGTTCTTGATCCCAGTGGCGCTGATGGAACCGGTGTTTCGAATCAAAGCGCCTCGGAGAGAGCGCGCTCCCTGCGCCGACAAGATCACCAAGCCGTCCTCCACTTCAATCGCGCCCCGGTTTTCCAGCAGAGCCTGCCATTCGCTTGGCTCCACTCGTATGCCGGTTAGCTTGCCGCTTGGATCAAGTTCAAGCTCGACTTTTTCGCCGGAGGCAAGAGCCACGGTTCCCTTTTGGGCGAAAATCAGGCCCTGATTGCGAACTTCAGGAGCCAGTAAGGCCACAAAGCCCTCGAATTTCGCCCTCAGTTCTCCCTCGTTGATTACCTCGGCGTGTTCGTTCCCCTGTAGAAAGCGAAGTTGTCCGTTCATGAACTCCTCGAGGTCGATGTTCATGGAAGTCGCGACGAGACTGCCCACGTCCACCGAGGCGGACCGACCGAAATAAACCCCGTTTCGATTGGAAATGAAGACTTGTCCGGGGGCGCTGATGCGTCCGAGGATGTGACTGGGATCGGCACCCGTCACTCGGTTCAAGGTGGCGGCGGCGGAATTGGGTTGATTGAAATGCACGGACGCGTCGGGACCGACGTTGAAGGATTTCCAGTCGATGACCGCACGCTGCGAGGATTGATTGATGAGCATGTTGGCTCCCGAAAGATCGATGCCGGCTCTTCCTGCCTGAATCTGACCCCCCGTCGGCAAAACTTGAGCAAGGCAGAATTGAACGCCAAACGAGAGGGAGATCAGGATCGAAAACACAGCCCTCAAGAGGATGGAAGAAAACACAGAAACACATTTGGCGACTGAATAGCCGGCCAATACATGATGACTTTTCTGGGTTTTAAAATTCAAGTACGGTTGGGTCGCGCGCGAGTAAGGACTTCAGAGTAAAAAAATTAAAAGGTTCGAGCGAGTACAATCCACCAGCGGTTTTTCTTCAGGGTTCCGTCCGAGTCCATGCCGGTAGGTTGCGGGTTTGGGTTGTCACCGATGCGCCGGGCATAGGTGGTTTGCAGACTAAAGCCAAGAGGAGCGCTCCACGAGGCGCTGACCCCAGCCCCCGAGATTTCGTATTCCTCTGGAGCCAATTCCCGGCCATCGACCATCCCCCAATCATAGAATGGCTTGATAATCAGTGACTTATTCAAAAGATAGCGTAATTCTGCCCCAAGCTTCATGCCCTCCGGTCCCGTTGCCTCGCCCGACGGGTAGGCCCGGATGCCTCCCAAACCGCCAAGGCTGAAGTTTTCGGCGCTGTCCAGGTATTCCTGCTCACTGGTGATGCCGCCTAGGGTGATTTGCTGGGGATTGGAAGACGGCAAATCCACCCCATACTGGCCATCGAAGGAAAGAAACAAACTTAATTTTTCGGAAAATGACTGCTGTCGGGTAATGGAGTAATTCATCAGGGTATGATAATTTTCGTCGACTCCAAACCCCTGCACTTTTCCATGCGTAAAGGAAAGGCTGGCGCTGTTTGCTCCTCCTCGAATGAATTTATCGAAGAAATTACCCGAAAACTGGATTCTACCGTTGTTGATTCGATAGTCTTTTTGAGCGAGATTTCCGACACTCGTAAGGTACTCGCGACGGTCGTAGCTAAGCGTAGAGTAAAAGTTTCCTTCTCGACTGCGGATGATCGGATATCGCAGGCTCAAGCCCGCGTCGCTCACTTCGCCTGATATGTCCAAAGCCTTGAGTTCCGGGGCAACCACCGAGTAATTCATCCTGCTGGTGTTCAAGCTCATCTTCCATCCTCCCGAACCAAGCGGAAAACCAAGACTGACCCGTCCGTATCGACTGCCCTTGCTCTTAAGGGTTTGCAACGAAAGGGTTTCGCCAAAGCTCAAGGGACTGACCAACATGCCGGAAAAGGAGACCTTTTCCGAACCAAGGGATCTGGAATTGGCGTTATCTGCTGCCAAGTCCGCGATGTAAGCGGGTTCCTTGGAGGCTTTGAGCACCAAATCCAAATGACCGGGGTTTTCGCCGGATTGTAAGAAACC
>JAYOEB010000045.1:0-10260 GCA_038116775.1 Opitutia bacterium | reverse complement strand
GAATCGTAGAGACTTCCAGATTCAACCTGGTGCTGAACCATGGAGAGCACAATGTCGTTTTTGACCGAACTGGAACCGGTGGAATCGAACAAAGCTTTGCCGAAACGCCCCTCCACCACCTCGATCCTGACTTTCCCCCTGGTGACGTCTTGGGCGGGAACGACCGCTTTGGCAATTTTTCCGTCCGCTTCGTAGAGTTTTTCGATTCTGGCGGTAACCACCGACAAACCATTGAAAGTCATGGGTTTGCCAATGAATTCCCTAAGAGGAAGAGACAATTCGTAATCGGAAAACCTGGAAGATCCGGAAAATTCCCAAAGGAGAGGAACAAAGGAGGGTTCCACCGACCCGGGTGAGACTTCGGAAGACTGGTCATCTTCTTGGCTGGCGGCATTCTCCCCCCTCAGCGCAAGCAGGAAGAATGCGCTGAAGACCAAGAGGTAGGCCAAGAAGTTAACGTTAATAACCTTCTCCAATCGTAAAGGAGGAATCATTTGTGTCCATATTCTTAAAAAAATAATCTAAAAAGACAATTTAAAAAGACTAGGCAAAGACCTAGCTTCCGGAGAGTAAAAAAGTTTTTTCGACTTTTTTTTAGCCGAATTCGCAAGGCGATCAGCGCAAATGCAGCTTCGCGACGGATTTGTGAGCGGAACTTTTGGCTGGCGGACTGTCCAAAAGATGAATCAGTCGGTCCGTCATATCCTTCACGGGCACTTCGATCGTGGAAATCTCATGCCTCAGGTACTCAAGCGAGTCGATCTTGTCAAAGCCGATAATTCCAAGATCCTTGGGAATGCGAATTCCTTCTTGGTGGAATCTTGCCGCCGCTCCCTGAGCAATCCCATCTGAGGAAGTAATCAAATAATCAAATTGATTGCCACTGCAGAGAGAAATCAGTTCCTCTGCTAGTTTTTCGCCCAAAGCAAAGGTATTTTCGGTGAATTTTCCGATTTGTGGATTTTCATAGCCTCGGACCTTCTCGAAGGAAGCGCAAATCCGATGGGCTGCAGTACCCGGTTTGAAAAGGGCATGGATTTTTTCGTCGACAAGAATTCTGGTTCGTCTTTCAGCCTGCAAATGCCTAAAAAGCTCCAAATAAGCTTCGTTTCGGGAAAAGCCGACAAAGTGACTGCCCAAAGAGAGAAATTTTTCTTCGATCTCGGGTTCGTGAACCTCGAAAGGAAAATTATAGATGAAGTGAGGCACCACTCGGAGAAGTTTGAAAAGCGAGGGGTCCTGAAAATCCAAGATTCCGAAATTCTTGAGCATCGGACTCAACAAGATGATGATTTTCTCCACCCGCCGACCCATCATTTTGCGGATGGCCTCGGTCAAGTCGCCTTCCGAACTGACGTGGATCTCGACCGGTTTTCCCGACTGTAGAAAATAATGATTCAACTTTTCCAGAGCCACCAGAGCGTGAGAATAAAGAGGCCCGTGACAAAGCAAACCGATGGTGTCCCTTTTTTCCTTTCGCAGAGAAATGGCGGTTCGGTCGGGCACGTAGCCAATTTCATCCATGGCCTGCGTAATCCGATCATGGGTTTCCTTGGAAATGCGCTTTTCCCTCCAGTTTCCGTTGATTATTGCGGAGATCACCTGCCTGGAGGTTCCGGTCTTGGAGGCCAGTTCCGAGGTGGAATAATACTTTGCTTTCACGGAGACAAAAACTGGAGACGGATTAATTCAAACGCCGCAAAAACTGGAAAATCCACCATCCACCGCAAGCACGGTCCCGGTAACGAAGGACGAGGCGTCGGACAAGAGATAGTGTATCGCTCCATTGATTTCGGATTCTTCGCCGAACCTGCGGAAAGGAGTCTTGTCGATCACCCGTTGTCCGCGTTCGGTGAAAGTGCCGTCCTCGTTGGTCAGCAAGGCTTTGTTTTGCCTGGATATGAAAAATCCGGGGGCAACGGCGTTGACCCTGACCCTGTCACCGTACTTCAGGGCCATTTCAGAAGCCATCCAACGAGTTAGGTTGTCTACGGCAGCCTTGGCGTTTGAGTAACCGAGCACCCGCGTTAGGGCTTGGGTCGAGGACATCGAGGAAAAGTTGACCACGCAACCAAAGCCTTGTTCCTTGAAGGCTTTGCCGAAAACAACCGAGGGCAATAGGGTTCCCTTCAGATTGAGGTCCATGACTTGGTCGTAGTCGTTGAGGTTCAAATCGAAGACTTCCCGATCAGGGGCAACGACCGCCCCCGGCACGTTGCCTCCGGCTCCGTTGATCAAGGCATCGATTTGTCCGTACTTACCGATCACCTCGGCATATCCGGACGACAGTCCATCCCGATCCAAGACGTCGCAGGTCAGACCCAGGCAGTTTTCCGATATTTTCTTCGCTTCCTCCAGGGCATGTCCCACTCGTTCTCGATTTCTTCCCAGATAAACCACCGTGGCTCCGTTTGCCTGAAGATACCGGGCCGCCCCACCCGCCAGAATTCCGGTGGCTCCGGTAACGATGATCACTTTGTTCCTAAGGTCGAATAATTCATTCATGGCTGTAGCGACGATTCGGATTTCAAGGTTTCAACGGACGACTCTGGCCCCGCCGCCGCCCATGATTTTCTCCACTTCGGCCAAGGTGGCCATGGAAGTGTCTCCCGGAGTGGTCATGGCCAAGGCGCCGTGAGCGGCTCCGTAGTTTACGGCGGCGTCGCCGTCATGGCCTTGCAAAAAGCCGTAGATCAATCCGGAGGCGAAACTGTCCCCGCCGCCGACCCGATCGAGAATCTCAAGATCAGCTCGGTGGGTTGCTTCGAAAAAGCGCCCGTTCTCCCAGCAGATGGCCCCCCAATCGTTAATCGTGGCGGTTTTGACGCTTCTCAGGGTGGTGGCGGTGGCCTTGAAGTTCGGAAATTCGCCGACCACTCGCTCGATCATGTTTTTGAAATTTTCCACTTCGATGTTCGAAAGGTTCTCGTCCACTCCCTCGACCTCGAAGCCAAGACAGGCGGTGAAGTCCTCCTCATTGCCGATCATTACGTCGACGTTGCGGGCGATTGCGCGATTGACCTCCCGGGCTTTGTCGAGGCCTCCGATCGACTTCCAAAGGGAAGGCCTGTAGTTCAAGTCGTAGGAAACGACGGTCCCGTGCTTTTGGGCGGCTCGGACCGCTTCCTCGGCCACTTCGGCAGTGGACTCGGAAAGGGCTGAGAAAATGCCGCCGGTGTGAAACCAACGCACGCCCTGTGCGCCGAAAATTCCATCCCAGTCAAAATCTCCAGGCTTGAGCTGAGAGGTAGCGGTCAATCCACGGTCCGGAACACCGACCGCTCCACGAATGCCAAAGCCCCTTTCGGTGAAATTGAGACCA
This sequence comes from Opitutia bacterium, assembly GCA_038116775.1. Classification (GTDB taxonomy): domain Bacteria; phylum Verrucomicrobiota; class Verrucomicrobiia; order Opitutales; family Seribacteraceae; genus Seribacter. The sequence continues at coordinate 6,938 of JAYOEB010000045.1, read as the reverse complement.
TTTCTGACCTCTCTGCCCAATCCGTCGTAAGGAACCCACTTGACGAGGGAAACGTCCACTCCTCCCTGCAGGATGAAGTCCTCGATCAAACGACCGATTTCGTTGTCGGCAAAGGCCGTGACCACGGCCGTGGTCATACCGAAACAACGACGCAACCCCCGGGCCACGTTGTATTCGCCGCCGCCCTCCCAGGCTTTGAATTCGCGGGCCGTGCGAATTCTCCCCTCGCCCGGATCGAGGCGAAGCATGATTTCTCCCAAGGAGACAAGGTCGTATTTGCATTCGGATTTGGGACGGATGGTGAGGCTCATAATGAATGGGTCTGGTTGAATTCCTTGGTGAAATCGTCCAATGCCCATACGGGGTGACCGCAGGCCTTGGCGATTTCATTGAAGCCGATGATTTCATTCTCTGAAAAAAGCAATCCCCCGGCCTTTTCGGTGCGCTTGGCGAATTCAGCCTCTATCTGACCGGGAATGATGCAGTTGTCGTTGCCCTCGCCCAAAACGTCTTCGAGGATGACTTTGAGGTTCTCTTGCTGCGATCTGCCGAAAGCAAAATTTCGGGAACTGATCGCATCCGGATGAATCGCTTGAAAGTAAAAGTTCGGCGTGTGCTTGTCGCCATCGTCCGAATGAATGCTTCGCAGGGTCGGCCTGGAGGCTCCGATGAAACCGGCCATGATCTCGTTGATGAGGGAAAGCCCGTACCCCTTGTGGGCTCCGAATGGCTTGAGGGCGGAAACCTTATGCGGGTCCATGGTCTCCACGCCGTTCTTGTCCACCGCGGCCCCCGGGGGAAGGGCTTTCCCTTCCCTTTTGAGTTGCTGAACCCTTCCCATTGCAATGACAGAAGTCGCCCAATCAATCACTACGGGAAAACCTATGGCGTCGGTAGTGGGGAAGCCCCAGGAATGCGGATTGGTCCCCAAGGTCGGAGAGCTCCCCATGAAAGGCACGACTTCGGTGATCGAGGCGGTGCAGTTGGTGTAGGCGATGTATCCGCGTTTGGCGGCGTCCATGACGTAGCCCCCGCCCCACAGGTAGTGAAAGGCCCGATCTACGGAAACCTGCCCGATCCCAAATCGATCGGCCAGTTCGATGCAGCGGTCCATGGCCTCGTAGGCAGTCGCCTGACCAAGCTTGAACTGACAGTCCCACACTTCAGAAGAGGGAAAGCGACTCTCCTTCCTTATGATTTCAGCCGCAGGCTTGCAGCCCCCCGCCTTGGATCCGAACAAATCATCCAAGTGCAAGGCCTTGAGGGCATTGTGCGTGCGGATTCCATGGGTGGTGGCGTAAGCGGAAAACTTGGCTGCGGCTTGGCGCTCGGACTCGTCGAATCCACGCTCTTGGTAGGCTTTGCAAACCAATTGGTTGTGCGTTTCGACGGGAACGACGTAAAAGTCATCTTCTTCCTTCATGCTCTACATATGGGCGATCAACGGAGCCTCATTGGCTTGGGCCAAGGGTCTTTCACCCTTGAGGGCCAGGATTAGGTTTTGAGCCGCCATCGTCGCCTGCCGTTCGACGGATTCGTAGGTACGGGATCCGACGTGGGGGGTGATGATGGTGTTGGGGGCGGTCAAAAGCGGATGATTTCCGGGAGGAGGTTCTTGGTCAAGGACGTCGGCCCCGTACCCACCGACTCGCCCCGACTGCAAAGCCTCCACCATGTCTGCGGTGTGAACGATTTCCCCGCGGGCGCAATTGAGGATGACGACTCCTTTCTTCATTTTGGAAATGCTCTGGCGGTTAACGAGATTCCTGCTCTCTTCGGACAAGTTGAGATGCAGGCTGATCACCTCCCCCTCTTTCATCGCCTCCTCGGCCGACAGACAACGGCGAACCTTTTGGGAAGAAGCGAATTCATCATCCCAGTAGGGATCGAAGCCCACCACCTTCATACCGAACGCATTGGCCCGGATCGCCACTTCCTTGCCGATCCGCCCAAGTCCAATGACGGCGATGGTCTTGCCCATGATCTCATTTCCGGTCAAGCGAACCCACTTGCCCGCCGCCACGTGATTGGCTTCTTCGACCACTTTTCTGAACAGAGCCAGCATCAGGGCGAAGGTATGCTCCGCAACCGTGGTGTGATTGACTCCCGGACAAAAGGTCAGGGGAATCTTCTTTTCACCGACGCAGGCGACGTCGATTTTATCAAGCCCGATGCCGTACTTGGAGATGACCTTCAGGCGTGGGAGCGCTTTCTCAATGACGGCGGAGGTGATTTCGTCGTCGCCGCAGAGAAAGGCATCCACCTCTCCAACCAGTTCGAGCATTTGGGACTCGTTGAGCGGACCCCGCCGGCAAAGCAGTTCAAAACCGGCATCGGAAAGAATCCGGTGATGGGGACCGGGCGTGTCCTGAAAAGAAGTGGTGGTGAGGAGGATTTTCATTGATTTCTAGCCAACGGAGGCAATATGCTTTACAGGAGTTAAGCCAAACGTCAATTTACATCTTCATCCAGAAAAATCCACAATTAAAATGAATGCGAAAAAATATTGCTCAAGACTTGTCCTCCCCCTCTTCTTTTTCCTTTCGTGCTCAGGGGTCTGGGGCGAAAGCGACGAATGGACGGACATGTTCAACGGCGTCGACCTTAGCGGATGGCACAACCCCTATCCTTACGGAGAGGCCAAGGTTGAAGAAGGCGAGATCAGATTGCTCGCGAACAAGAAGTTTTTCCTCGCTTACGACCGTCGAGTGGCTGACTTCGAAATGACCGCGGAAATCAAATTGCCGGAAGGAAAAGCGAATTCCGGAATTCTCTTTCGTTCGCAGAAAAAGGATAACGGAGTGATGTTCGGCTACCAGGCGGAAGTGGATGGCTCCGATCGGAGATGGTCGGGCGGATTGTACGATGAGGGCCGAAGAGGATGGATCCATCCGAAAAAACCACTCGATCATCCATACAATCTCAAGAATTGGCAGGAAGACCGCAAGAATGCCTTCAAACGGAACGGTTGGAACCGGTACAGAATCAGGTGCGCGGGCGATCACATTCGTATCTGGGTCAACGGAATCGAAACCACCAATCTTCGCGATTCCACGGACCAGAAGGGATACCTCGCCATCCAGCATCATGGAGAGACGGGACAGGTATACCGCTTTAAGAACCTCAGGCTTCTTGATCTTTAGTCCAATTCCCGCTACAAGATCCGCAGAATGACGCCAGGGAATCACAAGATTGGAATTATCGGGGCTGGCGTGATCGCCGATTTTCACGCCCAAGCCATTCTGGCGATGGACGGGGCTGAATTGGTCGCAGCCTATGCCCGCAACCAAGACAAGGCCGATGCCTTCGGTCGCAAGTACGGTTGCCGAGGATATGCCGACTTGGGAGAGTTTCTTGAAAATGCGGAGATGGACGTCGTCACCATCGCTTCCGTGAGTGGGGTGCATTTGGAACACGCCGAGGCCGCGGCTCGGGCAGGCAAGCACGTCATTTGCGAAAAGCCATTGGAAATCACCCCCGAACGAATCGATCGGATGATTGGGGTCTGCGAAGAGAACCGGGTCATGCTGTCGGGCATTTTCCCCAGAAGATTCAACGACTCCACCAGGATCTTCAAGGATGCTCTGGACCAAGGTCGCCTCGGTAAGGTCGTTCTCTGCGACACCGCCATCAAATGGTGGCGAACGCAGGAGTATTACGACAGTGGGGCTTGGCGGGGAACTTGGGATTTGGACGGCGGGGGGGCTTTGATGAACCAGTCGATTCATACCGTGGACTTGATGCTTCACCTGATGGGGGACGTTCGGTCGGTATCGGCTTCCGGTGGTCTGGAGGCCCATTCAGGCATCGAAGTCGAAGACGTGGCCGTGGCCGTCATGGAGTTCGAATCCGGAGCCCGCGGAGTGCTGCAAGCCTCCACCGCTTGTTTTTCGAACAGCGGACTCCCCGCCTCCATTCACGTTTGCGGGGATGCCGGATCCATCATGATGGTCGACGACAAATTCAGCATTTGGGACTTGAAGGATCCTCGCCCCGAAGACGGAGAGATCCTGCATAGACACGGAATTCACGAAGAAGGAGCAGGAGCCGGGGCAGCCGACCCGAAAGCCATCGACTTTCAATGGCATCAGCGAAATTTCGAAGATGCCTTGCATGCCTTGTCTACCGGTCGAAGTCCATCGGTGGATGGCCGCGAAGGCAGAAGAGCGGTGGAACTGATATGCTCGGTCTACGAGTCCATTCGCAGCCATGGGGCCAAGATCAACCTCTAAATCAGATGTATTTAAGCGGAATTGCCGACGAAGCCTCGCAGAATATTGAGGAACAAATCAAAGTCACCAAGGAATTGGGCTGGAATGCCATCGAGTCCAGGTTCATCGACGGATGCAACGTTCACGACCTCGAAGAAGCCGATTTTGATCAGGTTTGCAGGACCCTCGATGGCTCCGGGGTCTACGTCAACGCCTTCGGATCCGCCATCGGCAATTGGGGGAAAGACGTCAGGGACGACTTTTCCATCACCGAAGGGGAAATCTCCCGGGCTATTCCAAGAATGAAGCGTCTGGGAGCCAAATTCGTGCGAATCATGAGTTACAAGGTGCTGGAACAAGAGGATCAGATGGTGGAGGAAAGAATCAGAAGACTGCGCCTGATCGTGGAATTGTTCGCCTCCGAGGGAATTACCGCTCTTCACGAAAACTGCATGAATTACGGAGGCATGAGCTGGAAGCACACGCTTGAATTGGTCGAAGCGGTGCCCGGCATGAAACTGGTTTTCGACACCGCCAACCCCGTCTTCAACCTAGACAGGTCCAAGGAGGGATCGCCTTGGCAGGATCCATGGGAGTTTTATCAAAGAGTTCGCAAACATATCGCCTACGTCCATGTGAAAGACTGCCTTAGCCCAAACGCTGAAAATAATAATAAGGAGACGTACGTTTATCCGGGCGAAGGCAAAGGATGCGTAAAAGAGATCATGGAAGACTTAAAGAACTCCAATTATGAAGGTGGTATTTCCATCGAACCGCATTTGGCCGCGGTTTTTCACGATGCTGATTCACAAAACCAGACAACGGAGGATCCACTAGAAATTTACCTTCGCTATGGCAGGAAACTTATGGAAATTCTGGGTGAAATTGGATACCAACACCAGCCCTATCAGCCCTAATGTGATTGTTCTTTTTTGATTTACCAGTATCAGATGAATTATGGCTAAAGTTACTTACATAACACAAAGCGGAAACGAAATTACAGTTGAGGACGCCATTGGAAACCTCATGGAAATCGCCCGAGACCACGGGGTCGAGGGAATCGAGGGCGCCTGCAGCGGATGTTGTTCCTGCGCCACCTGTCACGTTCGGGTCAGGCCCGAGTGGTTGGACAAGACCGGCAGGGCTACGGAAGCCGAACAGGATCTGATCGATTTGGAGAGCGGGACAGACGAAAGAAGCCGGCTCAGTTGTCAGGTGGAGATGAGCGATGAGTTGGATGGTCTGATCGTGGAAGTCGCCCCTTTTTGAGGCTTGGGTCGGAGTCCTTCGGTTTATTCAAGACTAAAGGTCCAGAAGTTCGTCCATCAATCTGGCGGTGTTTTCGATGCTGCCGTCGCTGCCCTCTCGGGTCGCCCATCCGCTGAATTCGATTTTTTCCAATTCGCCGCGGACCTTCTTCCAGTCTACGTCTCCCTGCCCAAGCGGGCAAAATCCGTTTTTCGAACCCCAGTCCTTGACGTCGAGCTTTAGCGTTCTTTTCCCCAATATCCGTATCCATTCGTGACTCGGGGCAAATTTTTGCATGTTTCCAATGTCGTAGTACGCCTGAACCCATGGGCTATCGATCGCATCGATGTAATCCCTGAATTCTTCAGGTTTGTAACAAAAACCATTCCAAACGGTTTCGATGAGAATGTGAACCTTCAATTCTTCAGCCAGAGGAATCAGTTGTCGGATTTGTTCGATCGATCGATCCCATATGTGCTGATGGTTTTCATTGTCGCCCTTTACGCTTCCTGGCACGAGCAGCACCGAAGTGCCTCCGACGCCTTTGGCCTCTCTCATGGTTTGGGCCAGTCCAAGACGACTCTCCTCCCGCACCTTCGGGTTTGGATCGGAGAGCCTGACTTTCCAGTGTTTGCCGTAGACCAGTCCATGCATGGGAAGATCAAGCTTTGCGCACGCCTGCCTCATCTGCTCCACCTGCAAGCCCGGACCCGAGCCTTCGATTCCGTCGAAGCCAAGATCCTTGAGCTTGCCCATATATTCCTCGTTTGGCTTGGCGCCGAACTTGACCGCTTTGCGGATTTTTCCTTGAAACGACAGGCTCCGAGCATGGGAAAAACTTGAAAAAGCGACGGCTGAGGTGGTTGCCGAAATAAAATGCCTGCGTTTCATAATCATGCGCTCATGAGAAGCCCGGATTCCGGCTTTGTCAACTCTTTGGCTCTTCCTTACTCGACTTTTGAAAGTACAGTCCGAAGAATTCCCAAAACCCTTCCGAATGGGGAATGGAGGTGAACCTTTCAAGGTCTCGAATTCTGCAGCTGATTCGCTCTCCCCATTCTCAGCAAGGGCATCCCGCGTTTACCTCGTAAAATAAACGAATCTCTTGAAATCGTCGGCTTTCCTAGGGCTTTCTCAAAATTTCATATGTTTTTGCACTTTTTTGGGTGACGAAACCGCTGGTGGGGTTTATTACCAACATTCATTTTCCGTTCATCCAAATTTCATCGTAATTGCGGCTACAGATTTGCTTACAGGTCCATGAAACTAAATATTTCGACTCTTCTCTGCTTGTTTTTTTTCGTCCAAACCTCACTCTTTGCCGACCTCAAGCGGGGCAAGGAAATATACGGTCAGCTTTGCTTTAATTGTCACGGCCCGCATCTGGACGGAGGCATCGGCCCCAGCCTCATCGATTCCTACTGGAAAAACGGTGATTCCGCCGAGGCCATTTACCGGAGTATCGCCAAAGGGATAAGC
>JAYOEB010000044.1:8740-15737 GCA_038116775.1 Opitutia bacterium | reverse complement strand
TGCTGCTCAGGACGAAGATCAGCTTGCTCTCGAGCTTACCTTCACTTTCTAAGTTTTACACTTAAGCAAAGTTTTCTTAAGGGCCGTCCATATGGACGGCCCTTTTCTTTGGCCATTTTCAAAGGTTCGAGAATCAGGCAACACAATCGCTTTGCCAAATGATTGAAAGCGCTCTACCTATTTGCTCATCAACATAATGAGATAAATTACCATGATCAACTTATCCGACGGATACGCCCCTCTTTCCCCTCGAGCCAAGTACCAACCGGGCAACGTCGTCCTGCACAAACTCTATGACTATCGGGGTCTGATCGTGGACTTCGATATGACTTGCCAAGCCCCGGAAGAATGGTACCAGGCCAACCAGACCCAACCCAATCGCGACCAACCCTGGTATCACCTCTTGGTCGATGGCAACCAACAAGTCACCTACGTCGCCGAATCCAACCTAGAACTTGACCCAAGCGGTCTGCCCGTCGTGCACGGCATGCTCAACCTCTTTTTTTCGGGCTACGATGAAAGCGGCAACCAATACCTTCGCAACGAAGTACCCTGGAACCCGGGAAATCCACCCGATGCTCCCCCACCCGAGCCTCCACCGGGGTACACGCCACCCCCGCCGCCATCCCAGTAAGCGCTTCTTCTCAAGCGGATTGCGATAAACCTAGATTGGGGAAGCAAAGGACTTGCCGCTTCCCCTTGAATTTGCTCATGAGGAGAGGCCACCCGGCAATCCATTTGGGATGGCTTGTACTTTCCTTCTATCCGTAGCCTCGAATGCCCGACTTGGGCCCTGAACGCCCCCATCGATATAAGATTTAAGTACTTGCAAGCTAAGAGCATACGAAATTAAATTGCTGCTCCCAGTCGTTGCGATGAGGGTAGTGAAATATTGAATGAACTTACTTCCTCACCGAGCGCCCAAAAGAGAAAAACCAGCTCAGTAAACGTCCTTGAGGTAGCGTCTTTCCTTCTGCAGGCCCTTGACCCAGGCGGCGGCATCCTCCTCGCTCATCGATCCCTCTTCCCGGGCGATCGTTCGCAGGGCTTGGTCGACGTCCTTGGCCATGCGGGAAGCATCACCGCAGACGTAGAAGACGGCTCCATCATTCAACCAAGTCCACAGTTGGGCCTTTTTCTCGAGCATCTTGTGCTGCACGTACACCTTGTCCGCCTGATCGCGGGACCAGGCGAGGTCCAAATCGTTCAAAATGCCGTCCTTTTGATAGGATTCCCACTCCTTGCCGTAGAGATAATCGGTTTTTTGGCTGCGGTCACCGAAGAACAACCAGTTCTTGCCCGTCGACCCAGTGGCCTTCCGTTCCTCGACGAAGGCGCGGAAAGGAGCGATTCCCGTTCCCGGTCCCACCATAATGATGGGAATGGAGGAATCCTCGGGCAATTTGAAATTCTTATTGGGGTGGAGGTAGCAGGGAATGGAGTCCCCCACCCGCTCCGCCAAATAGGAGGAGCACACCCCTTTTCTCTTGCGTCCCTTGGCCTCATAGCGGACCACCGCCACGGTCAGGTGCACCTCCTCGGGATGAGCCGTCAAACTGGAGGCGATGGAGTAGAGCCGGGGAGGCATCGGACGGAGCAGACCGGCAAAATCCTGGGCGCCGAGTCCGTCCTGGGGAAATTCGAGAAAGAGATCGATCAGTTCCCTGCCCCACATATACTCGATCAGGGCGTCCTTGTTGGCGACTTCAAGCAAGTCAGCCAACTGATCGGACTGGGCGAAGTCATTGAATTTCTTGATCTGTATCTTGCTCAGGGTGGTGCAGGCGAGTCGATGCATCAGGGCATCGTTGAGATTCAGGCTTTCCTCGCCCAAGGAAACGCTTTCCCCGCCGCTCAAGCCAACCGCCTCCAAGAGGTCGCCCACCACCTCCGGGCAATTGGAGGGCAACACCCCTAAGGAATCACCCGGGAGGTACTGCAGACCGCTTCCCCGCAGGGATAACTCGAAATGCCGGGTCTCCTTGTCGGAGCCTTCGGTCATCAAATGGTTGACCAACAGCTCGGAAGCATAGGGCCTGTCTTTGGTCGGCGCGTTTGGATCGGTTGAAACGGACATAATCAATTAAACTTTGGGCACTCCATCTTTTGACAAAACATTCCCGATAATCCAAGCGAAATGAACGAATATTATCAAGTTGCCACTCATTTCCCATCCCTGTACCCCTAAATAGGCATGAATTGGCTGCAAAAAATGGAAACGGAGGAGCGAATCGCATGGGAGGAAATGATGATTGATCATGCCTTTGACGCCGACGAATGGCAGGCTGCCCATGCTCATCTGCTTGCCCTCTTGGCGAAGGACCGCAAGACCGCCAGCGAACCCGATCTCCGCTCCTATCTTTCCTGTTGCGCGGAATCAGTGGGTTCCCTACACCCCCTGCCCGACCTGCGGACCCTGGTGGACGAGCTCTACCAAGCCTACGGCATGGAGAGCGCGGCCGATGCCCAGCCCTAAAAATTCCGACCCTGCGACGAAAGATCCTCGGTTTCCTTTCCTTTTCGAAGTACGGCCCGTTTCCCTTACAGGCTCGACCTCTAACTCGCCAGCTTCCGATGGGCGTCCTTGACCGCAAGGTATTTCTCCGCCCAAGAGCGTAGACTTCGCCTTTTTTCCAGACTCAGCGGCTTTTTCAAGGATCCCGGAACCCCTGCGACCAGCGAACCCTCCGGCACTTGCATTCCCACGGGCACCACGGCCCCGGCGGCCACGATGGATTGGCTGCCGATGCGGGCCCCATCGAGAATCGTGGCCCCCATGCCGATGAGACATTCGTCTTCCACGGTACAGGCGTGCAGAATGGCCCCATGGCCCACCGTCACGTAATCTCCCACGATCAAGGGATAATCATCCGCCAAATGACCGATGACTCCATCCTGCAAATTGCTGAACTCCCCAATGGAAATGAAATTGATGTCCCCCCGTAGGACGGCGCCGTACCAGACGCTGGATTCCCTCCCGATGCGGACGTCTCCAACCACAGATGCGGATGGGGCGACGAAGGCATTGGCTCCGAGGGTCGGGCTCTTGCCGAGGAAGGCATCCAACCTGTCCTCCACCTTCATCCTTATCGTCGCGGCGGGGTCAACGCTTCCCCGTTTACCCTACTGACAGGCTTCGCACTCTTCGCCGTTGAGCATGGCTTGGATGCTGCATGCCTTTTGCTCGGCTTGCGTGTATTCCTTCTTGGGGGAGGGATCACTGGCGACGTTGGCCTCGGGATCGGGCTGCTTGAGAGTGACCGTGGCCTTCTCGATGTTGGAAGCTCCGAGAGTGCGCAGGTAATAAGTGGTTTTCAAGCCCTGTCTCCAAGCCGCCCGGTACATGTGGGACATGACCTTTATGTCCGGCGAACCAAGGAAGAGATTGACCGACTGGGATTGATCGATCCATTTCTGCCTGCGGGCGGCGGCCCGGATGACGTACTCGAAGGAGACGTCGAAGGCGGTAAGATACTTCTTCTTGATGCGCTGAGGGATTTCGGGAATGGCGGTCAACTCGCCGTCGAAATACTTCAACTGGTCCGACATGTCCTTGTTCCAGAGTCCCTCTTTCTTCAGGTCCTCCACGAGGAAGCGGTTGAGAACCATGAAGTCGCCGGAAAGGTTGCTCTTGACGAACATGTTCTTGTAAGTGGGCTCGATGCATGGGGAAGAGCCCATGATGTTGGATATGGTGGCGGTCGGGGCAATGGCGATGACGTTGCTGTTGCGCATGCCGTGCTTGGAAATCTTTTCGCGGACCACGGACCAGTCCATCTTGCCTTCCTTGGGACCCTCGACGGCTTCGCCGCGTTCCCTTTCGAGCAACTCGATCGAGTCTTGGGGCAGAATGCCCCGCTCCCACTTCGATCCGCGATAACTGGAGTAGGCGCCGCGTTCGCTGGCCAAGTCGCTGGAGGCTTCGTAGGCGTAGTAGCAGATGGCCTCCATGAATTCGTCGTTGAATTCGACCGCCGCGTCCGAACTGAAGGATATGTCCTTGGTGAACAGGGCGTTCTGCAAGCCCATGACCCCCAAGCCGATCGGACGATGGCGCATGTTCGAAGTCTTGGCGGCTTCGGTGGGATAGAAATTGACGTCGATGACGTTGTCGAGGGCCCGGACCGCGATGCGGATGGTGTCGCGCAGTTTTTCGTGGTCCAAGGAACCGTCGGCGGTGAGATGGGAGTCGAGAACCACCGATCCCAGATTACAGACCGCGGTCTCGTCCGCTCCCGTATTGAGCGTGATCTCGGTGCAAAGGTTGGAACTGTGGATGACCCCCGCATGATCCTGCGGGCTGCGTACATTGCAGGTATCCTTGAAGGTTATCCAGGGATGCCCGGTCTCGAAGAGCATCTTGAGCATTTGCTTCCACAGATCGATCGCCGGCATGACGTGTCCCCAGATCTCGCCCTTTTCCACCTTGGCCTCGTACTCGACGTACCTGTCTTCGAAGGCCTTGCCGTAAAGATCGTGCAGATCGGCCACCTCGTTGCTGCGGAAAAGAGTCCAGTTTTCTCGCGCCTCCATCCGCTTCATGAAAAGATCGGGGATCCAGTTGGCGGTGTTCATGTCGTGGGTGCGCCGGCGGTCGTCGCCGGTATTCTTGCGCAACTCCAGAAATTCGAGAACGTCGCAGTGCCAGGACTCCAGGTAGGCGCAACCCGAGCCTTTGCGCTTGCCGCCCTGGTTGACGGCGCACAGCTGGTCGTTGTGCATCTTGAGAAAGGGAATCACGCCTTGGCTTTCGCCGTTGGTGCCCGCGATGTGGCTGCCGGTTCCGCGGACCGAGGTCCAACTGCCGCCGAGTCCTCCTGCCCATTTGGAAAGGAAGGCGTTTTCGGCGATGCCCCGGTACATGATGGACTCGATGGTGTCGTCCACCTTGTAGAGATAGCAGGAGGAAAGCTGGGAATGGGGAGTGCCCGAATTGAAGAGCGTGGGCGTGGAGGAACAAAAGCGGCGGCTCTTGTACAAGTTGTAGAGCGATATGATCTGGTCCTCGGGCGAGTCCTCGTGGGCGAATACGCCCATCGCCACCCGCATCCAAAAAAGTTGGGGAGTTTCCAAGCGGACGGGAAAGTCCCCGGTCTTGTCGACCACCAAGTAGCGGTCGTAGAGGGTTTGAATGCCGAGGTAGTCGAAGTCGAGATCCGCGGAAGGATCGATGGCGTCGGCGAGTTTGGCGACGTCAAGCTTCAGCAACTTCGCGTCCAAGCGCTTGATTTCCACTCCTCGCTTGAGGTATTTCCTGAGTCCTTCGGCATGAAAGGTCTTGAGTTCGTCGATGCTGTTGTTGGCGATGTTCCAGCCCAAAACCTCCTCATAGACATAGGAGAGCAGGATGCGGGCGGCGAACTTGGCGAAGTCCCCGTCTCTCTCGATGAGGGTCTTGGCGTTGAGAATGATGGTCTTGCGCAGGTCTTCCTCGCTGATCTCCGAAAACACCGAGCGTCTCAGGCTTTCCTCGATCTGTTCGGGGCTGAGGCAGAGATTCAGGCCGATGCCGGCGAAGGAAATGCGCTTCTTCAGATCGATCCCGTCCCAAAAGAAGGTGCTTCCGTCCTTCTTCTTGACCACGATCATGGAGTCCTGCTTCACCTCCTCGTGCGGAACCCCGGATTCGCGCTCGATCCGGCGACGGGCCCGGTAGAGGATGTAGGATTCGGCGACCTTGAAGTACTTTTGACGCATCAACTCTTCCTGGACGATGTCCTGAACGTCCTCGATGTTGATGAAGGCCTGCCCGGTGGCCAATGCCTTGTGGGTGACCTTGGCCGCGATCTCCACCGCGGGCTCGGAGTCCAGTCGCAGGGAAAGGAAGGCCTTGCGGACCGCGACCTCGATCTTGGAGGAATTCCAGGGCACCACCTGTCCGCTGCGGCGAATCAGACGGATCTGAGAAGCGTCCACTCCATGACCACGGGCATAGTCGGCATGGTTGCCGTTGCCTTCGTTGGCCCGGGAAATCACCAGGCTCTTGGCGACGTCGTAGGCGTCGTTTTCGACGAGAGCCTTCTCGATCAATCGATGCAGTTCGTCGAAGGATAGGCGGGGGGCGCCGCCTTCCTCCTCTTCCGCCATCCGCTCGATCAAGCGGTCGGCGACGATCCGGGCTGACTCCACCACGAGCTCCCGGTTCTTAGGGGTGTATATTTCGTTTTCTTCCCTGGAAATCATCAGGTCGGTCAATGCCTCCCCGATGACTTCGGCCACCTCGGCGATGTGGAAATCACGATCACCCGCGCCATCCGTAATGCGTACTTTCGGTATTTCGAAGCGGTTATCCTCCAAAGCATTCGCCCAATCAAAACGAGGTTTGTTTTCACGGGGCGTTTCCGCCACTTTGGCCAATAACTTGTCTTCTTCGAATATCGTGTTGCGCATTATAATTTAACTCCCACCCAAATTTTTATTGTTGTTAAAGATTTCTAATCAGAAGGTACCGATCAAAGTTCGTCGTCCGATACCTCCGCCAATGCGGACGACTTCTGATACTCGGTCACCCGTCCCTCGAAGAAGTTTTGCTCCTTCTTGACGTCCATCATTTCCGCGAGCCAGGGAAATGGATTTTCCTGACCGGGGTGCAACACTTCAAGGCCCACGCCCACCAACCTGCGGTCCGCGATGTAATCGATGTAGGAGCAGAATTCCTCGGCGCTGAGCCCTACGGAGTTTACCGGCAGGCAATCGCGGATGAATTCCTTTTCCAGTTCCACCGCCTCCTTCATGAGATCGACGAGTTCCCTCTTGAACTCATCGGTCCAGACGTCGGGATTTTCGTCGATGAGAACACGGAAGAGGTTGCGGAACAATTCGATGTGGTTGGACTCGTCGCGCAGGGTGTAGCGGAACATTTGGCCGATGCCCGGAAACTTGTTTTGGCGGGCGAGACTGAGAATCATGCCGAACAAACCGTAGAACTGCGTGCCCTCCATGCATTGACCGAAGACGAAGATGTTCTTGGCCAGTTCCTGCTTGTTTGAGGTGACGG
>JAYOEB010000044.1:1211-8730 GCA_038116775.1 Opitutia bacterium | reverse complement strand
CGAATTCGTTCTTCTTGCGGATGGTTTCGACTTGCTCGAACATCGCCTCGCACTCGTGGGGGTTGATGCCGAGAGAGCTGATCATGTAAAGAAGGCTGTCCGCATGGATGTTTTCCTCGTGGGCATGGCGACCCAAAACCAACTTCAGTTCGGGAGCGGTGACGAGTTCGCGGACGACGTGCTGGATGTTGTCTCCCACGATCCCCTCGGCGGCGGAGAAATAACCGATCCCCATCATGATGATCCAGCGCTCCGCGTCGCTCAGATCGGTGGCGCTCTTCCACTGCTCCAAATCCTTCTGCATGGGGACGTCCTCGGGCTCCCAGTGGTTGGATTTCATCTTACGGTACAGGTCGTAGGCCCATTGATACTTCAAGGGCAAAAGGTTGAAGGTCATGGTTTCCCTGCCATTGATCACTTTCTTTTCCTGATATGCCCGAACTGCCTTGTCTTCGTCGAGAACGAACTTCTTTCCACCGATATCGTAAGTTTTATTCATCTTTTTTACTCCCTTATCGCACGCAAATTTCCCGGATTTCGGAAAATTTGCGCGCGGATTGCCATGTTTTGAATTGCTGTAGATTTTTTGCGCCGATAGTCATCGAATTTATGAGTCGATAGTGAGGATGATGAGAGAAAAGAAAAGAAAAAAATGAGAAAATATGAATTTTTTTATGAACGTGAACACAATATGTAGGGTTTCAATGCTGAATCGCCCACTATATCTAGCTATGTGAATAAGTTTCGACGAACAAATCAGGTCTATCGCCAAAAACGGACAAGGCAAGGAAAGAGGATGAGAAAATACCATATTCAAGAAATTTCCAAGACTAAGTTATTGAGAAATGTCCGCAGGTTCTTCCTCACTTATTAACAGTTTTCGATTTAAGCGAAAATTCCGGAAAACTGCCCATGCAAAGCTCTTTTTAAAATACTTTATCCTACGACTTTGTTAACTTTTCCTTTTAATTTAATCGCTCCCTCCGGCAAGCTTGGGAGGAGGTCGAAAAGCTTGGTTTCGTTGGGTGGCAAAAGGGATCGAAGTCGGACTTTTCGACCTCTTGTTCAGAACAAATCCTGCAAGGATGAGGAAGCTTTGGATTTTTTCCTTCGATAGACGGAAAGAACCCGCCCGATCAGGTAGATGGATCCGGTTACCAACAAATCCTCATTGCTTTCCTCCAACGTCGCCTGGAGACTCTGCTCGATTTTTTGCCAGTCGCCGCGACTGACTTTGGACCGGAACGCGGGAGGGGTAAGTTCGAGCATCTCCGAAAATTCGCATGCCCGGGGAAGATCGGGAGTAAAAAAGACCAGTTTTTCGAACCTCGCAGCCAGGACCGGGATGATCTCTTCCGCCCGCTCCCTTCCCATCGCCGCAATCCAGAGGGTTTTCGGGGTTCGGATCTTTTCCAGGTTTTCCAGCAGACACTCCAAGCCGCCCGAGTTGTGACAGGCATCCAGTATGATTTTGGGATCCTCCCGAAGGATTTGCCAGCGGCCCGGAAGCGATACTTTCATCAAACCCTCGGCTTCTCGGTCGGCGTTGGTGGGAAATTTGGATGAAAGCAGGGAAACCGCTTCCCGGGCGAGGGCGGCGTTTCTCCTTTGAAAGGAGCCGCTGAGGTTGGTCTGCGGACATTTTTCAATTCCATGATCCAGGTACTTGATTTCCGCCTTCCTTTGCTTGGCGATGAGTTCGATTTCCTTTCTCGCCTGTTGCGGAAGCCAACCGCTGAGAACGGGCGCGTTGGGCTTGATGATGCCCGCCTTCTCCCGGGCGATGTCCGCAATGCATGATCCCAGAATCTCACAGTGATCCAAGGATATGCTGGTGATGATCGACAATTCGGGGACGACCACGTTGGTGGAATCGAGCCGTCCGCCCAATCCGGTTTCCAAAATCGCCAGGTCCACCTTCTCCTCCGCGAATCTCAAAAAGGCAACTGCGGTCATGAATTCAAAAAAGGTAGGGTGCATCCCCTCCCGTTCCCTCTCCATCTTCTCCGCAATCGGTCGGATGGAGGAGATCGTTCGCTTGATTTCCTCCTCGGGCATGAGGGCGCCGTTGACCCGTACTCTTTCTCCAAGATCCACCAAATGAGGGGAGGTAAAGAGTCCGACCTTGTAACCATTGGCCTGATAAATCGAGGCCAGTATGGAACAGACCGACCCCTTTCCGTTGGTGCCGGCGACGTGGATGCTGGGAAAGGAAAGTTGGGGATTTCCCAATCGCTCTGCCAAGACCTGCATTCTTTCGATGCCAAAGGTCGAACCCCGATTCCGGAGTTGGTAGAGGTATTGCCAAAAGTCACTCATGCCGCCGGTTCTTCGGGCATGGTCCACTATCAACGGGGCCTGACCTCAAAAGATTCCTATGCCTTGGATGGCTTCCTGGGCTTGGTGGCGGCCTTGGGCTTGGTGGCGGCCTTGGGCTTGGTGGCGGCCTTGGGCTTGGCCCTGGCCGAGCTTGGCTTACGGGTCGAGCGGGTCTTTCCTTTGGCGGGTGGAGATTGGGTCTTAAGCGGAAGCTTGTGGGCAAAGTGACTGATCAGGGTAATGAGCTTGTCGCGCATTTCATGACGATGCACGATCTGATCGATCAATCCTCGGTTGAGAAGAAATTCCGCGGTTTGAAAACCTTCCGGCAAGTCGGCCCGGGTGGTTTCCTTGATCACCCGCCGGCCCGCAAAGCCGATCAGGGCCTTGGGTTCGGCGAGGATGACGTCTCCCAGCGTGGCGAAACTGGCCATCACCCCGGCCATGGTCGGATTGGTGAGCACCGAGAAATAAGGAATTCGGGCCTCGGACAAACGGGCCAAGGCGGCGCTCGTCTTGGCCATTTGCATCAGACTGAGGATTCCCTCGTACATTCTCGCCCCTCCGGATGCCGAGACCACCACCACCGAAGCCTTGCGCTCCAGTCCGCGCTCGATGGCCCGGGTAATCTTTTCGCCCACCACCGATCCCATGCTCCCTCCCAGAAAGCGAAAGTCCATCACCGCCAGGCTAACGGGAAATCCTCCCATTTCCGCCATTCCCGAAACCACGGCGTCGTTCAGTTTGGTCTTCTCTTTGTTTTGGGCGAGCTTTTCCTTGTAGGATGCCATGCCCTTGAAATCCAGGGGGTCCGTCGAGAGCAGGTCCTGATCGAATTCCTCGAAGGTTCCCTGATCGACCAGGGAAGCGATCCGGTCGGGGGCGGGAAGCGGAAAGTGGTATCCGCTCGAAGGGACCACCATCAGGTTCTTCTTGAGTTCCTTGGCGAAGACCATTTCCCCCGACTCGGGGCACTTGGTCCAGACGCCCTTGGGCACTCCCTCCTTGGACTTAACGTTGACGGTAGAATACTTTGGTTTTCCGAAAAATGCCATTGCTTGCCTTAATTGAAAATTTCATCCATGCCCCAGAGTGAAGACTTCCACCCTTTGCAAACCAGCCGCTTTGCATGCTTGGGCGCAGGCGTTGAGGGTGGCTCCGGTAGTGTAGACGTCATCTATGAGTACGATTCGTTTTACGGAATCCAAACAAACTCCCGGCTTAAGGGCAAAGGCATTTTTCAGGTTCTTTCGACGTTTCTTCTTTTCCAACCTCGTTTGGCTGGGGGTGTTTCGGGTACGCAGCATCCAGTCCGCCACCTGCACCCCGGCTCCCATATCCCTTTGAATTGCATCTGCGATCCACAGGCTTTGGTTGAAGCCGCGACTCGATTCCCTCCTCCGATGCAAAGGGACCGGAACGAGGTGAGCCCCGTCCAAAAAAGCACGCATCCCCCGGACCCGGTCCAACCAGTGGGGCATATCGCCAAGGACCTCACGGGCCCCGGCATACTTGATGGAATGGATGACTCGCTTGCCCACTCCATCGAGAAGAAAGAGGCACCGCCCGCGATCGAAGTGATTTCTTCGCTCCCGGCAATTTCCGCAACTCAAGCCGTCGTATTCGGGGGCTTGCATGGGGATGCCGCAAAACCTGCAGGCGCTTCCGGCAACCCAGGCGATCTCATCCAGACAGCGAGGGCAGGCATAGTGGCCTTCTTCCATTTTCGGGGGATCTCCGCAAACCGGACAACTTCCGGGAAAGAAAACGTCCATGACTTCATCGAGGAGCGCTTTCCAAAACCTCATCCCTCAGGAATTCTCCAAATGATAGAGGACTTCCTCCAGGCAAAGCCCCCGGGCCGGGGCGCTGACCACCTGCTCGGTTCTCTTCCTCGACTCCAAAATCCTCGGTATTTCCTCAACCCTCAGCTTGGAGGAACCCACCGAGAGCAAGGCCCCCACCATCCCCCTGACCATCTTGTAGAGAAAGCCATTTCCCTCGACCACAAACTGCAGTTCCTCTCCTTCCTCGATCAAATCAAGGAGCCAGACCTTGCGCACTTTGGATTCGGCCTCCTCCTCCCCTCCCCGGGTCGCGGAAAAAGCGGAATAGTCGAGTTCGCCCACCAAAAACCCGGCCGCCTCCCTCATCATTCCCAAATCGAGCGGCTTGTGCTTGAGCGAATAAACGAAGCGGGAGACTTCGGGCATCGCCCATCCCCGGTGGACCCGATAGCGGTATCGCTTTCCCTTGGCCCACAAGAGAGCGTGAAAGTCATCCGCGACCGGTTCCACCCCAAGGGGCAGCACGCCCTCGGGAAAATTCACCCGCATGGCTTGCAGCAGGGAATCGACCGGGTGGGTCCAGGGGGCGTCGAAATGAAAGACTTGGCCCTTTGCGTGCACGCCCGCATCCGTTCGGCCCGAGCCGACGGTGCGAATTTCGGTTCCAAAGATTTCCCGGAGCGCTTCCTCGATTTTATCCTGCACCGCCTGCCCGTTGGGTTGCTTCTGCCAGCCTGCGTACCCGGTGCCGTCGTAGGCGCAGGCGCATTTCCACCGCCTTGCCTCTCCGTCTGGCTTTCCCTTGGGCATAGGCGAAGGCTACGAAAAACGAAGACCGCCCCCCCCGGAGTCGCCCCCCTGCAGAAAATCCTTGAGGATCAAAGAGGCCGCCGTCGCGTCCACTCTTCCGCTCCTCTTTCCTTTGGGAGTTCTGGCCTTCCTGCCCATTGCCTCCTCCGCGGCCAGACTGGTCAGACGCTCGTCTACCCGATGGACGGGTCGATTGAATTCTCGTTCGAGGATGCCGACGAAACGATCCACCTCTTCGGCCCGCCTGCCCACCTTTCCATCCATATGAATGGGATAGCCCACCACCAGTTCGTCGATTTTCCTCTCGGAAATCTGCTGCCCAAGGGCCTCCTTCCAGCCGTCTTGATCGACTCCCGGAATGGCCCCTACCGGCAGGGCAATGCCCAGTTCATCGGCCCAGGCCAGCCCGATTCGCTTGGTCCCGTAGTCAATCCCAAGAAAATTCGGCATCAGAAAGGACTTCCGAGTTCAGGAAAGTTCGGGATGCTTTTCGGCAACCTCCTGAGCCAGCGACTTGACCTGCTGGGCATAGTCCTTGTGGCAGACCATGGTGGCGTCTCCGGATTGCACCACGATCAGATCCCTCACCCCCAGCAAAGTCACGCAATGCCCGGACTCCGCAAAGGTCAGGTTATCGGCGGCATCGATGGCCACTCCCGCCCCCTTGAAGACGTTTCCCTTTTCATCCGCCGGGTAATGACGGGCAATCGCCGGCCATTCCCCGACGTCGTCCCAGTCGAAATCGGACACCAACATCACCACCCGACTGGCCTTTTCCATGACCGCAAAATCAATCGATATCTTCTTGAGACCGGGGTAGACGCCTTCCATGGCTTCCTCCAGGCTGGAAGTTTGTTCCCAAGTCGCCCGCAAGGCGCTCAGTCCGGCGGAGAGGTCGGGAACCAGGCGTTCGATCTCGGCGATAATGACGCTGGGCCGCCAGACGAACATACCCGCGTTCCAAAAATAACTTCCTTCCTCCAGGTATTGCCTGGCTTTTTCCAAGTCCGGCTTTTCCACGAACCTACGGACTTCCATGACGGGTCGGCCGGACGGCCCTTCCACACTCTCCCCACACTGCAAGTATCCGTATCCCGTGGACGGAAAGCTTGGCTTGATGCCCACCGTGACCAGAAGATCATCTCCCTCGGCCGCTTCGAAGGCGGCGTCCAGCACCGACCGAAAGCCGGCTCCATCCTCAATGACGTGATCCGCGGGTAGCAAGGCGAAGGCGGCGTCCTCTCCTTCCCTTTCCACCAACAGGGCGGCCAGGCCGACTGCGGCCGCGGTGTCCCGTCCCACCGGCTCGCCGATCACCCTCTCGGGCAACAAGCCCGGACAGGATTCCAGCACCGACTCCCGCTGTTCGGCATTGGTGATCACGAAAATTCTCTCCACCGGCACCAACCCCTCCAGACGCTCGATGGTCTGGGCAAGCATGGCGGAATCTCCCACGATGGGCAGCAAGTGCTTGGGACGCTTCAGTCGACTCTGTGGCCAGAAGCGCTCTCCGCGCCCACCGGCCATGATTACCACGTATCTATTTTTCATCGCTCATCCTACCCATGCGGCAAGGACCTGTGAAGGCGAGTCAAAAAATTCTCCAGGGCCCTTGCCCTGTTGTTTCCCGAGTACCCACCGCCTTGTCTTTCTCATCCCGCTTGCCAAGCGGCCCATGATTCGATATTCCAGTAAGGCTTTACTTTTTTTCAGGCATGAAACGCAGCCATCATTGTAATCAACTCCGCAAGGACAACGCCGGATCCTCCGCCACCCTCATCGGCTGGATCGATTCTCTCCGCGACCACGGGGGCGTGTTCTTTCTCGACTTGCGCGACCGCGAGGGCAAGACCCAAGTCGTGCTCGACCCGGAAAACCAAACCCTTTCCGAACTCTTCCCACGGCTCAAGCCGGAGAGCGTGATCGAGGTAAGCGGCGAAGTCCGCAACCGCGACGAAGGCACGGAGAATGCAAACCTCGCCACCGGCGAGATCGAATTGTTCGCCAACTCGATCACCGTGCACAATCAGTCCAAGACTCCCCCCTTCCCCCTCGACGATTCCGCAGATAAAGTGGGAGAAGATCTCCGCCTTACCTACCGGTATCTGGACCTCCGCCGCCGGAGCAACCTCAACGCCCTCAAGCTCCGCCATCGTGCATCGATGGCGATCCGCGAATTTTTCGACGAGCAGGACTTTCTCGAGATCGAGACCCCCATGCTCTTCAAGAGCACGCCCGAGGGAGCCCGCGAATTTTTGGTTCCCAGCCGCCTCAACGAAGGAAAATTCTACGCCCTCCCCCAGTCCCCCCAGCAGTACAAGCAAATGCTGATGGTTGCGGGCATCGAGCGCTACTACCAGCTGGCCCGTTGCTTCCGCGACGAAGACCTCCGGGCCGACCGCCAGCCCGAATTCACTCAGATCGATCTGGAAATGTCCTTCATCGACCGCGAGGACATGTATGCCCTGATCGAAGGACTCCTCAAAACCGTTTGGAAGGAAACCCTCGACGAAGAGATCACCACCCCCTTCCTGCGCATGCCCTTCAACGAAGCCATGAACCGCTTCGGTTCCGACAAGCCCGACATGCGCTTCGGCTTGGAG
>JAYOEB010000044.1:0-1201 GCA_038116775.1 Opitutia bacterium | reverse complement strand
CTTCCGTGCTTCCGACTTCAAGGTATTCGCCGGCGCGGTAGAATCTGGCGGAGCAGTCAAGGCATTCAATGCCAAGGGACTGGCCGACATCACCCAGGGCGAGCTCAAGCATTTGGAGGAAACCGCCAAATCTCTGGGTGCCAAAGGGCTCGCCTTCATCAAGTCCGAAGGAGGCGAATGGAAATCCCCCATCCTCAAATTCCTCTCCGATCCCGAACGGGAAACCCTCAAGTCCAAACTTGAAGTGGGAGATGGTGACGTCGTGTTCTTCGCAGCCGGTGGCTGGGAGAGCTCCTGCAACGTCTTGGGCCGCATCCGTTTGGAGGCCGCCACTCTTCTCGAAAAACGAGGCCAGCGACTCCGCGATCCCAAGGACTGGAAATTCCTTTGGGTCATCGATTTCCCTCTCATGCACTACGAGGAAGAGGAAGGCCGCTACGTCGCCTCCCACCACCCCTTCACCGCCCCAGTCGAGGAAGACCTTCCTTTGATCGATTCCGAGCCTAAGAAAGTCCGCGGTCAGCACTACGATATCGTGCTCAACGGGGTCGAACTTGGCGGAGGAAGCATCCGGATCCATCAACCCGACGTGCAAAAGAAGATCTTCGAGGAAGTCCTGCAAATCCCTGCCGATGTGGTCAAAAGCCGCTTCGGATACATGCTCGAATCCTTCGAGTACGGGGCCCCGCCCCACGGTGGAATCGCCCTAGGATTGGATCGACTGGTCACCATTTTGGCAGGCAAGGAAAGTATCCGTGACGTCATTGCCTTCCCCAAGACCCAGAAGGGACAGGATCTCATGACCGACAGCCCCGGAACTGCCACCGAGCGCCAACTACGCGACCTAAAAGTTCAATCGATCGTCGAAGACGCCTAAGCATTTAAAATAACCATCACCCCTGCTAAAAAAATATCTTTTTTTAGCAGGACAGAATGGCACTCATCAAAATTGGAAGCGGTTTGGATGTTGCTGATCTTCCAAAGAAAGAGTGAAGAGTGATGATAGAAATTGTAAATTGATTCAGGAAAAAATCCTTTCACCCTTTAATTTTCACCATCCACTCTTTCTTTTCACCATTCAAAATTCACTCTTTCCATCAGTTTCGGTAAACGTCTTTTCGGTGCCCTACTTTTACCACCATGACCACGAGTTCGTGGTTTATGATTTCATACAGCACCCGATAATTCCCCACCCGTATGC
>JAYOEB010000043.1:2767-15843 GCA_038116775.1 Opitutia bacterium | reverse complement strand
GGTACAGGCCAAGGACGAATTCAACGCCACGGTTGAAGGCAACTTTACGGTGGTTTTATCCGATGTTTATGAGCCTTCCCGCCCCAATCACTTGATTGATCTTAATGACAGTGTAAGTCTGGAAATGATTTGGGTGGAGCCGGGCACCTTTACGATGGGCAGTCCGGAATCAGAAACGGGCAGAAACACAAATGAGACGCAGCACGAAGTCACGCTGACCAATGGATTTTACTTGGGTAAATACCAGGTTACGCAAACTCAATACGAGGCGGTGATGACCGGAGTGAATGGTGATCTCAATGCCACGCCCAGTAATTGGAATGGTTATCCAAATCGTCCTGTAGAAATGGTTTCCTGGGATGATATTCAGGTATTCCTTACCCGTTTGAATGAACAGGATGCGGGGAATATCCCTGCGGGGTGGGCGTATGTTTTGCCTACGGAAGCCCAATGGGAATATGCCTGCCGGGCAGGCACGACTACGGCTTATTCATGGGGAAATGACATCAATTCCTCTCATGCTAATTATGATTGGGACGGTGATTGGAATACAGGAGCTGATTTTCAGCAAACACGCGATGTTGGTCAGTACTCTGCCAATCTCTGGGGCTTTTTTGACATGCATGGCAATGTGTGGGAGTGGGTTTCCGACTGGTATGATACTTATGCCAGTGTTGCGGTGACCAATCCTGAAGGTCCGGTTACGGGCTCGCAACATATCATGCGGGGTGGTTCGTGGGTCAATACGAGCATGTTCTTGCGTTCAGCCTTCCGCCCCAGTTATTTCCCGAGCCACCGCGGTTACGACATAGGCTTCCGCCTTGCATTCAGGCAAATCACTGAGCCACCTACCGATCTCAATTCTACCTCAGTTCTTATCATCGCTGAAAACCAATCCATTGGCACCATTATTGGCGAATTTAACGCTACCGATCCGGATGCAGGTGCGACCCTGACTTACTCCCTGGTTTCGGGAACCGGGGATACCGACAATTCCCTCTTTACCCTCGATACCAACGGTACCCTCAAGACCGCAACCACCTTCGACTACGAAACCAACCCCTCAACTTACTCCATCCGGGTACAAGCCAAGGACGAATTCAACGCCACGGTGGAAGGTATCTTTACGGTTACTCTGGCCGATATCGACGAGTCTTTTACCGAGGTGAGTTCGGCGGTGGGAATTACGGTTGGTGGATCCGGAGCATGGGGTGATTTTGACAACGATGGCGATGTTGACTTGTTTACCGCAGCCAAGCTGTTCGTCAATGACGGGAATGGTTTGTTTACCGATTCATCTGAAGCTTTTGGCTCGGGTACCGCGATTTGGGCGGATGTCGACAACGATCGGGACTTGGACCTCTACATTCATGCAAATTCTTTCGGAAATGCCCAGTTTTACCTGAATCAGGGGAGCGGATGGAGCGAACAATCCGGGAGCATGGGGATAACCATCGGAGGGGAAGCCGCATCCTGGGGAGATTATGATCAGGATGGGGATTTGGACTTGTTTTTGACCCGTACCGCCGGAGCCCCAACCAATGATGTTGTCTTCCGAAACGATAACCTAAGCTTTACTCAAGTGCAGTCTGGGCTTGGCTTGAGTTATTCCACTTTCGGCAGGAGGTCCGGATGGGTGGACTACGACGGCGATGGCGATCTCGATGTTCACGCCCTTGCCGGTCATGGAACCGATGGGCTCTATCGAAATACCAATGGCTCCTTTCAGAACGTCGCCTCTTCCGTGGGCTTGGCTTTGAGTAGTAATGGAAACGCCTCCGTCTGGGGAGATCTGGATGGAGATGGCGATTTGGATGCCTTTCTTACTTTTGGAGGAAGCTCACCCTCCCTTTTTCGGAATAACAATGGTTCCTTCGGGTCCTTTCCGGGGGATTATGCGATCAGCGGAAATAGCATTGAAGGCTACGGCTCCTTCCTGGATTTCGATTGTGATGGAGACGTCGACCTGATCATTCCAAGTCCGTCCGGCTATGACATCTATCAAAATACCGGATCCGGCTTTGAGGTGAAACCTCTCCCCACGGGCAAATCGGGTCAGGGATACAGCATCTCCTATGCGGATTATGACAAGGACGGGGACTTGGACCTTATGGTTTCCCAGTCCTCCGTGGTTCTTCTTCGAAATAACGCCGACCCTGCAATAGGCACCTATCTTAGGATTAACCCCGTGGTAGGGGACAGGCTGAAGAACGCATATGGTGCGATCGTCCGTCTTTACTCTGCTGGGAATTCAATTTTGGGCTCTTTCATGATTGATGTGGGATTGGGAAATCAGGACGAGTACGGTGCCTGGTTCTATGGACTTTCATCGAACCAAACTTATGAAGTGGAAGTGGTCTTTCCCACCGGATCCACGGTGCGTACCTCACCCGTTTCTCCACGTGAGAGCGCCTATCACGTAAATGAGAGCGGAGCTTTGGTCGAGATGAACCCAAGCCCCACCGATCTCAATGCCACGGGTTCGTTAGTCTTTGCCGAAAACCAGCCCGTCGGCTCGGTGGTCGGCGAGTTCAACGCCAGCGACCCGGATGGCGATACCCTCTTCTATGCCTTGATCAACGGGGCGGGCGACGACGACAACTCCCTGTTCGCTCTTGACGCCAACGGCACCTTGCGCACCGCCGCCACCTTCGACTACGAGGCGGATGCCTCGACTTATTCGATTCGGGTACAAGTCCGCGACGAATTCAACGCCTCGGTCGAAGGCAACTTTACGGTTCGATTGAAAAACGTTCCCTTGGAGGAATTTCAAAGGTTGTCCGCCTTGGATGGTACCGATTATGATTATTTCGGATTATCCGTGGCCCAGTCGGGAGATCTTATTGCCATTGGTTCCTTTGCGGACCCCACTGATTTTACGGGTGGAGCGGTATACCTATACAAACGGGAATCAAACGGGACGGTCGTTTTTCTAAATAAAATAATTTCTTTGGATGACAACGAACGATTTGGTTTTTCCCTTTCCTTTTATGGGAATCGGCTCGCCGTGGGTTGTACGAATCTTGCGGTGGGAGAGAATTGGAACGCCGGTGGAGTTTATCTGTATGATATTGGCGCCGATGGTTCCTATTCGCTTCTCTCAAAGGTAACCGCTCCAGACCATGCAGTGGGTGACTGGTTCGGACATTCCGTTTCCCTGCTTGGGTCAAAGCTGGCTGTGGGCGCCGTTTCGAAAGGGGACTTGGATGGTTCGTCTTTTTTGATCGGGGCCGGGGCAGTTTATCTTTTTGAGGTGGAGGATAATGGTTCGAGCCATTTTGCAGCCAAACTACTTGCTCCCGATAAAAGCGAGGGATTTTGTTTTGGTTCTTCGGTTTCTCTCGGGGAAAATCAATTGCTGATCGGTTCCTACAAGGCAGACTCCGATGCAGTGGAAAGTTCAGGTGCGATCTACGTCTACAACATGGAAGGCGATGGGTCTTTTGTTTTCTCAAGAAAGTTCTACGCTCCGGATCCGCAGCAAAACAGTAACTTTGGAGACAAGGTCTTTCATTCAGGAAATATCATTGGCGTCACCTCCCCGTTCGCCGACGTTCACGGAGTGGTCGATGCTGGATGCGTCTATCTCTTCAGAAAAGAGACTGATGGTTCCGTAAGTTACTTTTCCACCTTAACGGCACCTGCCCCTGCAGAAAATCAAAAGTTTGGGTATTCCGCCGCCATTCACCGCAACTTTGTCGCAGTTGGGGTACCGAATACTTCATTGGATGATTTGATCAACGTAGGCAGGGCTTACCTTTTCTATGTCGAAGAGAACGGGAGTGTGACTTTTTGGGATGAAGTCATGCAACCCGATCACACCGAGGGTGACAATTTTGGAACTTCGGTCTCTTTGTCTTCGGACCTTTTCGTCGTGGGAGCAACAACCGCGGGACCAACCGACTCACTCGCAATGGGCGCGGCATATTCATTTGACGTTTCTTTCCTGTTTCCCAATCAGGACCCTGCCGATTTGAATGCCATCGCGGCGCTGAACATCCAGGAAAACCAGCCAGTCGGTACGGTTGTCGGAGAATTCGACGCCAGCGATCCGGACTACGGGGCAGTTCTTTCTTTCTCTCTGGTCTCGGGAACAGGCGATGACGACAACGCCTTGTTTACCCTAGATTCCAACGGCGCCTTGCGTAGCGCCGCCACCTTCGACTACGAGGCGGATGCCTCGACTTATTCGATTCGGGTACAAGTCCGCGACGAATTCAACGCCTCAATGGAGGGGAACTTCACCGTCACCCTGGAGAATGCCAACGAATCCCCGCTCAATCTTCACAATACGGGACCCTTGACCATGGCGGAAAATGCCCCAATCAACACCGTGGTTGGAAATTTCAACGCTTCCGATCCGGACGCGGGGACGGTATTGACCTATTCCCTGGTCAATGGAGCGGGGGATGGCGACAATTCGCTCTTTTCCATGGAAGCCAATATGGGAAGATTAAGAACCGCGGCTATGTTTGATTATGAGAACGATGCCTCAAGTTATTCCATCCGGGTGGCCGTGAGTGATTCGTACGGACTGAGTACCGAGCAGAGCTTTACGGTTGCCTTGACCGATGTGGTCGAAAACCTACCCCCGGCTGACCTCAATTCCAGCGCCGAATTGACCATTGCCGAGAATCAGCCGATTGGAACTCGGGTGGGGGAATTCAATGCCAGCGATCCGGATGGGGATGAACTTGCCTACGCCTTGGTCAGCGGAGCGGGGGATGACGACAACTCCCTCTTCACCCTCGAGGTCAACGGTACCCTGAGAACGGGAGAGATCCTCGACTACGAGACGGGATCCAGCCGAACGATCCGGGTGGAAGTGGGCGACGGGCAGGGTGCCGGCATGCAGGCGGTCTTCGTCATCCAAGTGACGAACCTGGACGAGGACCCACCGCTGATCACTTTGATCGGTGCATCCGAGTTGGTGGTGGAAGCGGGAGATGCCTACCAGGATGAAGGGGCGAGCTGGACGGATGATTTCGACGGAAGCGGACAACTAAGCGGGTCGGGAGTGGTGGATACGACGATCCCCGGCGCTTACGAGGTGGTCTTTGATTATGCCGATTTGGCCGGCAATGCGGCTGCCACCGTTACCCGCACGGTGACGGTGGCGGATACCACCGCTCCCGTGATCACCCTGAACGGGGCGGAAACGGTTTCCCTCATTGCCGGAACTTCGTACGCGGATGCAGGAGCGGTCTGGACCGATCTTGTGGACGGCAATGGAAGCCTGAACGGTTTGGGCGAGGTAAATGCAATGATTCCCGGTTCGTACTCGATTTCCTTCGATTACGCCGATTTGGCCGGCAATGCCGCTACTACCGTGACCCGCCTGGTCGAGGTGACCAACCAAAACCCAAGCTCAATCAGCTTGAGTCACTCCCGCATCGGTGAAAATCTTCCCCCGGGCTCAACGGTGGGAGTGCTAAGCGCGACCGATCCGGATGATGCCGGAGGCATATCTCAGTCGCTTGTCTTTGCCTTTGTCTCCGATTCCGAAGGCGTGGAGCTTCCCTTTGAAATCACCGGGGGTGGGGAATTGCGGAACTCGGCGAGCCTGGATTTCGAGCAAAGGGCTTCCTATCCGCTTCGAATCCGGGTGAGCGATCCTTACGGAGGATTTCTGGAGCAAGACTTTGAGGTCGAGGTGGTGGATCAATTTGTCCCGATCGTGGAAACCGATCTTGCCGAGATTGAGGAATCCGGGCGGGTTCGGCTGACTGGTCGGCTGGTGGATGCGGGTGGCTTCGCGGATGACTTGGAGGTGGGATTTCTGGTGAGCCGAGAACCCATCGGGACGGGAACCGGACCCGGGGTGGAGGAAATCATCGTGTCATTGGAAGCAGAGGGGGAATTTTCCGGATATTATTACCCCCAGTCTCCGGGATCCCTCCATTACCTCGCGGCCTTTGGCAGAAACCGGGAAGGAATGAACCGGGGACTGGAAAAAAAGCTTATTGTCCCGGCAGTTGCCCGGCCGAACCCTTGGGCGGAAGCGGAAGAATGGGCCGAGGCCCCGAATTGGTGGAGCAGTCCGTGGTTCGGCATCTTCTATGCGCCTGAGGAAAGTCCCTGGATCATGCACCGGCAATTGGGCTGGTTGCTGCCCATGCCCGGCAGTCGGGGCGGAGTCTGGTTGTGGCGGGAAGAATTGGGCTGGTTGTGGACGGACCGTGGGATCTACCCTTATCTTTTCCGGGACCAACCCGGTGGTTGGCTGTATTTCTTCGGCAGTTCCAAGGGCCGCGGGCTTTACTACGATTATGACTTTGAAAATTGGATCGTTTTGGAAAATGACCAGAATGAAGAACTCTCAGACGGATTGGAGGATGATTTTTGACGCAATGAAGGCCTTGTCTTACCTATGCTCCCTCTTTTTGGCCGTAGGCTTGCTGGCCGAAAGCAAGCGGGCGGGCGCCCTGATCATGGTCTCCAAAGAGGGAGAAGTCGGATTTTACGATGCAGAGGGCAAAAAGATGAGCGAAGTAAGGCCGGGTGGCCTGATCCCGCAAAGTTACGTCGTCACCACCGGAAAAAATTCTCAGTTGGTGGCTCTCCTCAGCAACGGCACCTTGCTAACGCTGGTCGAAGGGACCAAGATGCGTTTGGGCAATTTCGAGCAGGAACCTTTTGATCCCCAAGGAAGGAAATTGAAGGATTTGCAGGAGGAACCAAGCGCTTCCACCGTGGAAGTCGAACTGGACATGGGATCCCTGATCGTGAAAACAAAAAAATTGAACAGGCGCTCGATTTTCGACATTCATTCTCCGCTCGGAACCGCAGGGATTCGCGGAACCGAGTTTCAAATGGCTCTGGATCCGTCTCAGGGCGTCCAACTGGACGTCACCGAGTCGACCGTGGCCTTCACTCCTCCCGGAGGAGGGCAACCCATCGCGGTCAGCGAAGGAAGCGGTTTGAGCGTGAGCTCCACCGGGGCGGTTACCCAAAGACCGGTCAACCCCACCGTGGCCCGTCAAATCGCCACCACCAATGAAGTCGCCACCTCGCAGTCGGAGGATCTCTCTTTGAATGAAGTAAGCAACGCCATCGAGCAAGCCGCCAATGAGGCGGACACTTCCGCCGAGGAAAACCCGGAGGCCCAGGAGGATTCAAAATCCGAACCTGAGGAGGAAGCTCCCAAGGAGGAAAGGGAAGAGGGCGGAAGCCAGGAGGACGCCAATGAGCAGGGTGGGGAGGATGCTCCAGCCACTGATCGGGAGGACTCCACTAGCCAAGTGGATTCCGAAAGCGAAGGCTCGGAGGTGGAGTCCGGCGCGCCGCCGGCTGGCGATGCGAATATGGATGCGGGTTCCGCCCAGGGCGCCGCTTTGGAAAACAATTCCGAATTGTCCATGGCCCGCAAGACCGGAAAGGTGGATGAATACACCAAAGCCCTTGCCCAGTTCGGACTTTCCGAAGATCAAACCCTTCGGTTCTATTCTCTCTCGCCCGAGGGCAAGTCGAGAATTCTCCGGGAGGCCAAGCCTGTGGTGGCCCGCTTGTTGGCAATCCCTGAATTCGGACCCGAGCAGGCCGATATCTTCTTCCGATACGCCGAAAGCACTCGGGAGAAAATTCTGGGACTGGAAAATGGAGCCATGATTGCCTTGATCAACCAAAGGATCGACGAGGACTTGCTGGCCGAGTCCCTGACCAAGATGAACCTCGAACTCTCCAAGCCTGGCAACTTGCCCGAGGGTCCGGCCGGACCCGATGCCTTGGAGAAAAGAAAACTGGCCCTCGGTGAGGACCTGCTAAAGCACGGCAATGAAAAACTAATGGATGAACTGCTCGCCATGTCCGGTGGTTCCCTGACCGAGGAATGGTTGGAAGTAGGCGAATTGGCGGCCCGGATGCTTCGGGACAAGACTTTGGGCGGGTCCGATACCCTCGAAGTTCTGGGAAGCGCCGAGGCCTTCGGGAATTCCTTTTATGCCGAGGTGACCGATCTTTACAAGCAACTGGAACTGGATTTACTGGTATCGGGAGATTCGCAGGTAGTCGCCGCCAAGAACCTGCTGGTAGCGGATAATCTGCAGGCTTTGACTCCCTACTTTGGAAACGGGGCTCAAAGCATGGTTCTTTCCGCCTCCGAAAACTTGGAGATTTCCGGAGATTTGAATTGGGAGGGCTCTTCCGGTCAGGAAGTCAGGTTGGTCATGATGAGCGCCAACCTCAGTTCGGTGACCAGCGACTTGGTCATTTCCAGTCGCGAGCACCTGAGCATCGAAGAGGTCAAGTTGGAAGTGGCCCGCGAGTTGGCGATTCGCGGCATGCGCGACCTGGAAATCCGCAACTTGACGGTTGGGGCCGGGGCCCTTGCGACCATCAAGGCCCAAAGGGACCTCAACGTCGACGGGCTGGCTTTTGCCCGTGACGTTTCCAGAATCGTGATGGAGGCGACCACCATGCGCTTGCGCAACGTCGACTTTCCCGCCCGTTCCACCGTCCGACTCAATAGCTTGAAGGGCCCGATCGACGGAAGATACCCAAATTTCGGAACCGCGATTCCCGCAGCCGATCAGATCGGACGGGTCAACTTCATTGAAAACGTCCGCTCGGGCGGAAACCTGATCATGGACCGACCGAGCTTCGACCAGTTCGGGCAAAACCTAAGCATCGGAAAAATCAACCTTCCCTGATCCATTTCACATTCCTTCGTAATGCGAAACCACCTTACTTTGCTTTTCCTGTCCTGCAGTCCCATCCTCTTGGGACAAGCCCTTGAAGAGGAAGAATACACCACCCCCGGGCCCTTTCGGGAGTATCATTCCAACCTTGGCCGACAGAGCATCGTCAAGACCAACCGACAAAAGGAATTCAATTGGGTCGGGCAAAGTCCGAACCAAATCGTTCCCGGCTCCATACCCCTGGGTTCCCTGCGTGAATGGAGCAAGAGGCAATCGCTCCCAAGGAACCCGGTGATTTCGCGGGTCGAATCCACTCAGTCCGCCCCTCCTGAGCCTCAGACCCGGGAGACTCCTCCAATTCGCAAGATCGAAGGGTGGGTCGGTTCCTTGCCTTCTGAAGTTTTGCCCGGTTCCATACCCTTGGGGACTCTGCGATTGCGCAGATACACGGTTGTCCAAAGCCCTCAACCTGCTTCCGAGGCAGGCAGCTTTTCGACTCCCTCCGTTCCCAAGGCCGACTTTCCGCTTGAGGTGGGTTTGATGGCTGGAATCCGGCCTTACTTCACCTCCAACGTATTGCGACAAAACGACGACGAAATCAGCTCGGGCGTACTGGAGACGAGCGTCGGGTTTTCGGTTTCCTCACAACCCCAAGAGTTGGGTCGTTACCTCAGTTTGGTTCCCCGCTTGGATTTTCTCATGCAATGGGCGAACTACGGAGATAGCTCGGTCCGGGATTTGCTGAACTACCGGTTCGGGATGTTCAGGGCGGGTATGGATTTCCGCTTTCCTCACGAGTGGAGTCTCAACCTTGGTCTGGAATATGATTTCCTCCACAGCCAGGAGAGTGGGAATCGAATGTTCGATGCGGTGGTTCCTTCCTTCGCTTTGCAGAAGATCTTCGCCCTGGGCGACACCACTTTCCTGATGATCAATGGAGGCGCGCGATATTCCCTGACCGACAAGCGGATTCCGTTTGCGGCGGTCGGGGTTTTTGCCGATGACGGCGACAATCTGCAAACTTCGCTGGGTCTGAGCCTGATCCAAACCTTTCTGGACGACGACCAGTTGGTCCTCAGCCCTACCTTGGGCTTCAGCAATACCCATTATCTCCGCAATCTGCATGACGGGCGGAACGATCTGGTCTTTTTTGCCGGAGTCAGTGGGCTCTGGCAGATTACCGATTTCTTTGCCCTGCAGTTGTTTCTCAATTACTCCACCATGTCCACCAATTCGATCGGAGATTCCCTGCTTGGTTCCTCCTCTTCCTTCGACTCCCTGGATGCGGGGGGATCGATCAACCTGAATTTCAGCTTTTGAGTTGGTCTTTTCCAACTTATGAATTTCTGCTTTTGACAACCTGATTTGTCGCCAGTCAGACCCAAGGCGATACCCATAAAAGATGATGGAAACAGATATTTTTTTATTGTTTTACGCTAATTTACTTGGTCTATTGTACGAGTTTCCATGAAACTTTTTCTTCTTCGAATTTTCCAAGAAATCCGATTTTTATAAACCCGTATCCGAAAAAAATGAAAAAAATAGTATTCCTCACGACCTTCTTGGGTCTATCCGTTCATTCCCTCTTTGCCGGGAGATTATGGGAGTGGACTGGTGAACGTTACGTTTTGCAGGACTCCGGTGGAAGTCCCTTCGCCAGTTATGGCGGTGCTTTGGATTTTATCCAAGCAAGGGGGTTCAGTCAGGAATTAACCCCAATGGGTCTAGCGTACCATTTGAGTGCAACCGAGCTGATGGAAGTCACGGAGGCCACTGGATTGGCAGCCGATTACTACTACGTTCTTCCAGAAGAAGACAACAGCACTGGAACCATTAGGTTTGTGCTTAGTCGTTTCCAGGAAACCAACGACTATTACGAAGGGCAACCCCGGGTATATCGGGTGAGCGCCAAGCAAACGCCCGGTACCAAAAACGTCGAAATTCAAGCCTACGTCCTACTTGGCACCGACCCTTCCAGTTTTCAGGACAAGGAGGCCAAGGTTGAGTTTTGGTTCAAGTCCGACCCCCAATCCCTTCAGTGGGAGAAATGCATTGATTTTGAATACGGTTCGTCTTCATCGGGGCAAACTTTGCGACAACCGGGTTTGATCCAGAACGGATCCATGATCGCATCGTGGCGGGCAGGCAATGAGAAGCCCAATTTTTCCACGCAAACTGGCAAAATCCGGGTGCTGGTTCATTACACGACAGATGTTGACGGAACTTTTCGGGATACCTCCGGATGGGATGGATACGAAGCTGAAAACGGACCGACCTTTGCGCTTGCTTCCGGAAGCTCCCTCATCGAGTTTTCCGATCAATGGGCATTTGATCAGATGATTGTCAATAACGGCATCCAGCGGGCCGGCAGTTTTCAGGGTGCGCATTCTCTTCTTGCCGTCTACGAACTGACTGGGGCTCAGTTGCAGGAATTGACCGGAACCAGCGGTATTCCCGACGGCAAATATGCCTTCGGACTTTTTACGAATCCGAGCACTGGAAACACGGTGGACTACATCATCCCCGTCCAGTAATTCATTGGGTTTTCCGAACCGCGTCAGCAAACAAGCATCGGCCCTGACCCTTGATCACTTGCTTTGAGAAATCGGCCCTGAGCCCAAGGTCCTGCCGCGGGGCCTTGTTCTCGCTTTTGTTTCCCTTGCTTTTCTCGATCGTTGGGTTGCAGGCGGAGAGCAACGTGACCGGTTATGGGGATTCGGACGAGTTCGCCCTCGACACCACGGATACGGGCCCGGGCGGATACCTCGGGTTCGGAGATTCGGACGAGTTCTCCCTGGACACCACGGACACGGGACCGGGCGGATACCTCGGGTTCGGGGATTCGGACGAGTTCGCCCTGGACACCACGGACACGGGACCGGGGGGATACCTCGGGTTCGGGGATTCGGACGAGTTCGCCCTGGACACCACGGATATGGGCCCGGGTGGGTACCTGGGGTCCGGGGACTCGGATGACTTCGCCTTGGACACCACGGACGGAAATTCCACGGGAAACAATTCCAGCAATACGCAATTGGCGAGCGTGAGCGGCAGGGTATCCTACGACGGCGTGGTGCCGGGGGCGGCTTACGTTTGGGCTTTGGAGGCCAACGGAAGCTTGGCCGCGGAACAAATCCTCCAAGCGGGTGATGGAAATTTCACGCTCCTCGTGGCGCCCGGCAAAGCTTATGATTTCAAAGTATTCGTGGATGGCAATGAAGATGGTTATCCTACCACGGGAGAAGTGTGGAAGCACTATGGCGACTGGAACGCCACCCTCGGTGGCTATAACCTGACCCAGGTGGACGGCAACCTTAGCGGAATCGACTTCAGCCTTTGGGATTTGGACTCGGATGCGGATGGATTTCTCAACTGGCATGAATTTTTGGCAGGTACCCAGGAGAATAACGCCAGCTCCAAGCCCGGGCTCGACTTTGGCCTCGTCGCCCACTGGAAGTTCGACGAAACCAACGGGACCATCCTGCATGACTCTTCAGGCAACGAGATCAACGGAACCTTGGTCGGGTTTGAAAATGGTTGGTCAAGCGGGCGAATAGGCGGAGCCCTTCGATTCGACGGCATCGATGATTTCGTCTCTTTTGAGGGAACCACCCAATTGGATGATATCCGCCCCTTCAGTTTTTCCGGATGGGTAAAGCTGGATGACAACGGGAGCGGATACGTAATCGCCAAGCGTTCGGCATCGACCGGATACTGGCGTTTCGGCATCTACGACTCCATGGCCTGGTTGGTCCGACAGGGAACTCTTTCCACTCCCAGCATAACCTACAATTACAAGCCGCCGGAATTTTTCTGGCAGCATCTGGCTTTTTCCTGGAGCGGTCATTTCGGACAGTCCAACCTCAAATTCTACCATAACGGAGAGCTCAAGTCCGAGGTGACGAGCATTGGTGGGGCGGGAGAAGTCGTGTCCGACGCCGCCAACTATCTTAGCTTGGGCAATCGTCCGCAAAATAACACTTCTTGGTTCAAGGGTTGGATGGATGATTTTCGGATTTGGAACCGTGTGGTCACCGCTTCGGAAATGGAACAGGTATTCAGTCAAGCCCCCGCCCCGAACGCGGCCCCGCAGTTTCAGAGCGACGGCAACTTCAGCATAGCCGAGAACCAATCCTTCGTTTACGACTTCAACGCCAGCGATGCGGACGGGGACGCCCTGACGTACTCGATTCTCTACGGTGACGACGCCGAACGGTTCGAGCTTGACGGGGACAGCGGCCTGCTGGCATTCGTTTCTCCCCCTGACTTCGAGAACCCGGATGACAACGATTCGGACAACCGCTACGAGCTCACGCTGCAGGTAAGCGACGGCGCCGTCGCGGTCCTTCTCAACGTGACGGTTCAAGTCACGGACCTCGCCGAGACCGCCCCGAACGCGGCCCCGCAGTTTCAGAGCGACGGCAACTTCAGCATAGCCGA
>JAYOEB010000043.1:0-2667 GCA_038116775.1 Opitutia bacterium | reverse complement strand
TGGCATTCGTTTCTCCCCCTGACTTCGAGAACCCGGATGACAACGATTCGGACAATCGCTACGAGCTCACGGTGGCCGTTTCGGATGGCAACGGGCAAGGAATCCTAGACGTCTGCGTCCAAATTCTAAGAGACCCGTCGTCCAGTGGCGACTCGCTGGTCATAGAGGCCTTGGGCGAATTGCATTTGCTCGAGAACCAACCTGCGGGAACCCTCGTCGGAGAATTTGCGGCGGATGGATCGGCATCTGCTACCTTCGATTTCTCCCTGGTTCGGGTGGAGGATTGGACCGTCCAGGAAATCGAGGCCCGAATCTCGGAGTTGGAGGCGTTGTCGCAGGATCTCACCAAATCACCTGGTGATTTGGAGTCGTATGGTCAGGAAATCGATGACCTGAGCCAAAAACTGGCCATTCTCGGCTCCCAGGACTTGTTTGCCGTCGAGCCAAGTGGGGTCCTTAGAAATCTCAGCGTCTTCGATTTTGAAAGTGATCCCTCCGAATACTTGATCCGTGTTCGGGTGGTGGACGATAGGGGAGTCAGTCGGGAGAGAGACTTCACAATCCAGTTGATCGATCTGCCCGACTCCACGGAACCGGAAGGACCCACCGGTCCGGGAGATCCGTCGGCTGAGGAATTGATCATCCATAGCCCCGTTTTCGTTTCGGTACCGGAAAACGAAGCTTTCGTAATCGGACTTTACGCGACCGGGCCCCTCGACGCAGTCATTAGCTTTTCGATCATCGACGGTGCCGATCAGTCCCATTTTCAAATCAACGAAGCGACCGGGGGGTTGCATTTTCTAACGGTCCCGGATTTCGAGACTGCCGGGGATGCAGACGGCGACAACCTTTACGAAGTGACCATCGAGGCAAGGGCGGGGGATGCTGCCGTCACCCATGACTTGAAGGTAGAGGTTTTGGATGCGGATGAGGATCATGCCGGCCCGATCGATCCTTCGGAACCGGGAGGTCCGGAAAGCCCCGGGGAAATTCTGCTGCCGGTCGTTCGTACCGAATTTGGCCGGATCCTGGAGTTTGGAGAAATCGAATTGTCCGGACGGATCCTCTTCGACGGGGGAGAGGAAGCGGAGGAAGTCGGGTTCTTGCTTTCGCCCAGTTTGCGGATCGATCCCGAATCTCCCCAGACTCTCCGGATGCCGGTTTCGGATCGGGAGGGGGAATCCTTTGCCTTGAGACTGCCCCAGAGCCCATATGCCGAACGCCTTTACCTGCAGGCTTACGCCGTCAATTCGGCGGGGATGACCGTGGGGGCCCGCAAGAGGATTAAAATCCCCGAACCGTCTTCCCCTTGGTGGGGCAAGACGGATAGTCTCCCTGGGGGGTGGTTGTCGTCTTCATGGTTTGGGTCCTTCAAATCCTACGAGCGCGGATGGCTTTTTCACAGTTCCTTGCATTGGCTTTACTCTTCTCCTTCCGAGGATGGAGGAATTTGGCTTTGGAAGGAGGGAACGGGCTGGCTTTGGACCCGCGAAGGAATTTGGCCCTACCTTTGGTCACACGCTCACGGAAATTGGATATACCTTCCTCCCGAAGGCCAGGGATTGCTGTTCTATGACTATGCGAACCAGAGCTACCAGAGATTTTAGAAGATACCCGAACCGGAAATTCAAATTGTCCGCAATTGTTCTTGCTTAACAAAAGCTTAGGGAAATATACTTTGCTCAGACCTTGTTCGTGAACGCTTGCCTGAAAGTATTTCATATTTTTCTTATCCTCTACTTCAGCGGGGCGTTGTGGGGGCAGGACCTCGAAAACGGCTTGGTCGGGCACTGGAAATTCGACGAGTCTTCGGGGACGACCGCTAATGATGCGTCGGGCAATAACTATCATGCCGAACTATTCAATGCCGGAGACGGTTCCTCCTCTTGGACGGAGGGAAAAGTAAACGGGGGAATCGAATTGGACGGCTCGAATGATTATCTTGCCATTCAAACCCTCAATTACACGCAGGCAGGAGAGATTCCAGCGGTGACGGTCTTGGCTTGGGTCAAGACCACCCATTCCACTCAGGCTTACGTCATCAGTTACGATCGCTCGGAAAACTGGCGTTTCACCGTGGGAGGGGATGCCAACAACGGAAGGATGTTTTTCGCATCGACCGATTCCGTCGGTTCGACTTCCGACGATTACGGAGATTCGACGCTCAATGACGGAAATTGGCATTTGGTGGCGGTCTCCTATGATTCGACGACCAGTTTGAAGAGCTTTTACTTGGATGGCAGCCCTGACGGTACCGTCACCACACATTCCAGCAACGCCTTGGGAACCGGGGCTTACCCAAGATTCGGAACCATTGGCACCGTTAATGAAGACGTCGCCTACAATACCCTGCAGGAAGGAACCCGTGCAGGGTTTTTTCAGGGAACGCTCGACGAAATCAGGCTCTACGACCGGGCGCTGACGGATGCGGAAGTGAACTACCTCTACTTTCAGGCCACCACGGACAGCGATTCGGATGGATTGACCAATGCCGAGGAGGACAGCTTGGGGACCAGTTCCAGCAATACCGATACCGACGGGGATGGGATTTCGGACTGGGAGGAAATCAATGGCTACCACACCTATTCCCAGATTAGTGGAGTTATGACATGGACAGCAGCCAAAGCCGATGCGGAAAGTCGGGGGGGGTATCTGGCCACGATTACC
>JAYOEB010000042.1:0-15940 GCA_038116775.1 Opitutia bacterium | reverse complement strand
GGCATCGGTAACGCTACCGGCCAAAGCC
Source organism: Opitutia bacterium (assembly GCA_038116775.1). Taxonomy (GTDB): domain Bacteria; phylum Verrucomicrobiota; class Verrucomicrobiia; order Opitutales; family Seribacteraceae; genus Seribacter. The sequence goes on along the minus strand of JAYOEB010000042.1, from coordinate 15,912 downwards.
GAACTCATCGAAATCAACCGGGTGACCGCAAAAGTAAACGACCGCATCGTGACCTGGGGTGAGATCGAACGAGCCATGGATCGCCTCAATTTCACCGATGAGGAAAAAAAACTGCGGGCTTCTGAATTCGTCGACGGCAAAATCGACCGCCTCCTTTCAATCTACGCCTTTGAGGACCAAGGTATGGGAATCCCCGAGTCGATCATTGAACAGGAATACAACAAAAAGCTCATCAAGGAATTCAACGGGGACCGCAAGTTGTTCCGTGACGTTCTCAGACGCAACGGACAATCCCAACTGGAATTCCGCGAAGAATTGCGCGAAGACATCATCTACGGTCACATGCTCTCGACCCGCAAAAGGCTCAAGGAAGAGTTAAGCCCTGAAAAAGTCGAACGCTTCTACGTGGAAAACCCCACCATGTTCAGAACGGAAGCGAAAGTCAAACTCCGGGAAATCGTCTTCTCCCAAATCGCCGGCGAACCGGAAGCGATCCTCATGCAGCAAGCCAGGCAAATCCAGGAAATGCTCAAGAAAGGATCGCCTTTTGAAATCCTTGCCTCCCAGCACGGACAAAGTCCATTTCGCGACAAGGGTGGAGATTGGGGGGCGATGGTCTCAGCGAGAGAAATCATCACGGAAGACATTCGTAAAGTGGCCTTTGCTCTGGAGAAGGGTCAAGTGTCCCAACCGTTTACGATTGAGCTATTGGAGCGCAAGGACGACGGTCAGGTCGGCAAGTCAGGCAAAATTGCGGTCTATCTGTTGAAAGTGGAGGAATTGGAGAAGGCGGGCAGAAAATCCCTCGACGAAGTACGGCCGGAGATAGAAAAAATCCTGACCAATCGCATCGAAGCCAAAAGCCAGAGACAATGGTTCAACCGCCTGAAAAAAGACGCCTACATACAGGTTAGCCTGCCTGAGCAAAAGGTTTCCATCAAATAATTCAATTTTCGGTGTCTGGTCTTTCGCTCAAAGATTTGCCCGAAGACGAGCGGCCCCAAGAAAGATTAGAGCGACTCGGAGCCGATGCACTGGCGGACCGCGAACTTCTCGCCATGATTCTTAGATCCGGCACCTCTCGTAAGGACGTTCTGCTAATCGCGGAAGAGTTACTGGCTGAGGCTGGTTCGTTGACTGCCTTGATGAGGTGGGATCTTTCCGACTTCCAAAAGATCTCGGGCATTGGCAAAGTGAAGGCCTTGCAACTGAGCACTCAGGTGGAAATTGCAAAACGAATGATTCGAGGGGAACGAAAAAACGAGATCGTTTTGGACGACTCTCAAAAGGTTTGGGAGTATCTGTACCCGGAAGTCAGATCAGACGGCGTCGAAAAAGTTTGGGTCTTATGCCTCGATCGAAAGAATAAATTGATTCGCGCTCAATCCGTAACCTCCGGCACGGCCACGGGCAGCCTCGTTCATCCGAGAGAAGTCTTTCGCCCGGTTGTCCGCTGCGGCGCCACCGCCCTCATACTGGCCCACAATCATCCCAGCGGCGATCCCACTCCCAGTCCGGCCGACCTGAAGGTGACTCGGAGAATATTCGAAGCATCGAAAGTCATTGACTTGGAAATGCATGACCACATTATTTTGGGAGAACCTGAAAACTGCCCGCACTCCCTCGGTTACTACAGCTTTGCGGACGCGGGCTTGATCTAAGAGCCCGAGGGTCGTCGGGCCAAGATTCTCACGCTCCAACGATTGACTGAAAAACGAAGACCGTAGGGCTGACCATTGCGGGATTCTTCGAAGGACTTGCATTCGGTGGGTCCGCTTTCCCCTGCTCCGCCGTAATTAGCGGAGTCGGTATCAAGGACGACGCCCCAATCTCCCGAATGGGGACACCCCCAGTCTCGATGCCGAAGTTGATCGGAGAAATTGCACGCGACCAAGAGCGTGTCCTCGGGTTCATTTCCGAACTTCAAAAACGAGAGGGTTTGTCCCTCCGAATCCAAACAATCGATCCAACGGAATTTTTCCGCATCATGATCAGTCAATGCCCAAGTTGGATGAGCGTGGTAAAGACGATTCAGATCCGCCACAAGTTTTTGCAGGCCCTTGTGCAAAGGAGAATCCAGCAATTCCCAATTAAGCTGAGCTTCAAAATCCCACTCACGGAATTGCCCAAATTCGCACCCCATGAAAAGGGTCTTCTTTCCCGGCCATAGCCATTGAAGGGCAAGCAGGGCGCGCAAGTTGCAAATACGCTCGCTCTCCTCCCTCGCGTTCATCTTGTTTACAAGTGAGCCTTTTCCATGGACCACCTCATCATGTGAAAAAGATTGGACGAAATTTTCCGAGAATTGATAGAATGCCCCGAAGGTGAGTTGCTGGTGAAAGTTTCGGCGCTCATACGAGGCTTTCGAAAAGTAGCCCAGAACGTCATGCATCCAGCCCATGTTCCACTTGAAGTCAAAGCCAAGTCCGCCTGCGTCGGGCGGTTGAGTGATTTGGGGGAAAGCGGTGGATTCTTCGGCAATGCTGACGACCTCGGGATATTCCTCGTGGATCGCCTGATTGAATTGCCTGATGAACTCAATGGCCTCCAAGTTATGATTCCCTCCTTCCTTATTGGGCAGCCAATCTCCGTCCTTTCTGCCATAATCAAGATAAAGCATGGAGGCGACCGCATCCACCCGAAAGCCGTCGACACCGAAACGATCCAACCAAGCAACGGCGCTCCCGATGAGAAAGCTGCGAACTTCGGGTCTGCCGTAATCAAAGCATAAGGTTCCCCATTCCGCATGGCGACCCATGCGGGGATCCTCGTGCTCGAACAAACAAGTTCCATCAAAGCGGGAAAGAGAAAATTCGTCGGCGGGAAAATGAGCGGGAACCCAATCAATCAACACACCAATGCCTCTGGCTTGCAGGGTTTTCACCAAAACTGAAAATTCTTCAGGGGTGCCGTAGCGATGAGTAGGTGAGTAATAACCGGTCACTTGATAACCCCAGGAGGCACCATAGGGATATTCGCTCGGTGGAAGAAACTCAACGTGGGAAAACCCCATCCGCTCCAAGTAATCGGGTAACTCTTCGGCAAGTTCGAGATAGGAGAGCGAACGCTTTTCGTCTTGGCAGTGCCTCCAGGAACCCAGGTGCATTTCATAAACGGACAATGGCATGCGGCGTGGATCACCACCATGCCTATCGCTGTTGCGGCGGAAAGGTTCTCGAGACTCGATCAAGGAGGCGTTTCCCATGGGGGGTTCGAATCGAAAGGCGAAAGGATCGGTCTTTTCCCTCAGCACACCATCCGCTCCAAGAACGCGGTACTTGTATTTGTCTCCTATTTTTGCAAACGGAACGAATAACTCCCTGCAACCCGTCGAACCGACCGAACGCATGGGCAGATTGATTGGATTCCAGAGATTGAAATCGCCCACCAAATGAACGCTCTTTGCATGAGGCGCCCAAAGCAGAAAGGAAATTCCATTGATCCCTTTTTGCGTCGTTGGGATGGCTCCGAACTTCAGAAAGGGACGCCGATCGGTTCCATCGGCAAAAGCGGACAATTCTTGGGAAGAGTAGCAGGAAGAGAACGAATAAGGGTCTTTCCATTGATGGGTTCCATTTTCGTACACCGACAGAAAATGATACTCGCGTGGAGTTTTGCCCCAGTCGAAGCTGGCCTCAAAAAGACCCCTTGAAGAAATTTTTTCAAGCCTCTTCTCCAAGCCCGATTCGGGAATTACCAAAAGGACTTCCTTGGCGTGACTGTCGATGGCCCGGACTACCCAGCGCTTGCTCCCTTGCAGGGGATTCAAGCCGAGAAAATGATGAGGGTCGGCAAGTTGTCCGGACAACACCATCTCCATCTCGGATCGCTTGATAATCATGCCCCATCATACAATTCAAAATTACCGAGCGAAAGGTAAAACGGAAACTGGTTCGTTAATTTCTTTCTTGTTCTCCCTCCACTACTCCTCATCTTGTCATGGGTGCGCCTTATTCTCCAAACCCTCACCCTGCTTTACGCCCTTTCGCCGGGCACTCATTCCCATGGTCGGGAGGAAGAATCTGAAATTTCAAGAGGACCGGAATTATCCTCCGACTTGCCCCTTGTCTACGATGATCTCACCCAGACCGTAAAGGCCGAGAAGAGGGCTACCCTTAGGTCAAGGGACTTTTTCCTGCAGGCGGAACTCATTCTGTGGGACCGCAACCAGTCCTTGGTCCAAGCAAGTGGAGAAGTCATTCTGACCACCCCCGGCTTGAGGATCTTATGTCAATCTCTGGAACTCGATCTCCTTCGCGGCGACTACTTGGCCGAGGAGGTACTGGTTGGCTTTCACCCATGGAGTTTGGAGGCGGAAAGCCTAAGCAAATCCGATCGGCGAATCATGACATCTCAGTCTCGTCTGCTCAGGGAATCGACGTCAAGCCCCGGCCAAGGCCTCGGCATTTCCTTCGATGAGGTTAGCTTTGATCAAAACACGAGTCTCCTGCGAACAAGCTCCGGACGGATCAAGTTAAACGATTTTCCCGCCATCCCCACACCGCCTTTGCAAATCAGAACCGGCGACCAAGGCAAGACTTGGAAAATAAGAGCGAAGGCTGGCAAGGCAGCCAATCTCGGCTGGTATGTGGGAGCGGGAACGAAATGGGAAGTAGAAAAAATAGAGATGGAAACGGAGGTCACCGGTTTTTTCAAACGCGGAGGTTTGCTTGGCTCTCAATTTTCCTACCGGTCCGGAGAAGAATCTCATGATACTCCCTGGGTAAGCGCTTTTTTGGACCTGGGCTGGATCAAAGATCAGGCGGAAAACCCGGGGCTGGACAAAAGAGGGCTCGCATTTTCCGACCAAAGAAAATTCCTCGACTCCGACTTCATTCTTGCAAAGGAACGCTCCTGGAGAATGGCCGGTCGCATTCAATTTGAAAGTGATTCCGAAATAAACAGGGATCTGAGACTGGAAAACTTCAGCAACGGACAATGGAATGATCATTTCATAGAGATAGGATATGAAAATCATTGGGGCGGAATCAGCGGTTTGCAACGATGGCAACTCAACGAACACGAAGCTCTGCTTGAGAGAAGACCAAACCTACGCATCGAGACTGTTCCTCATTCCGTGATCTACTCCCTTTATCACAGTTTGCTCGTCGAGTACTCCGAATTGGAGGGCAGAGACGCCATGGGAGAAGGAACCGGAGCATCCAGCAAGCTGGACCTTGCGGTTCAAAGCTTTCACCCGTTCCATCTATCCAGCGGTCTCACATACACGCCTTCGTTTACCTTCCGCGATCAACTTTACCAGACAAACGAGATTGAACCTCATCGCGCTTGGACCGAATGGTCGCATGAACTTCGATTTCACGCTTACGGGGATTACCAGATCTCTAATCCGCTTTGGGATCTCGACGGCATCAGGCACTCCATGGATTTTATCATCGGATACAGGGACTTGCGTCTGCAGCGCCAAAAGGAGAGTTCATCGATTCCCAAACTCGACGCCAGCGATTTCCGCTTAAATCTCGAACCGATTTCTCTGATCGACGTCATAGAGGCGGACAATCTAATTCCAAACGAAAAAGTTCGCCTTGAGTGGAACCATCAATTCGACACCAGCGGCAGAAATGGGATCAGAGAGCTTGGCCATCTGAAGATAGCCAAAGACTTATGGTCTCAATCCGCCGATTCGGCAAAAGGAGCCAGGGCTTTTAACACTCAACTTCTGCTCAGCCCTGCGGATTGGCTCCACCTCCGCTCCCAAACCAAAAGTCACGACGACCGGGCCAACGAAGTCAGGGTTTATTCTGCTCTTCTCAAGGATGGCTACGAGAATCAATATCAGATTTCCAGAATTGAATTCCCCAATGACTTCGATCAGTGGGCGCTCAGTTCTTCAAAGCTGATTGATTTCGGGATCAAACTTTTGCTTTCGCTTAGGTACGATGAGGAAAGAAAGATCTTTCCCCTTTGGCGAGCGGTCCTTGAAGTAGATTCTGAGAACGGGATCAAATACATCGCCTCTCTTTCGGAAAGACGAGGAACGAGCAAGGAAGACGAAATTGCATTCAGCATCGGCGTCCGACTGCTGGCCTTTTGAGCGCCTCATTCGTCGAAGATAGGTTGACTATTTCCGCATTACGTAAATAAATTAACCTCATGGCGAACCGCATACCCAATAACCAAATTCCAGTCAAAGACCCCAAAGTAATGGCTCATCTTTTTGGTCTGGGCTTGGATTGTTCAGATGGGCACAAAAGACTCACCCAAGCAGATAAGTTCTCGATCTTTGGGGGATCCGAGCAAACCCATGACAAGATGACCGAAACTCTCTGCAAAACCATGGAAGACCTTAAAAGCAGGGGCAAGAGCCTGGAGGACGCTTCCATGGAAGAAATTTCCGACCTTATCCGCAAAAACAATCCCTCCTGAACCGCACCCCCGTAAAGCATCTTCTCGCCTATGTCCACACCGCCGCCACCACCCCCTCCCCCAACGCCAGGTGGGTCCAAGGGTTTAAAGCTTACTCCTCCCGCTCAACCTGTCCCAGGAAGCGCCCCTCAGTTCAAAGTCACCAAATCTCCCTTTTCGCAACCCGGTCAACCCGTTCCGGCGGTTCCCCCCGGAGCCGGCCCGCCCGCAGCGGTCCCGACTAAACTTGCCCCTTCCGTGCCCGCCCCTCTAACCCCCGCTTCCCCACCAGGGGTGGGATCCCCCACCCCCTCTATCGGTACCCCAATCGCGACATCCCGACCATCTTTGTCACCCGCCTCGAGCAAACCCCCGATCCCCGGCGGTCTCCCCTCTCCCGCAACTCCATCTCCCATATCTCCGTCCTTAGGGGGACCCTCCCCCTCGGCACCCGCCCCGGCTCTGGCCTCTCCTCCGGTTCCCTCACCGGCTCTTCCTCCCTTGGGCGCTTCTCCCAGTTTGCCGGCGCCAAACTCTCCCGTCGCCGGCGCTTTGCCTGTTCCTCCGTCCTCTCCAGCCGTGCCGCCAGTCGCCTCGGCAGCTCCAACCAAAGGACCTGCCTCGGCTCCCAAAGCAGCTCGGCCCAGCATATTCCTCATGATTCTGGATTTCCTGGTTTTTGGGGCGGCCGTTGCCCTTACCGTACTTCTTTTCCTAGAACCTTGAACATACTCAACCATTCGGTTTAAATCTCAAAAAATGAGCGAACTCATCAACCTAAACAAAGAAAGTTTCACGCAAGCTGTCAGCGTCGACAAGCCGGTACTAGTCGATTTTTGGGCACCGTGGTGCGGTCCATGCAAGGCGATTTCTCCCATACTTGAGGAAATTGCCAGCGAGCAAGGGGAAGCCGTGAACATTTACAAAGTTAACGTCGACGAAAACACCGATCTCGCGCAAGAGCATGGCGTTAATTCCATACCCACCATCCTGGTCTACAAAAACGGTTCCTTGACGGAAACTCTCGTTGGCTTGAAGACCAAAGACGAGCTCATCTCCGTCATTCAGTCCTGATTGCAGTCGCAATTCAGACCGCGGTTTACCTCTTGGGTTTTCTTCCGCCGCATATGCGGCAATCCGTCCCTGCGGGCTTGGTGGTCAGTTGCCCCCGACCTCTCTCATAAAAGCTGCAGTCCGGGCGGTGGATTTTGCCAAAACTCGTGACCCAATAGGATAGACTTGGTACGAACCCCTGTCTTGCGTCATATAGTCTTGGCAGAGTTGGAACAGGCGCTTGAGTCCCGGGCAAGCCCTGATAGTCGAATTCCGTGCTCCAAATGCCCAACTTCATGCGCTTGGCCTTCAGTTGGGCCATAAGATAGGGGCCAAAACGACTGGTTTCGCTCTCGTTATGCCACCCGACACCCAGAGCGATCGCCTCTTTGGAAAAACTTTGCTTGTTTTCCGAATGCTCGACTTCGACGACTTTCAGGTTGTTCTCATCAAATTCTCTTTTAACGGTGATCCTTGGCTTTGTGGAAACGAGCTTTTTCTCCGTGTAGGAAAGAGCGGCATCGTAACCTGGTTGTCCATGCTTGGGGAAAGAAATCCCCCACGCTCGCATACGAATCAGATAGTCTCCTGTTCGTACGTCGAAAATCCCAGGTTGAATGATTCGAATAATCTCCAAATCGGATTGAGTCTGGTTCCCTTCCGATGAAACCGATGCCACAAGACTCGGACTCAAACAGCACAAGAATATGGCAATCCCATTGATTTTTCTCAAAAGTAGAAGCATGAACTAAAGACTATGGGTTTTGAACAAGTTCCTCCCTAATCATTCTACCAGTTTGATCCCATAATCTTCTTCCGTAGAATTTACCCTCGCTCCAATACTCTTCTTCTCTGATGTTGCCGTTCTCCCACCATTTCGACTTTATGCCCGACAAAACGCCCTGATCAAATATCGCTTCGAGAGAAGGTTTGCCGCTTTTGAATCGACGTAACTTCTGACCATGCTGCAAAACGTAAAAATAAGAGGATTCGATGGCAACTGACACATCCTCTTACCTTTCGACGACGCTTCCGGTAAAGGGCCGATTTATGTTTTTCCTGTAGAGAACTCCCCCTGCATGAACTTCCACTTCACGGGCGTCTATGGAAGGGTAGGTTTTGATGGGTTTGGGGAAATCTCCAACGATTTCGCTTTTGAGGCGATCCTTTGAATCGAAACGGGGCTTTTTCCGAATGACCGCTTTTTCCTGATGAATCTCGTCGTTGGGTGAATCCGTGACGACCGGTTCGCTCTCCTCGGTCCAACAACCCCCAACGAACAAAAGGAAAAGCATGAGCAATAAGTTGATTGACTGCATGAAGGACATCCTAGAAATGATTTTCTCAATGAAAAAGCTTTTTTTGATCCGGCATGCCAAATCTTCTTGGGATAATCCGACTTTAAGCGACGTCGACAGACCCCTCAACGCCAGGGGCGAATCGAACGCTCCTGAAATGGCGAAAAGACTTTCGGAAAAATGGGAAGCTCCTGAACTCGTGCTTTGCTCGCATGCCAGACGAGCAGTGCAAACTGCAGAAAAATTGGGAGTGATTTGGTGGCCCGAGCAAGAGCTTACCATTTGCAAGGAGTTGTATGAAGCTTCGCCGTCGATGATTATTGACCTGCTGTCAGGCGTAAAAAACGAGACTCTTTCGGTTGCGGTGGTTTTTCATAACCCTTCGATCACCATACTCGGCAATCTACTGGCATCGATTGAAATCGAGAACGTGCCCACCTGCGGCGTGGTTGCCCTGGAATACGAGAATCGCAATTGGAGAGATCTGGAAGTCGGCAGTTGCCGCCTCTTGGATTTTGACTATCCCAAGAAAAAAACCCTCTAGATTTCCGAAAGGATTCTTTCGGCAAGTACTTCGTAGGGATCGGAAGGTGCGACGCCCAGAGAATATGGCTCCTGAGTTTCTTCCATCATCATCAGTTTGTCCACCAAGCAGGCAACCTCCAAGCTTGAGACTTGAGGCTCGGCATTTGGATTCGGAAACGGGATGAGAGCGCCGGTCTTCGCTCTGTTCCTTGACGGACCGGAGTCGTAGGAAGCAGAAAAGTCAGAATGATTCAGGAAGTCTTTAAAGTTTATCACAATTTGATTGAACGGCTCCCATAGAGCCAAACATAGGATTGTGATTCGCGCCTACCTCCTGTGGACCGAACCGATTAATGAGGAGCCACTTCCTTGTGACTATTTCAGATAATCGTCCGCAGGGGAAAAAACTTTAGCTCGAATGTGTTTTTTTTCATTTATCTTTTCATTTCTCCGTTTTGGAGCAATGTGTAACGCATGGAAAACGACACGCAAAAAGCTTACGAAAACCTTTCTTTTTTAAACAGTCATGATGCCCGTCCGATTCGGGTCCTATGCGAATTGATCGAACCATCCGTCAGGCTGGATGATCAAGAGATCAAAAACACCTTGGTGTTTTTTGGTTCCGCCAGATCCAAGTCTCTTGACCAGGCGGAAAAAGAGCTTAAGGAACTTCTGGACGGACAAGCCAATTCCGAAGAAGAAGAAAGCAAAGAACGGAAGGCTCTCATTCGAAAGGCCGAAACTACGCTTCGCTTGTCCAAATACTATGACGATGCGGAAAAATTGGCGGAAAGAATTTCCCTTTGGTCCATGAAGAACTTTGACCCTAAGGATCAGTTTCACATTTGCTCGGGAGGAGGTCCGGGAATGATGGAGGCGGCCAATAAGGGAGCTCGGCGAGCGAATGCGAAATCAATCGGACTGGGAATCAGTCTCCCCTTCGAACAAGGACTGAATTCCTTCGTAACTCCGGAACTGGCCTTTGAGTTTCATTATTTCTTTATTCGCAAGTTTTACTTTCTCTACCATGCGAAAGCAGTAGTCGTTTTCCCCGGTGGATTTGGAACTATGGATGAACTTTTCGAAGCCCTTACTCTTATCCAGACCAAGAAAATCGGAAAGGAAATCCCAATCTATTTGTACGGCAAAACCTTTTGGGAGGAACTAATCAATTTCGAAAAATTCCTAGAATGGGGAGTAATTTCCGAGCAAGACCTCGGCTTGCTCAAAATAGTCGATGAGGTGGACCAAGCTTTTGACAATCTTGTCAGGGACTTAGGCAAAGGGTCTGCCTGACCATCTTGGTTCATCCTTGGAAGTCTTTTGAGATTTTTTCGAGAGGCTTGGTAAAATCGGGCGGCGTCGGCGCTTCCCAAAGCATTCTTTCGCCCGTCACGGGATGGGCGAAACCAAGCTCCGAAGCATGAAGCATGACTCTCTCGAATATCTTATTTTGCCGACTCCTCCTGCCACCGTAGGTCAAATCACCCGCCAACGGATGATTGGCGTTCGAGAAATGCACTCTTATTTGATGGGTGCGGCCTGTTAGTATTCTACAACTCACGAGGCTGTAATCACTTGAAAAGCGTCTGACTACCCGCCATTCCGTGATGGCGTGACTTCCATGATTGGAGACGCACATCTTAACCCTAATCTTTGGATGACGCCCTATTGGGTCGTTGAACACGCCCTCATTCTCCCTAACTTTTCCGCAAACCAAGGCCAGGTACCTCTTGGTAACCTGTCTCTCCGCAAATTGAGCGACGAGATGATGATACGCCTGCTCACTTTTCGCGACGACCATGACTCCGCTCGTTTCTTTGTCGAGACGATGAACGATGCCGGGGCGATCGGGTGCACCGACCGGACAAAGGCTCGAACTGTGGTGAAGTAGAGCGTGAATCAAAGTATCGGGGCCCGTGCCGTCTCCGGGATGGGTCACCATACCCGAGTCCTTGTTGACGACGAAAACGGACTCGTCTTCATAAAGGATCTTAAGAGGATATTCGTAGGGCAGGTGTTTTTTCACTTCGGGTCTTCGCAGGTCTATCAAAAACTCTTCGCCCGCTGAGATCTTCGACTTGGGCTCCAGGGAGGTTCCGTCGGCTCGAACCACTCGCCCCTCCTCAATCGCCTTTTTGATCAAGGAACGACTTACCTCTGGAAAGCATTGGGCAATAATTTTGTCTATTCTGCCGGAGTGGTGGGGGGGGCAAACGAATTTTTCGCTCTCCGGACTCATGGATCCGCTTCCTCAACTAAAGTCCGAATTTCCCTTATCCACCTATCCCGAAGCGAGGGATCCAAATCCGCCGCCTCAAATCCATTGGCGGCCAGTTGAGCCAATTGCAGCCGGCTAAGACCAATTTCCTCATGACAGACCCGATACTCTTGAAGCAGAGAGTTGTTGAAAGACAAGGGATCGTCCGTGCTTAGGGTACAGGCTATTCCTCGCTCCATGAAAAGCGGCAGGGGATGTTGATCCCAGGAATCGACTACCCGAAGCTTGAAGTTGCTGATGGGACATAAATCGAAAACAACGCCCAGATCATTTGCCAATTGCATCACGGCGGGATCTTCGCTGGCTCTTACGCCATGCTGAATTCTTCGAACCTGTAGTTTCTCAATGGCATGACGGACATTGGCGGCAGGACCGAATTCTCCCGCATGAGCTTTGAGAATCAAGCCATTTTCCTTGGCTTGGGACCACAAGGTCTCGGTCCATGTCTCCATGGGCAGAGACTCTAATCCGTGCAAATCGATTCCGGCAAGATTATCCCAAGACCGAACGGCTTCTTCGAGAATCGGCGCCAAATGAGAGTTGTAGGCATTCCTGCTCATACCGAGGAAGACACGAACCTCCAAATCATTCGGAATCGCCGCATGAATCGCCGATAAAATTTCATCACCGGGAATCTTCAACCATTCGATCATTCCGGCGTGAAAACTAATTTCAACATACTTGACGTTTTGCTTGCATTGGATTTCAAAAATGGCTTTTGCGGCCTCATGGTAAGATTCGCTGGAATCAAAAAACGCGAGAGCGTGATCAATCAAGATGGACTCAAACTCAGCAAAACTCCGATACCTGTAGTCCTCTTGCCTGAAGGCCGGATGCCTTGCGAATCTTTGGGGATCCTTTTTTTCCAACAAATTCCACGGCAAGGCTCCCTCGATGTGCAGATGGGTTTCGGTCTTCGGTAAACATTTTATAAAATCCAAAGATGCCGAACCCTCTTTCACCATGATCTAACTAACCATTCAACAAGTAATCCGGATTTAACTTTTTCAAATCTTCCGTAACGAACAAGCCGTCCTTGCGAATTAATTCCTCGTCAAACCAAATCTCCCCACCTCCCCACTCCGGCCTTTGTATCGAAACCATATCCCAGTGAACTTGGGATTCGTTGCCGTTGCTTGCCTCTTCATAGGCCTGCCCAGGGGTAAAATGAAAAGAACCGTCGATCTTCTCATCAAATAAAATGTCCAGCATTGGGGTCTTAATCATGGGATTAAAGGCAATGGCAAACTCGCCGACGTAGCGGGCGCCCTCGTCCGAATCCAAAATCTCATTCAACTTTTCCTGATTGGAGGAAGAAGTCGCATCGATGATTTTTCCGCTTTCAAAGGAAAGGCGAATATTGGAAAACGAACTTCCCTGATATATGGTGTCGGCATTGAACGAAATAACGCCGTTCACGCTTTCCCTAACCGGGCAAGAAAAGACCTCACCGTCCGGAATATTGTGGGTACCCCCACAGGAAACGGCATTGATTCCCTTCATTGAAAAACTGAGATCCGTTCCCGTGCCTACGATCCTAACCTTGTCCGCATCCTGCATGCGCCGACGAAGGGATTCCATGCCAACCTCCATTCTTGAGTAGTCCATGCAACAGGCGTCGAAGAAAAAATTCTCAAAGGCCTCGGTGCTCATTTTTGCCTGTTGGGCCATGGACGGAGTAGGCCAACGCAAAATGCACCATTTGGTCTTTTGCACCCGCCAATCCAGAACTGGCTTCAGCACCCTCATGGCGCGCTTCAAGTCTTGGGAATCCAAATCGCTGTTCTCAAAGACGTTATGACTGCCGCGAACCGCAACGTAGGCATCCATCGACTTCATGCGATCCAGTTCCCAACTGAGGGTCGCCTCGAGCTGATTCTCAGTGACGCCGCGCAAACATTCACGATCCAAGCGGGCCGACTGGATTTGGGAAAAAGGATGAGCCCCCTTTTCCTTCACGGCGCGAACCAGGGCAATGGACATTGCCTCGGGAACGTCAAAGGAGTGAATGAGTACGTTTTCCCCCTCTTGTACCTTTGTGGAATGAGAGACCAGATTACGGGCAAGGGAAAGGTATCTTGGATCCATGGGACGAAAGAAACGGGGAAAGCCTACAAGCCTCGCCTTATCTGAGAACCCGCAAAGTTAATTCCGCAGTAAAACCCCGTTCCGTAAAAACGTCGATCAGCATGGCCACCGCGAGCGGATCATCAAAAACGGGATGCTCCGAATTAATGTAGGCAAGACCGGAAATCGAGTGCTTCTCGACAATCGGGATAAATTTGGTTTTTATGAGATCAACCACCTGCTCGAAAAGTTCGGAATGGAACTTCTCGTAGGAATCAAGGCGGTGAACCAAAAGCTGCCGGGCATGCAAAGAAAGCTTTTCCGCCAATGGAATCGAAGAGATCCTGTCGTAGGTTGCCTCATCCAATTCCAGAGAGCTTTGATACTTGAGTTCCTGAATGATTCTTTGCTGAACCTCAATGACCGTTCCATGCGCATTGATGAAATGGTAGTGAAAAACCTTCCTAAGGGTGGTCAAGGAGTCATAAGTCGATTCCTTGAAGGTCTTGTAGCGACGATGAGCGGCGGTTTCGTCCAAATCGGTCTTTCTCAACTCCCATTTGTCTCCTACGCCCGAAGCATCCACTTCGGCGTTGTGAGCGATCGTGCGCTCTCCTCTCAGGAGTTGTCGGCGAACGCTTTCATCTTCATCTATGAAAAGCATGATGATGTGAAAGCGTGGTTTTGGAAATTGCGACTCTTGAAAAGTGCCGAGATATTTACCGCGCAACTCGGAAAGCCTGCCATGAAAAAGCTTGAGGCACTCGACTTGGGTCTTGGTGCGGGGAAATCCGTCGACGATGGCTCCGCTCTCGTAGGCTGGGTCCAAAAGACTCTGCAGCACCAACTTGGTGACTTCCCGATCGCCTGCCAAGAGTCCGGCATCGATTTTTTTTCGGGCTTCGGGCGACTTGAGCAGTTCGCTCACGATAATCGGCTTTTCAGTCAAATCGCGAAACTCCATGATGAAAGCCGTCTGCGTTCCCTTGCCCGCGCCCGGAGCACCGTTCAACCAAAAGATTTCAGCGGGAAAATGCAAATTCTCAGAACCCACTTCCTGCTCCAATTCGTGCCAAACGGTCTGAAAGATCATTTGGGCGTCCTTGACCTCCAAATCCTCGACCTTTTTACTCTGCCCCCGCACGACCGCATTGGTCTCTTCGACAGGATCGCCCTTCCCTAGGGAAACGCTTCCTTCGATTTCATCCTGCTCAGTCAAATCGCTAGCCATGGAATAGATAAATAAGATTTACGCATGCTCGTCAACTTAAGGAGAAAAGATTTAGATACCCCCTCCATTTTCATAGCTGGACTTGGTTGCAATCAAATGATTCATACCCAGATAAGGCATGTCCCCAAGTTCGATCTCACCAACGATTTTGGCAGGAACGCCGGCAACCGAGACACGCGGAGGAACGTCGCCGAGCACGACGCTGCTGGCGCCGACGCGAGCGCCTTCTCCAATTTCCACGTTTCCTAGGATTTTGGCCCCAGCTCCGATCAAAACCCCTGAGCGTATCTTGGGATGTCGGTCGCCACGATCCTTCCCCGTTCCCCCAAGAGTAACCTCATGTAAGATGGAAACGTCGTCTTCTATGACCGAGGTTTCTCCGGCGACGAAACCCGTGGCATGATCAAGCAGGATTCCTTTGCCGATTTTAGCCGCAGGATGAATGTCGACGGAGTAAACGATCGAGACCAGACTTTGGAGGTAAAGAGCCGTCTGTCTACGGCCGGCAAGCCATAGCTGATGACTGGCCCTGTAGGCGCACAAGGCCTGAAAACCCTTGAAGTACATAAAGGGGCTAAGGTGGTCGTCGCAGGCAGGATCACGCTCCTTGACGGCTGCCAGATCATGGGCAATCGAAAGAAGAACGTCTTCACCGCTCGAAAAGCTATCGCAAAAGAGCTCACGCAAAGCCGCTTCGGGAACCGAACCTTTGGCCAAGCGGGAAGAAACCCTCCAGCTCAAGGCGTCCAGAAAGCCACTCCTATCCAAAACGAACTCGGAAAGAACGTCGGCTAGAAAAGGCTCGGCCTTCGAAACCTTCTCCGCCTCCTCAATTAGGTTTTTCCAAATTTCTTCTGCTAAATTGTTCGTCATGATTACTAGCGAAAAGTGTGGCGATCATCGCTCACCACCTCTTCAGTGATAAAAGTTCTTCCCAGTCTCCACTTTTGAACGACCCTGAGAAATCCTCCATTTGTTCGTATCCCGAAGTGAAAAAACGCATCCACAGTATTCCTGCTGATAAAAATTCTCTCTCTTCGTAATTTCGCTCATTCTTTGCGAGCCACCCGACTTTCGCCAATTGTAAGACC
>JAYOEB010000041.1:8053-16209 GCA_038116775.1 Opitutia bacterium | reverse complement strand
TCGGATTTTTGGTTTATAACAGTAGACCAGCCTCCATTTTTCTTGGCGATTGTGGAAGTCTCACTCTTGGCTATCTTGCCGGGTGCTTAACGTTGCTAGCAAGTTTTAGGGAGGGAAGGGTGCTAGATGCAATTTTTCCTGTTCTTGCTTTCGCGATCCCAATTCTTGATTGTGTATTTGCCATTTTTCGCCGCACGATGCGTGGCAGATCTCCCTTTTCTCCAGATATGGAGCATTTTCACCATCGTTTGATGGCCAAAGGATTGTCCCACGGGAAAGCGGTGCTTGCGATGTGGGCGATGGCATTTTCCTGTTCCCTGGTTGCAATTGCAGCTGCTTTTGGCAAAGGCGATCAACTCTTTGCCGTTTTTGTGTTCTTTGGATTAGGTGGATTTATTTTACTTCGTTATCTTGGATATTTCCGCTTCGAATTTTTTGGGGAGGGCTTATCTACTTTGATGCAAGACCGTAAGAGCACAAAATCAATCGAGCAGGCAATTAAGGAAGCCGAACAATTAGTGGCTGATGTTGCTGATTTAGCTGGGTTTGAAGTTTGCCTGAGCAAGGTGGCGGAGGGCATGCAATTTCATCAAGCCAGTATTTCATTTTATGGAATGAAGGGACGCTTGGGCTCGAGCAATAGGAAAAGAGATCCTCTAGACTGTTCTGTTTGCAAGACCATTACTTGGAGAGATAGTTCAAAGAACGGTTATTTTTCGAGGGATAAGGAATTCGTTGCCGAGTTTACGATTTCAGGACGAAACTACACCTATGGCAAAATCAAATACGTATTTATGGATGGTCGTAGCGAACTTAGTGTACAAGACGAAGTTTTGCTGGAGCGAGTGCACGACTCTCTTGCCGCACAAGCCGCAAAATTAAGAAAAGCCAAGAGCCCCTTATAAATACTTCTACATTAGCTTAAGAAACCAAATAGAAGCATTCTCAATACTCAGCTCAAAAGCTAGAAAGAGAATGCTTTTTTTGTTTCCCTTGCTCTTGGTGGGCATGTTTTTGGAAACTTTGAGCGTAGGAATGGTGATCCCTGCAATCGGGTTGCTGTTGGAACCTAATTATCTACAAGACTATTCTTGGGCTCAGTCGATATTGGAATCTTTGGGAAATCCGACCGAAAAGCAAAGAGTGACTTTGGGTCTGGTGGCTTTGGCGGTGGTCTTTGTGATCAAGAACGTCTTTCTTTTTTTTCAGGTCTTGATGCAAGGTACCTTTGTCTATGGGGCTCAACGGGAAATGGCAGTAAGACTTTTTCAGAATTACTTATTGAGACCCTATGCTTATCACCTCCAAAACAACAGTTCTTTTTTGATTCGCAATTTGACGACGGAGATCAATGGGTATTGCAGTTACGTCCTAATGCCTTTTCTGAATTTGTTCAGCGAAGTATTGGTAGTTTTTGCCTTGCTTCTACTCCTGATACTCATGCAGCCCATTGCGACCCTTTGCATCGGTATTTGCTTGGGTTTGACGTTGATGTTGTTTTTCAAACTAACGAATTTAACGGTGGCGAAATGGGGTGAGGAGAGACTAAAGGCGGATGAAGAGAAAATTCGCCATTTGCAACAGGGATTTGGCGGGATCAAGGAAATTATTCTCAACGGAAGAGTTGATTACTTCGTTCATCTTTTTCAACAGCCGAACATTGTTTCTGGGCTGATGACGAAACGGGAATACGTCTTTCAGTATCTGCCCAAGCAATTCGTGGAAGCATTTGTGATTGTGAGCTTGCTTGGTTTTTGCGTTCTTCTGCTTGCCCTCAACAGAAATAACATTGAAGTGCTGACGATGCTTGGGTTACTCGCCACGGCTGGATTTCGACTAATTCCCAGCTTCAGCAGAATTCTGAGAAACTTACAATCGATACAGTTCGGCTGGGCCTCGGTAAAGGTATTGAAGGAGCAAATCGGGCAACCAAACTCGGCCACATGCATAGCAGCGGAAAAATTTACGGAGAGCTGTTTCCAAGACCGTTTGAATCTAAATCAAATTACTTTTTCATACGAGGGCTCAAGCGATGTCGTTCTTGATGGGATTGACTTGGAAATGTCCAAGGGGGAGACGGTTGGCATAGTCGGTGAAAGCGGAGTGGGCAAGAGTACGCTGACCAACGTCATTCTTGGTTTGGTTTCTCCATCTGAAGGGAGTCTCGAGGTGGATGGTGCAAGACTTGAATCCGGGAACATAAGGAACTGGCAGTCCAAAATAGGATACGTGCCACAAGACGTTTATCTATTGGACGATTCAATTTTGCAGAACATAGCCTTTGGTTTTCATCCTGATCAAATCGATGAGGCTCGCTTGCAAAAAGTCGCCAAGAATGCGAGACTTGATAAGTTCTTGAGTGATTTGCCAAGTGGAATGAACACCAAGGTAGGCGAAAAAGGAGCGCGCTTGAGTGGTGGACAAAAACAAAGGATTGGAATTGCTCGGGCTTTGTTCGGAAACCCTGAAATTTTGGTGCTGGATGAGGCAACGAGTTCTTTGGACCTCCAGACGGAGAAAGAAATTTTGGACGAGATCAGAGCCCTCAAGGGAGATCTGACGATTTTGATCATCGCTCACCGCAAAAGCACTCTGCGAATTTGCGATGTGGTTTATGAGTTGAAGATGGGAAAACTTGAAAGAATCAACGACTACGTCGAATGATTTTTTGATGCTTGTGCTCATCAACTTTGCCTTTGCCATCCCCAGTTCTTTTTCGTGGTATGGAGCCCTAGAATGAAAGACTTAAGAGACAAAACCGTCCTTGTGATCGGTGGCGCCGGCTTTATCGGCAGCTTTGTGGTGTCCGAATTGCTCAAGTCCGAGATAGCCAAGGTAATTGTTTACGATAACTTTAGCAGAGGGAAAAAAAGTCATCTTAAGCAAAGCCTTGAAGATCCCCGTTGCGAACTGTACCCTCACGGGGGAGACGTCCGTGACCTGGATACCCTCAACGACGCCATGCAGGGCTGTGATGGAGTCATTCACTTGGCTGCGATGTGGTTGCTCCACTGCAAGGATTTTCCCCGTACCGCTTTTCACGTGAACGTCGAAGGTACCTTTAACGTTCTGGAGGCATGTGTGAAAAACAAAGTGCGTCGCTTGGTCTATTCTTCGTCCGCTTCGGTCTATGGGGATGCTTCCGAGGTGCCGATGACCGAATCGCACCCTTTTAACAATAAGAATTTTTACGGCGCCACCAAGATTGCCGGGGAAGCCATGTGCCGAGCCTACCACGACCGTTACGGGTTGAGTTACGTGGGTCTGCGATACATGAACGTCTACGGCCCGCACCAAGATCAGACCGCGGCCTACACCGGAGTCATCCCCATTATGCTCAACAAGATCGATGCCAACGAGGCCCCGACCATCAACGGAGACGGTACCCAAGCCTATGATTTCATAGACGTCGAGGACGTTGCCCGCTGCAATCTGCTTGCCTTGCAGGCCGAAGTATCGGATCAATTCTACAACGTCGGTACCGGTGTCCAAACCAGCATTCAGGAATTATGCGACCTCATATTGGAACTCAGGCAGTCGAATCTCAAGGTAAGCTATAACCCATACGGGGAGGACGATGCCCGGCGCTTGGTTCAAAACAGAATCGGGTGTCCGAAAAAAGCCATTGAGGAATTGGGGTTCACTTACAAGTACGACCTGAGAACCGGACTGCGCCGATTGATCGAATGGAGGCAGTCGCAAAGCTCATAGTTTTTTGAACGTACCCATTGCCAGAACCAATCTTCTTGATTCTGAAATAAATGCCGTGCTCGAGCCTTTGCAATCGGGCTGGTTGGTGCAAGGGCCTAAGGTAAGGGAGTTCGAGGCAAGTTGGTCCTCCTTTACGGGAGCCGAGCATTCGATAGCCGTGACTTCCTGCACGAGCGCCTTGCATCTTTCGCTGCTCGGGCTCGGTTTCCAGCCCGGAGACGAGGCTATCGTTCCTGCCTTTACTTGGATATCGACCGCCAACGTGGTCGAGCATCTGGGCGGCAAAGTCGTTTTTTGCGATATCGATTTAAAGACTTTCAACCTTGATATCGCCCAGATCGAATCGAAGATTACAAAGCGGACCAAGGCAATTCTACCCGTTCATTTGTTTGGTCTTGCCGCCGATATGGACCCGCTCAAGGAACTGGCTAGGCATCATGGACTTTTCATCGTCGAAGATGCGGCATGCGGCTTTGGCGCTAGGTACAAAGGCCAACACGTCGGTACTTTGGGCGACGCTGGTTGCTTTAGTTTTCACCCCAGAAAAGCGATTACGACGGGTGAGGGTGGCATGATTACCACCAATGACGATGAATTGGCGGCAAAATTAAGAAGATTGCGCGACCATGGAGCGGCCATGACCGATCTGCAAAGACATCTGGGAGCGAGACCGTATCTCTTGGCTGATCATCCGGATGCCGGATACAACCAAAGAATGACCGATTTACAGGGAGCCCTTGGACTGGCCCAGATGAAAAGGGCTGATGAAATTTTGGAGGAACGAAGGGCTTTGGCCCGGAGATACGACGAATCCTTCGCTCCGCTCGGATGGTTGCGTACTCCATGCGCTCATGCCGATTTTTCCCATGGGTATCAGAGTTATCCCTGTTTGTACGGGGGAGGGGAAACCTCCATCACCGCCGTCGAGGAAGTAAATCTCAAGAGAAACAAATGGATGGACGATTTGCAAAAAATCGGCATTTCAACCAGACCGGCAACCCATGCGGTCCATATGCTGAGTTTTTACAGGAACAAGTATGATCTGAATCCCACTGACTTTCCCAACGCATACCTTGCCGATCAATGCAGCGTTTCCATTCCCTTGTTTCACGGGATGAAGGAGGAGGAACAGGACTTTGTCATTTCCGAGGTTTTGTCGCACAAGCCATGAGAATGGACTTGAACGAGTTTGAGTTCATCATTGGGGATCTTGTCTGTGAGGGACTTGCCTACTTGGACGAGAGATCTTGCTCCCTTTCCCAGGAGTCCAATTCAAGGCAAACCCAAGAAGCTTTTAGCGCAAAATGGGAGGCTCTGAAGGAAAGCGACGCCGATGACGAAAATTGGAAGGAGTTTCAAAAAAAATGGTATCTTGAGCTTTATGGTTTTGAAGACGAAGAGTCTTTGAAACGCTTTCTATCCGAACAATCCTTGATCATAGACGCCGGATGCGGAAAAGGCTACAAAGCGGCATGGTTCGCTGAATTGTCTCCCGATTCCACTGTCCTCGGAATTGATCTTTCGACTTCTGTTTTTGAAGCGGCCGACAGGTATGCAAAGATTAAAAATCTTTACTTCATACGGGCCGATATTGCCAAGATTCCGTTGATTGACGGGTGCGCTGATTTTGTGAGTTGCGATCAGGTAATACATCATACGCCGGATCCCCCCCGCACCCTTCGGGAATTCAGGCGAATACTGAAGAAAGACCATTTCCTTTGCAATTACGTCTATGCCAAGAAAGCCCTTCCCCGGGAGTTGCTGGACGAACATTTCAGGACCGCTTCTCATGACTTGTCAGAGGAGCAGCTTTGGTCTTTGAGCGAGAAGTTGACTCAATTGGGCAAGATGCTAAGCGACTTGAAGCTGACTTTGGATTTCCCCGAAATCAAGGAACTGGGAATCAAGGGGGGCAGGCAAGACCTTCAGCGGTTCATCTATTGGAATTTCATCAAGTGTTTTTGGAATGAAGAACTTGGGCATGAGGCTTCCGTATCCGGTAACTTCGATTGGTATGCGCCATCCCTTGCCTTTAGGTATACCCAAGAAGAATTTCTCGAAATGAGTGACGACGCTGGTTTTGAAAATCTTTATTTGCATTGCGAAGAAGCCTGTCATGCCGGTCGCTTCAGAGCGATTTAGAGGATTATGTGCGGCATAGCGGGACAGATTAATTTCGACGGCAAACCGGTTGAACGACAAACTTTGCAAAAAATGACCGATGCCATCGCCCATCGGGGACCGGACGGAGAGGGCCACTGGATCGATGGAGGCATAGGCTTCGGACATCGAAGGTTGGCGATCATCGACCTCAGCCCCGCCGGGCAGCAACCCATGACTTCCCGCGATTCAAGATACGTTCTCACTTACAACGGGGAAATCTATAACTTTAGGGAATTACGAACTGAGCTTGAGGGGAGGGGATACGTCTTTGCATCCCAAACGGATTCCGAAGTGGTCTTGTACTCCCTCGTCGAATGGGGCCCGGACGCCATCCTTAAGTTCAACGGCATGTTTGCCTTGGCCTTTTGGGACAACAAGGAGAAGCGGGCGCTTTTGGCGAGAGACAGGTATGGAATCAAGCCGCTTTACTATTTTCAGAATTCGCAAAAGTTGGTTTTTGCCTCTGAGCAAAAAGCCTTGTTGGAGCAACCTGCCTTTGATCGGGTAATCAACAAAAAAGGAGTGCTGGAATATTTTACCTTTCAGAATTTCTTTACCGACCAGACCCTCCTCGACGGGATTCGTTTGTTGCCGGCCGGTCACTTTGCAACGCTTGACCTGTCCAAGGAATTTCAAGGCCTTGCCCAGACGAGATATTGGGACTATCACTTCACGAGTCCGGAAAAACCCGCCTCGCCCGAAGAGTACGTCGAGGAGCTCGACGCATTGTTCAAGCAGGCCGTAAGCCGTCAACTGGTCAGTGACGTGGAATTGGGGAGTTACTTGAGCGGAGGCATGGACTCCGGTTCCATTTCGGCAATCGCCGCCGCCAATTTTCCTTACCTCAAGACCTTTACCTGCGGTTTTGATCTCAGTTCCGCCTCGGGAATCGAGTTGGCTTTCGACGAGCGGGCGAAGGCGGAGGCGATGTCCGCAAAATTCAAGACCGAACACTATGAGATGGTTCTGAAGGCGGGCGACATGGAACGCTGCTTGCCGACTCTTGCCTGGCACCTGGAAGAGCCAAGGGTGGGGCAAAGCTATCCAAACTTTTATGCCGCCAAATTAGCCAGCAAATTCGTCAAGGTAGTCCTTTCCGGAGCAGGTGGGGACGAGTTGTTCGGCGGTTACCCGTGGCGATATTACAGGGCCCTGAAAAATCAGGATTTCGACCATTACGTCGATCAATATTACGATTTTTGGCAAAGGTTGATTCCGAATGAGGTGGTAAAGGAAGTATTTGCCCCCATCTGGGACGAAGTCGGGACGGTCCGGACAAGGGAAGTCTTCAAGGACGTTTTTGCAAATCATGAGAACCAACTGAATTCAGCCGAAGATTACCTGAACCATTCGCTTTATTTTGAAGCGAAGACGTTTCTGCACGGCTTGTTCGTCGTCGAAGACAAAATAAGCATGGCTCATTCTTTGGAAACGCGAGTTCCCTTTATGGACAACGACTTGGTTGATTTTGCGATGCGGTGTCCGGTAGGTCTTAAACTCGAGAACCTGAAGACGGTCGCCCGTATCAATGAAAACGATCTCGTCGCCAAGAGAAGCAAAACCTTCAGAAGATCCGCGGAAGGAAAGAGAATCCTGCGTCGGATGATGAATCGATACGTGCCCTCTTCGGTCGCGAACGACGACAAAAGAGGGTTTTCAGCTCCTGACGCAAGCTGGTTCAAGGGGGAAAGCATAGATTTCGTCGAGGAAAGGATCATGAATCCCCAGTCCCAAATCTATGGTTTTTTGGATGCTTCCTCGATACAGTCACTGGTAAAGGAGCATTTGCAGGGTAAGCAAAACCGCAGGCTTTTGATTTGGTCGCTGCTCAACATGGAAGAATTTCTAAGGCAGTTCATCTGAGATCGTTTCGTGGAAACAAGCATAATCGAGGGAAGCGGAGGAAACGAGATGGAAGATTTCGTCAGGAGTTGCCCGCATTCCTTGCTTTACGCAACGCCTTCTTTTCTGGACTTGTTGGCGAATCATCTGCGCACTCCCTGTCATTGGTTGGTCGCAAAGGCAAGGGGGCAAGTCCAAGCCGCGGTTCCCTTTCTAGTCAAAGAAGGAAATCTTGGAACGGTCTGGAACTCCTTGCCTTTTTATGGCAGTAACGGCGGCGTTTTGCAGAGGGCTTATGATCCTCCGCTAAAGCAAGAAATGATCATGACCTACTATGAGAAAGCCAAGGAGGCGGGGGCATGTTCGGCTACCTTGATTACAAATCCACTGCTCAAGGATCATGCCGATTACGAAAATAGCATCGACGGCTTTCTACAAGA
>JAYOEB010000041.1:4882-8043 GCA_038116775.1 Opitutia bacterium | reverse complement strand
AGACGAACGAATCGGCCAGTTCACTCATCTTTCCGATAATCCGGGAGAGGAATTGATCAAAAAATTTGAGGATCCGAGGCCTAGAAATATTCGAAAAGCCCTCAAGGAGGGAATTGCGGTTAGCTGTGGGAACGAGAGAACGCGCTTGGAGTTTATGCACCGGATTCATTTGCAGAACATGAAGGCAATCGGAGGCCTGGCGAAGTCTTGGGACTTTTTTGAACAACTTGCCCTTAGCATGCCGCAAGAGTCCTGGACGGTCTACACGGGAGAACTCAACGAAGAACCAGTCGCCGCTTTGTTGATTTTCTACTTTAACGGAACCGTTGAATACTTTACTCCGGTGATAAGGTCTGAGTTCCGGCATACGCAGGCTTTGGCTTTGGTGATTTATGAGGCAATGAAGGACGCGGTCCTAAAGAAAGCTTGCAAACTATGGAATTGGGGAGGTACTTGGTTGTCTCAGGGAGGAGTTTATGATTTCAAAAAAAGATGGGGAACCGAGGACTATCCGTACTACTACTACACTAAGGTCTTCAACCAAGAACTTCTCAAGGCAAACTGCAAGGATTTGCTAGATGAATATGAAGGCTTTTACGTCCTTCCCTTTAACGAGCTCAAGGAGATGAAGAATGAAAAACACAGCCAATGAATTGATAATAATCGGGACTGGTCCGCAGGCTCAGATTGCCAGGGATTATTTTCATGAGTTTTCAGACAAAAAGGTCCTTGGCTTTGCCTGTCACGAAAAGTATCGGGAAAAGGAAAGCGTTCATGGCCTGCCCATTTTTACAATCGAAGCCTTGACCGAATCCCACTCGCCCGACGACTGCCTGGCCTTCGTTGCCGTCGGCTACAGAAAGATGAACAAGATGCGACAAGCCCTGTACGAGGAGGTCAAGGGCTTGGGTTTCGCGTTCGCCAACTTCATACACCCCAAGGCCACGGTCAGCGAATCGGCGCACTTTGGGGAAAACGTCTTCGTGTTTGAGGACAATACCATTCAGCCCTACGTCAGAATAGGAAATAACACCGTTCTTTGGAGCGGCAACCACATCGGACATCATTCGACGATCGGAGACCATTGCTTTATTTCCTCCCATGTCGTGGTCTCCGGTTCCTGTCGCATCGGCAACAACGTCTTTGTGGGAGTCAACGCGACTTTCCATGACAGCCTGACCATTTCGGACGAGTGTCTCATTGGAGCGGGGGCCCTGATCGCCAAAAGCACAAAGCCCAAGGAAGTCTACCTTCCATCCAGGACAAAGCCCTTTCCCAAGGACAGCGAGGCCCTTGGCTTTTAGGAAAATGGAAGAAACCTTTAAGAAAATCTCCGATCTTTATTCGGATAACCTTGCTCGGCACGGCGAGGAATCGAAAGCCGTCGGATGGCCTACCTTGGACTCCCAGATCTTGAGGTTTGAAAAATTGTCGCAAGTCATTCCATGTTCCGCTACTCCAGTCTCGGTCAACGACTACGGATGCGGATACGGCGCCCATCTTTCCTATCTTCTCGAAAACCGATATGCGATTTCGCATTACAACGGATATGACGTGAGCGAGGAAATGCTCGCCAAATCCAAGGAGCGCCTCAAGGACTTCGAGGGCCGCCTCAACCTTCTGAACTCAAGTGAGATTTCCACGCCGGCCGATTTCACCTTCGTCTCGGGTACCTTCAACGTTCGTTTCGATGCATCCGTCGACGAATGGATGGCCTTCATCGAAAACAGCCTCTCGAGAATCAACGAATTTTCCGAATGCGGGTTCAGTTTCAACTTATTGTCCAAATACGTCGAGTGGGAGGAACCCCATCTTTTCTACGGTGATCCCTGCTACTGGTTCGACTATTGCAAGAGAAACTTCTCGCGAAAGGTTTCGCTCCTTCACGACTACCCGCTTTACGAGTGGACAATTCTGGTCAGAAAATAAGCTCAATGCATTGGAAGAAAAAAGGTAGAGTCCTCGAAGTCCGCGGACAAAGCGAATGGATGAATTCACATGCCACGGCTCCGACGGCTTACCACCTGCGGGATGATCTTTTTCGAGTTTATTTTTCCACCCGAGACAAATTGCAGCGCAACCAAGTCGGCTTTGCCGACGTTCGATTTGCCGAAAGGGCGGAGGTCATGAGGATTTCCGAAGAACCCGTTCTTCGCTTGGGCTCACTCGGTCACTTTGATTGTGACGGCGTCTACGGTACCTCTTTGGTGCAGACGGGGGATGAGCTAAGGCTATACTATGCGGGATGGAATGCCGGTTTGCGTGGATTGTTTTATTCATCAATTGGGGTAGCCGTCAGCCGGGATGGCGGAGATAGTTTCCAAAGATTGGGTTCCAGCCCGATTTTGGGAAGGGATGAGATCGACCCATGGGCGGTGATGGCTCCCTTCGTGCTCAAAGTTTCCGATCATCATTGGGTCATGTGGTATGCTTCGGGCATCGAGTTGTCCTACGATGAGTCCAACACCCTGAGATCATCGTATGACGTCAAGACGGCGCTGTCTTCCGATGGATTGAACTGGAAAAAGACCGGCAAGACCGCCATCGGTCTCGGTTCCGAGGATTCGAACGTCGCTCGGGCTTGCGTCTTGTCTTCCGGAGATGGATTCGAAGCTTGGTATCCCTACGTTTCCAGATCGATCAATCAATATCGGATAGGTTTCGGACGATCCGCGGACGGTCTGACTTTTGACCGCATGGACCAATCGGACGAAGCCCAATTGCTTCCTTCCAAGGACGATGACTCATGGGATAATCAAGCCGTTGCCCATCCCTTCGTCTTTGAACACGGGGGATCGCGTCACATGCTTTACAACGGCAACGACTTTGGCAGGACCGGATTTGGCCTGGCGATCTGGCAGTAAAGTTGAAAAAGAAAGTATACCTTAGCTTTGACCTCGATTGGCTCGCCGATGAGTACTTGTCCGCGACCGTTGAGTTGCTCGAGAAATATCAAGTGAGGGCTACCTTTTTCGCTACGCATGACTCGGCTGCCCTTCGAGATTTGGAGGGTGAGTCGTATGAGATTGCCCTGCATCCGAATTTCGACAGGGGAAATGGAAGATATGACCTGAACGAACTCGTAAAACTAAAGGAGTTATATCCGGAGGCAATGGGAACGAGATCCCACACCTTGTTTTTTTCCTCGAGAATGCTTGATT
>JAYOEB010000041.1:0-4872 GCA_038116775.1 Opitutia bacterium | reverse complement strand
ATATTTTCCTTATGAATCATTTGGGACTGCATCCGACCAAACGTTCCCAAACCGTCTGGTCCTTGCCTTTCAATTGGTCTGACGACAAACACCTTGAACTCGAGGAGTCATTCGCAATCAGGAATCTGCCCGATTTGCATCAGGAAGGATTGAATATCCTCAACTTCCACCCCGTACACATCTTCCTCAATACCCCGACCTTGGCCCATTACGAAAAGTGCAAACCTCATTTTAACCAAGCCAATTTCACTGATTTCATTCATTCCGGTACCGGAATCAGGAATCTCTTCGTCGAATTGTGTGAGGAAATCAAGAAATCCGATCTGGAAACCTGTCTGTTGAAGAATCTTGTAACGCATGAGAGCTAGTCAGGGAAAGTTCTATGCCCAGAGATTGGTGGAGAAATACGATCTCGATTGCTCCGGGCTGACAATCCTTACGGAAGCCGCTTCCGGGGCTTATTTTTACAACCCCCTTATTCCAATCGTGGCCAATGCCGATCGAGTCATTACCTTTTGTCGTCCATCTCGCTATGGTTCGGTGCAGGATATACGGGCAAGCATGCTCGAAGCCTACGGATCGCTTGGCTTGGGTCAAAAATTCGAATTCATCACGGAATTGGAACCCAGTGTCTTGGGGCAGGCGGATCTCATAACCAATAGTGGTCATTTGCGTCCCTTCGGAGCAGACTTTTTCAAATCACTTCGAGAGACCGCAGTCATTTCCCTGATGTGGGAACCTTGGGAAATGAGGGATGGAGAGATTGATTTGGTCGCTGCCCGCAAGAAAGGCATTCTCATTATGGGCACCAACGAACGTGATCCACCCTGTGACATGCGTCCATACGGATTTCTCACCGCATTGCGTCTGCTGATGGATCTGCAGGTCAGCATCGCGGAGGACAACCTATTGATTGTGGGAGACCAACCCACCCTGGCATTCGCCATAGGCGATGGTCTCCGGAAACAAGGATACGCCGCCAAGAACCTAACTATGCAAATGGCTGAAAACCAGACTCTCTTGGAAGAATTACTGGAGTGGGCTTCCGTGATTTTGATAGCGGAACATGCGGACAAGAGATTGTTGCTGGGCAGGAAAGGGATCATCAGGATCGAGCAAGTCATTGCGGGAAAAGTGGCGAGCGTGGGCTTGATTTCCGGTTTGATCGAGACGGATGAGTTGTTGGCGGCGAACCTTGCGGTCTTGCCGAAAAAGCCGGCCCCGCAAGGATACATGGCCTATTCGCCGTCCGAGCTCGGTTGCTTCCCAGTGATGAATCTCTTTGCAGCCGGAGTTAAGGTTGGGCAGACCATGGCAAGGGCCCGATTGGGAGGTCACGGTCTGAGAGAAAGCGCGGAAATGGCGTTGCAAAACAGCCCGGCCTTGGATT
Organism: Opitutia bacterium; assembly: GCA_038116775.1. Lineage (GTDB taxonomy): Bacteria > Verrucomicrobiota > Verrucomicrobiia > Opitutales > Seribacteraceae > Seribacter. The sequence continues at coordinate 3,482 of JAYOEB010000041.1, read as the reverse complement.
TGGAAGGAGAATGGTCATGGATCTGAATAAGCAAGAGAACGGTTTGTTGAAGATCTTGAAAAGTCTTCATCTCAAATTAATGCGCTCCACGAAAGAGAATTTTAATCGAGTAAATCCATTGGTTGAAGATTTGACGGATTGGAAGGAAAGAGGGGAATTCCTGTTCGGCAAAGGAAAGGACATTACGGTTTACAATACCTGTACGGTGGTTGGAGACGTCGAAGTCGGGGAAAAAACCTGGATCGGCCCTTACACCGCATTGGATGGAGGGAAGCGGGGAATCAGGATTGGCCGGCATTGTTCGATTTCCTCCGGCGTAAGCATCGTGGGCCACGATTCCGTGAAATGGGCTTTGAGCGGAGGCGTTGCCGACTACGAATATGGACCGATAAGAATCGGAGACTATTGCTTCGTCGGCACCAACTCCGTCATCACAAAGGGGGTAAGCATAGGAAATCATTGTGTGGTGGGAGCGAATGCGGTCGTCACCGAAAGCTTCGAAGATTATTCCATCATTTTGGGAGTACCCGGAAAATTGAGTGGAGAGGTGGTGAGAAAGGGCGCCGACTTTGAACTCAAGTATTTTTAAATTTGGCTGATTCCCCAATCCTCGTCACCTGCGGCGTTTTGTACGCCGCGCTCGCCTTTGTCCTCAGGTACCTGATTATTCGCAAGGCCAAGAACAATTTCGACGTTTACGGTCACCTCTACTTCATTCGACAAATAAAGGAGAAGGGGAAAGGTCCCTTTCGGTCAATCGAAACCAATATTTTGGAATCAGAGGATTTGGACAATCCTTTCCTTTGGCATTGGATCGCGGGCTTTCTGCCCACTGAATTCACCTTAAGACACAACAAGTTACTTAACCCGCTGCTGGATGCGACTTACGTAAGCATCATATACGCATTGTCCCTGATGATGGGGATTCAGCTTGGCGAGGCGTCTCTCATCATTCTCCTATACCTGACCTCGCCCTTGTTTTTCACCAAGCTGAACATCGGACCCCGCCTGCTCTTTACGCCCCGACTCTTTTCGGAAGTCTTCGTCAATCTCTTTTTCATCGTTACCCTCCTACCTCTCGGACTTAGCGAAGGTCTGAAGCTTACGATGGGCGCCCTTTGCGTCTTTTTGGTTTTGGGAAGTTCGAAATTCGGACTTCAGGCATTGCTTTTCATGACGCCGATCATTGCCGTTTTCGAAAATAGCCTTGTCCCCCTAGTAAGTTTCTGCATCGGGCTGCTGGCGATTCTCATGCTGTCTGGTTTTTCTTTCGCCAAGTCCCTGAGGGTGCAGTTTTCGCACTTGATCTGGTACTTCAGGAAAAATCTCACGGGCAAGACCCCCGTTTCCAAGAGAAACGACTTGAGGAGAATCTTCAGTTTTCAGGGAGAAAGGACTCTACTTGAAAATCTTGCCCGTCTCATGATCCGTTTGCTCCAAGATTTTTCTTATTCCTCCATGTTTCTGAAGTTTCCCTGTCTTATATTATTTTTCATTCTATTGATTCGGTGTTTCGATCTCGGAACCTATGACTCTCTGGGACTTTGCGATGGGCCTGTCTTCTCCTGCGCCATTTTATTCTGACCTCCTTGCCGCTGCTTTTGTTTTTGGGTGAGGCGGAACGCTACGTCAGTCATCTTTCTTACTTTGTCATCCTGGGGGTGGTGATCATGGCAAACAGCTTGAACCTGAAGTGGATCCTATATTGCCTGATCGGGTATGGACTGCTTTACTTCCTGATCGAAGTTTGCTTTCTAAGGGATCCCAGAAGGGCCCGCGCCGCCGAAGACCGGAAACTGTTGGCTTTCCTAAGAAAGCAAAGTTCTCCGACAAATCTCGTCATCTATCCATTTCACGCCCTAAGCATGTGGCGGGTCCTATTGGAGACCAAAGCCAAAGTGCTTTATCCCTTCCATGTGAAGAAGGACGTAAAAGGGGTCGTCAACCAGCGCGATTGCCCCGAATATCCCTACACCAATTTGGTTCATCTCGACGAGATGGCTGCGGAACTTGGCATCAACATGCTGGTCGTCGACAAAAAGGAACTTTCGAGGAAGCTTCCGGGATGGAGGATCGGTGAGAACTGGCAGGAACTCGATCTGGGCGGAAAGTTTCATTCGGTCTTCTCAAGAAAAGACTTTGAAGTTATACTCTAATCTATCCAAGGATCTGGTCGGATATGGTTTTTTTGCCGCCTTGTCAAAATGCGCGGGTCTGCTTCTGCTTCCGGTTCTGACCCGTTTGTTTTCCGAAGACGAGTACGGAACCTTTGATCTTATCCTGAGCATTTCGGTCTTCGCCGGCGTTTTGATTTCCTTATCTCTGGAGAGCGCCCTGGTTAGGTTTTGGTCATCGGATGACAACCGCATGCAGACTGCCGAAAAGTTCATGACCTGTATGATCACCGTCCTTTTCGTCGGCTCTTTGGTGATCGCGGGTTCATTCGTCCTCGCCAGGCTTCCATTCTTCACTTTTGAAAATCGGCAAACGATTCTCGGCCATCTCCCAATTGCGATGACCGCGATTCTTTTTCAAGCGCTTTTCAACCTCAGCAACGTCTGCTTCAGGATGCGCAGAGAGATCCTCAAGTTCAACTTGATGAACTTGGCCCATACCTTTTGCTACGTTTTTTTGTCCCTGTTTTTCGTCCTCGACCAAGCTTGTGGCATAGCCGGTCTTTTTTACGGGTCCTCACTCGCCGGAATGAGCAGCCTTCTTCTTTCGCTATTCCTCAATCGCGAGTTTCTAGGACTTAGGTTTTCTACCCGGAAATTGATCTTCTTTCTTAAATACAGCGCGCCTATCGTCCCGGGAGTTCTCACTACCTTGGTCAATGCTCGGGCCGATCGATTCATCATTCTTACTTTTAGCGGATATTCCATGGTTGGAATCTACGCGGCGGCGTTTACCTACACGGGCGTCGTGCAAGTTTTGGTCTCGATTTTTCGGAATGCCTGGACGCCTCATTCGATAGAAGCTCTCAAAGAGAAGGCTTCCGTCAGAGACGAAATCTTTTCCAAGGTCTTAAGCGGCTACCTTCTTGCGTTTTTTACCGGGGGCGTTGTCTTCGTGCTTTGCTCCGGTTTTCTCGTGGACTTGATTCTCCCACCGGCTTACCAGTCGGGAGTCGTGATCGTTCCGTGGTTGGTGGGGGCGGCCGTTCTGCATGGGGCCTCCAGCATCGCCAACGTCGGCACCCTGGTGACGAAAAGAACCATCGGCAACACCTATGCCTCGGTCATTGCCTTGTTCTCGAACGTCCTGCTCAGTCTATTGCTCATCGAGAAATATGGCTTGAAGGGAGCTGCGATCGGAACTTTTGTCTCCGAATCGCTTTTTTTTGCCTTCCTGCTTCTTCTGAGCCACCGGCAGATTAAAATAAGGTTTAACTTAAGCCTGATAATCGGGTTGCTCCTTTCCTACGCCTGCTTTTGCCTTTGGGTTTCTTTTTACGGAGAGGGAGCGCCTTGAAGGAAAAACAG
>JAYOEB010000040.1:0-16210 GCA_038116775.1 Opitutia bacterium | reverse complement strand
ATGTAGTTGTTCAGGGAACAACTGGGAAGCTGCAGTCGATCATGGATCACCATGCCTTTCCTACGATCGAAAGTTTTGTGGAAAAACATAACCGCTATTCAAATTGGGAGGCGGTGGTGGAAAACTCGTCGAAAGATGACGAATCCGCCCTCCAGCATGAAACCGTCAAAGGAAAGCGAAGACTCAGAAGAATATTCAGGCAGCTTCCTTTCCGACCCTCCTTGCGCTTTCTTTACGTCTACTTTTGGCAAGGTGGAATCCTTGATGGTTGGGCGGGCTACGTTTTTGCAAGGCTTCACGCCCAGTACGAATTTCTTTCCCTAGCCAAAGCAAAGGCAATCTCAAAAAGCAGAAAAGAGTCGAGGAAGACAACGACTTGACTTGGAGAGCTTCTTTCCATCCTCTCCCCTTAAAAGATCACAATGGTAAAAGAATGGCCTCTCCCAACCCAAGGCGTCAAACAGCAGGCATTGTCGGGCGCTCGATGCGAGCAAATCCTCACCGCGTACGATCTCTGTAATGTTCATGTAGTGATCGTCCACCACGGTTGCCAGTTCGTAAGCGGCGACGCCATCTTGGCGCCAAACTAAGAAGTCGGACAAGTCTGTTCCCAACAAGAAGGTTTGTTCGGCTTTTTTCTCATCCTTAAACTTGATTTCCTTGCCCCAATCGGTCCGGAAGCGCCAGTTGATCGAAGTAGAAATCCTCGTCTTGCAAAAATCTTCTTTTTTTGGGCGAAACTCTTTCGGAAACAAGAATTCTTCCCCCGACCGACTAAGCATTGAAAAAGACCGGATTTCAGTTCTGCTTCGTTTACAAGGATAAATCAATCCCAACTGCAACAATCGAGTCAAAGCCTCCAAATAGAATTCAGACCTTTGGCTTTGACGGTAAGGACCGACCTCACCCCCTATGTCCGGGCCTTCGTCCCAATCCAATTTCATTCCCCTCATATCCTCAAAACAAGCTTCGATGAATTCTTGCTTGCACCGATCCAAATCCAAGTCGTCCAAGCGGAAAATCAATGATCCTCCGAATTCTCGCGCTCTATTCCAAGCCGTTCGAAAAGTCCGAACATGGCCCTCATGCAGGAAACCTGACGGCGTTGGCGCCAATCTTCCTCTGTAAGAATCCCTCGGTTTATCCTCGCTCATTGACGAAAAGTAAGATTATAGTCGCATTTTCTCAGAGGCAGCTTCCGCTACCAAATATAGATTTACCTTTATGAACTTTCAACAACTAGGTCTAGCACCTAAAATAATTCAGGCAATAGAAGAACTTGGCTACCATGAGCCTACCCCCATTCAAAGGACGGCCATACCCTCGATCTTGGAGGGCAGGGATCTCATCGGTTCTGCCCAGACGGGAACCGGTAAAACCGCAGCCTTTGCGCTCCCTTGCATTCATCGATTGGGGAATCACGGAAAATGCCGCGCCCTTGCCTTGGCTCCAACCCGTGAATTGGCGATCCAGATAGAAGAAAACTTCCGAATTTATAACAAATATCTGGATCTGCGATTAGCCCTTCTTTACGGAGGCGTAAAATATGGCAAACAGTTGGAACAACTCGGAAACCAACCCGACATAATCGTGGCGACTCCCGGCAGGCTGCTCGATCACTTGAGTCAGAAGAATTTGTCGTTAGCTGATATTGAGATCCTCATCCTAGATGAGGTGGACCGCATGCTTGACATGGGTTTCATCGAGGACGTTACCCGAATTATCCAGAAAACCCCGCGTACGAGGCAAACGCTTTTATTTTCCGCGACTATTCCCGACACTGTCCGCAGATTATCCTCTTGGGCTCTGAAGAACCCTGCAGAGGCTAAGATCGACGTCAAAATCTCAGCTGCCGAAACCGTTAGTCATGCTCTTTATCCCGTTCCCGCCATTCAAAAATTTGATCTTCTGATCTCCTTGTTGAAGACTATCGAATTCCAAAACCTGATCATCTTCTTTCAAACCCGCAGGGGAACCGACAAAATAAGTCACTGGCTGTCAGAACATGGGAACGAAGTCCGGGTACTTCATTCGGATCTTAAGCAAAAGGAAAGAGTTCGGGCCTTAGAAGAATTCAAAAGTGGAAAAGTAAAAATACTTTGCGCAACTGACGTTGCATCCCGTGGGCTTGATATTTCAAACGTCACTCATGTAATTAATTACGACGTACCGCAGCATTCGGAAGATTATATTCACCGCATCGGCCGAACTGGCAGAGCCCGTTCCGAAGGTGAAGCTTTCACGCTCTGCAAACCTGAGGAATTGCCTCTCGTCGAATCTATTGAAAAGCTTCTTGGCAGCTCTTTGGATCGTAAATTCGTCGAGGAATTCGCTTATCGAGATGAACCTTCGAGCCTGATCGTCACCGCTCCCGCAATATCCAGAAAAAGAAATCGAGGATTCGGCAAGCAGCTATCTTTCGGATCCAGAAGGCGTAGATAAACGATCGACTCAAGCAAAACCTTGAGATTTTTTAAAAGTCGCGAAAGCGGCTTTTTTTGTTTAGCAAAATCCTTCTACGCTCATGAATGACTTCGACAACTTAAGCAACCAAGTCCTTGCTTTCTCTACGGAAGGCGACGCTTCCGGAATTATCTGGGCACTCCCTTTCATTGCAGCCTTTATTGGCTGGTTTACTAATTTTTTAGCCGTAAAAATGCTATTCCACCCAAGAACCGCATTTTCTTTTCTCGGCATTCAAGTTCAGGGAATTTTCCCGAAAAGACAAAAGCAACTCGCTGAGAAACTTGGCGAGTTGGTGGCGAATGAGCTCTTATCGACTAAGCAGATTACTGAAAAAATCAGATCCCACGCTACCAGTGAAGCAAGCATGAAGATCGTCAGCCAAAGCATTGAAAAAACAATCCGCGGCAAGTTGGTTCAGGCTTTCCCCATGTTGTCGATGTTTCTCTCGGATGATATGATTGCAAAAGCGACCAAGCTTTTTGAGGAGGAAATTAAGGAATTCCTTGTTAATTCCATCGATGAATTGAACGACCGACTGGAAAGCCAGCTAAACGTCAAAAAAATGGTCACAAAGAAGGTGGAAGCCTTTTCGTCAGAGAAAATTGAAGAATTGCTGGTGAGGTTGATGAAAAAAGAATTCAAATTCATCGAAATGATTGGGGCTTTCATAGGATTTGTAATCGGTTGCGTGCAAATTCTGATCGCTCTGTGAGATTGGCGTAAGGCATCGAAAGTGATGCGGTTCTTCGAGGCTTGCAAATCCTAGGCTTTAATCTTTTACTGTTCCGCTTTCCCATGAACTCAATCACTCTCTTTTCATCTTTTTCTACGACCTTGGCAATGGCCGGACCCAACGGACAACCTGAGGGAGGTGGCTTAATGAGCTTTTTGCCTCTTATCATTATGTTCGTAGCCTTTTACTTCCTAATCCTTGCTCCTCAAAACAAAAAAAGAAAAGATCATCAAAAAATGGTGAATGCCTTGGAAAAAGGGGCGAAGATCAAGACTGTGGGAGGTCTGCTCGGCACGGTCACCGGGGTCAAAGACGATTCCTTCGTAATCAGGATTTCCGAAAACGTTAAGGTTGAGGTTACCAAAGACGCCATTTCCGCTAAATTAGACTAGCCTACTTTGGGGATTACCCCCAATCGCACAGCCCTTAATTATGACAAAATCAAATATCTGGAGACTCGGGTTTACACTCGTTCTCGTACTCATTTGCTTTTCTTTGATCACGCCCTTTGAAGATCAAAACATAGGAGAATATGCTCTTAGTCAGGTTACTTCGGACGCCAATGAATCCGATCACCTCGGACATGAAACCTTCGCCGAAGTGCTTGAAAACCTCCGCAACCAACTTCCCGAAGGAACTGAAGTTGACTACGGAGCCCTCAGGACTTACGGACAAAGGAACAGGTTGGATTACTCCGCTTATTTCGAGCCTCCCCGCGGTTTCGTGGGTACGGTTTGTTCGAGGTTGCTTCCGTTCTTGGTAAAACCTGGTATCCGATGCGGGCACGTCAAGGATCGCGACAAAAGAAACGACTTGGTTTTAAGGACGCTTCTGAGGAACTCGCAGACTGCTATCAAAAAGGGCTTGGATCTTCGCGGCGGCATTGCCTTTACCATGGAAATTTCAGACGACAACCTTTCCATGAATGAGATTTCCCCCAGCGGCGCCAGTCCGCTTGATAAGGTGGTTGAAATCATGAACGAAAGATTAAATGCATTTGGAGTGGCGGAGACTGTTGTTCGCAAAAAAGGAGATCTTTCCATCGAGATTCAAATTCCCGATACGACCACCAAGCAAGATCCCAGTTTGATTGAAGAACTGCAAAAGCCTGCAAAGTTAGAGTTTCGCATTGTAAACGTGTCCTCATCAGCCCCTGTACCCGCGCAAGTCGGCGAAGAGTGGACGGACGACGAAGGCATTCCCCACCTCGCCATGCTCAGAGATGAAGCCCAAGCCAATGAACGTCCAATTTGGGTTAGAAGATTATGGTCTGCGGATGGCGAGATCATTCAAGAAGCCTATCCGAGGCAAGACCAAGTCGGTGGGTGGGAAGTTGGCTTGGACTTCACCGGGGAGGGAGGTAAGGTCTTTGCGGATCTTACCGGAGAAATAGCCCAGTTGAACGACTCCTCGACGGGGGCTCCGGGACGACTGGCTATTGTCCTCGATGGAAAACTTGAAAGCGCTCCCACGGTAAAAGCCAGAATAGACGGAGGCAGCGCCGTCATTAGCGGTAACTTCAGTTATCGTGAGGCTAAGATGCTCTCCGATATTTTGAACAATCCCCTTAAGGTTTCCCTTAAGATCGGCGAAAAATACGAGGTGTCCCCCACCCTCGCCGCAGGAGCTCTAGCCAGCAGCACCAATGCCTGTATAGTCGGGGCAGCTTTGATCATTACATTCATGATATTATGGTATTGGTCCGGGGGTTTCGTGGCCATTGTTTCGGTATCTTCGAACATTCTCATCGTCGTCGCAGTTCTTGCAGGTCTTTTTCAAGCAACTTTTACGCTTCCGGGGCTTGCGGCCCTAGTCCTGACTCTGGGAATGGCCGTGGATGCAAACATACTCATATTTGAGCGGATTCGCGAAGAACTCCGGGCCGGGAAAAGTCCTGAAAATGCCCTTGAAGGAGGGTATTCCAAGGCATTTTCGACTATCATCGACGCAAACTTGACTACCCTGATAACAGCTTCCATTCTGATTTGGCTTGGAACTGGTCCGGTCAAGGGGTTTGGAATAACCTTGGCAGTTGGAATCATTACCTCCGTATTCTGCGCCCTTTTCATCAGTCGCTTGCTTTTGAACGTCTTTCTCCAAGTTGGTTTAAAAAATCTCATCAGCCTGAAGGAAATCCAAAAGCAAAAGCCAAAATCCGAGATCGATTTTCACAAGTATCGCAAGCCGGCTTTTCTTGTCTCATGGCTTGTTGTCGTGATTGGGGCCGTATCAATCTACCAAAACAAAGACGAAATTCTGGGCATTGACTTCAAGGGAGGCGAGGAAATCGTAGCTTCCTTTGGGCAAGAGATCGATTCTTCCCAACTTGATGCGCTTTTTGAGAACTCGCAGGAGTCTGGAGAGGTCCAGCATCTTTACCGTTCCGAAATTGGCTCTGGCGAGCAGAGCAAAAAGCTTGTGCTCCAGACTGAATTGGGAAAATCCAGAATTGCCCTCGAAACAATCAACGAAAGCTTTCCTGAAGCTGAACTCCAAGAGGAAGGTATGAGCAACATCGGGGCTTCCGTGAGCGCGGAAATCAAGAAAGACGCGATCTTGTCGGTGATAGTGGCGCTGTTTGGCATTCTCCTGTACGTCGCGATTCGATTTGAGATGGGGTATGCAATCGGCGCAGTCGTTGCAACCATACACGACGTGATGATGACCGTAGGACTGTTTGTCCTGCTTGGCGTCGTTTCCGCCGGAGAAATCTGCTCCGGACAATTTACGGCTCCCATGCTCGCTTCTATCCTGATGATCGTCGGTTATTCGATTAACGACACCATTGTCGTCTTCGACAGGGTAAGGGAAGAGCTTGAACTTAATCCCGTCACAAATTTGAAAAAGATCATCGTCATTGCCATAAACAGGGTTCTGTCCCGATCCATTCTGACTAGTTTTACGACTCTATTGGCCGCAGTTTCCCTATGGATTTTTGGAGCTGGAATCATTAATGATTTTGCATTCGTGTTTGTTATTGGAATACTGACGGGAACTTTTTCTTCCATTTTCATCGCAAGCCCAATCTTTTACTTTTGGCATAAAGGCGACAGAAAGCACGTGGAAGAGAACGACTTCCTCCCCAAGTACGATTGGCAGACGTCTTCTTCCAAATAGACTGCGTCAAAAATTCCATTCATCCCTTCGTAGGTCATGCGCTGGAATGAATTGCAGGTAAGCGACTCTCTGGCCCGGCGACTTTCCACCCAGCTTTCAATATCCGTAAAACTGGCTTCGTTGATGGTCTCTCGGGGAATAAGAGACGAAAAAGAAGCCGATTCATTCTTGCGTCCCAAATTAGGGCAACTCGCGGACCCCTTTGATATTCCTAATCTGGAAAGCGCATCCTTACGACTTTGTGATGCGATCGCCAAAAAAGAGAAAGTTCTAATAATAGGCGATTATGACGTCGATGGCATTACGTCGACCGTCATTCTCACAAAATTATTAGCCTCCCTCGGTCTTGAATCCAAATACGTAATCCCTTTTCGCAAGACCGAGGGATACGGCCTCAGTCATGAAGTTCTCAGCAGGGGTTTGAAGTTAGATGAATTCTCCTTGGTGGTTTCACTTGATTGTGGAACCAACTCGTCAAGCGAAGCCAAATTTCTGGAGAAAAACCAAATTGACTTAGTTATCGTCGATCATCACAAGGCAAAGGAGGATATTCACCCCCACCCGATTATCCTGAACCCACACCTTGAGGAGAAAGGAAAAGAAAAATCCACGATTTTCTGCACGGCAGGACTCACCTTCAAGTTAGCTCATGGCATAATCAAAGAGCTTAGGAGTAATGGAAATGCAAAGGCATTTGAAGTCAGTCCAAAAAATTACCTTGCCCTTTGCGCATTAGGCACACTGGCCGACATGGTTCCTCTTGTGGGGGAAAATCGGACTCTGGTCAGATATGGATTGAAACATTTGAGAAGCAACCCCGGCACGGGGTTGCAATCGTTGATCAAGTTGGCGAACTTCGATCACAGCTTTCCCTTTGATTCGGAAGACGTTACTTTTCGAATCGCTCCGCGCATTAATGCTTGCGGGAGATTAAACGATCCGGAAGTGGCCGCTCAGTTGTTGCTTACCGAAGATTACAAAACAGCGGAAGACTTAGCTTCGAAAATGGACGCCATGAACGAAGAAAGAAAGTCCATCGAGTCACGACTTTCCGAACAAGCTCTCATGGAAGCGGAAGAAAGATTTCAGGACGAAAAGGCCGCCGTCATTTTTGGGGAAGGTCCGGAATGGCATCCGGGCGTCGTTGGAATAGTAGCCGGAAAATTAGCCAACAAACTAAACAAGCCATGTATTGTGCTGGGATTTGACGGCGGCAAGTTCAAGGGTTCGGGCAGAAGCCCCAACGGCATTAATCTCGTAAAAGCCATGACCCACTGCAAAGATCTATTTGATCATTGGGGCGGGCATCCTGCCGCGATCGGCTTGACCATTGATTCTTCCAACCTTCCTTCATTCATCGAATCTTTTCTTTCCTCCTTAAAAGAAGAATTCTCAGACGACGATCATCAAGCCTACCTTACCATTGATCACTTGTTGGAAGTGGATGATATCAGCCCAGAACTTCTAACCGAAATTGATTACCTCGGACCATTTGGGCAGGACAATCCGGAACCCGTCTTCGCCCTCAAGGAACTGACCCTTCAAAGCCCGCCCAGAATCATCGGAAATGGTAATCATTTCCAGTTTAAGATAGAAAGCGGACATAGCTTCATTCCAGGGATTGCTTGGAATATGAGTGAAAGCATTCCTCCAATTTCAAAGAAAGTGGATTTGGCATTTAAAATAAGATGGAATCGATGGAACCGGCAGAACAACCCTCAGGTTGTACTCGTTGACTGGAAACTAAGCGTCGAGAATCAAGACTGAATGGATTGCTCCATGTGGGCAATCGCTTCCTCCTCAGACATTCTCACTTGCTTGGTGGAGTCACGGTCTCTGAGGGTAATGGACCCGTCGCCCTCTATGGTATCGAAATCAATTGTGATTCCGTAGGGAACGCCTGCTTCGTCAATCCTGCGGTACCTTCTTCCAATCGCACCACCATGATCATAAACAACGTTCCATCTCCTTTGTAATCTCTGATAAAAGCGCAAAGCTCTTTCAACTAATTCGGGCTTGTTTTTAACGAGAGGAAATACGCCTGCCTTTATGGGTGCAACTCGAGGATGAAATCGTAAGACGGTTCTTTTTTCTCCATCAATCTCATCAACACGGTAGGCGGAACAGAGAACGGCAAGAAAAGTACGGTCTACCCCCAAGCTCGGCTCAATCACATGCGGCAAGTATTTTTGCTTCGAATTCTCGTCGAAATACTCCAATGATTTTCCGGAATGGCTCTGATGCTGCTGCAGATCATAATTTCCTCTGGCCGCAATGCCCTCAAGCTCATGTTCGCCAAATGGGAATTTGAAGGTTATGTCGGTGCAAGCCTTGGCGTAGTGCGCAAGCTTGTGCTCGGGATGCGCCTCTTCCCCCAAATCCTCTTGGGTGAGCCCTATGCTCGAAAACCATGCCTTTCTTACGTCGATCCATTCCTTGTGAAACTTTGGCCACTCCAAATCTCCAGGTGGAATAAAGTATTCTATCTCCATTTGCTCGAATTCACGAGATCGAAAAATGAAGTTTCTTGGAGTTATTTCATTGCGAAACGCTTTTCCAATTTGAGCGATTCCAAAAGGCACCTTAACCCGTCCCGTATCAACGACGTTCTTAAAATTTGCAAAGATTCCCTGAGCGGTTTCGGGACGCAAGTAACACTTGGAGGAAGCATCCCTCAAAGCTCCCACATTGGTTTCAAACATCATGTTGAATTCCCGAGGAGGCGTAAGGGTTCCAGGCTTGCCGGTAGCGGGTGAAGGTACAAGTAGTTGATTCTCCGGACTCAGTTCGTCATAGGGCTTTAAGTTCAACTCGGCCAACTTACCCTTGCTTCCTGATTTTCTTTTCAGGGTCTCGGCTTTTTCAAGAGATTCTTCCTCCATCCTCTCCGATTCCAAGAGCGCAATCCAACCCAAGGTCTTGCCATCAACGAAGATCTCGGCGGCAAAAAGTTGATCCGCTCTATAGCGCATTTTGGATTCCTTGCAATCCACCATCGGATCCGTAAAGCCATCCACATGGCCGGAAGCCTCCCAAACGCTTGGATTCATAATAATCGAAGAGTCAAGTCCTACGACGTCGTCTCTTCTCCTAACCATGTCTTCCCACCATGCGTCTTTGATGTTTTTTCTTAACTCAACGCCCAAAGGGCCGTAGTCAAAAAAACCGTTCAATCCCCCATAAATTTCAGAGGACTGGAAGACAAAGCCCTTTCTTTTGGCAAGGGATACGATGTCGTCAAGCGAATGATTTTCAATACTCATATTTCTCCATGAAATAAATTAGAAATCTCAATTGAACAAACAATAAAGCCCTTTCTTACGCTGAAATTGTTCGTTGACTTACAAAGCGTTTCAAATTTTCATCTTCGCAATGTCTAAAGTACGTCGTAAATTGGCACTTGTTTTTTTTATCTGCTCCCTCAATTTTTCCATGCAAGGTTGCTTTTGGAAAAAATTCGGCAACTCAGAGAAATATAACGTCATGGGAGCCGTGACTCATCAAAAAGGCGCCTACTCTCCCGTCGAGGTCGGCAGCATACGGCTGAGTTCCGAGGAAATCGTCAATCGTCAAAATTTTTCTGGGACTAAAACCACTTTTCTCTGGGGTCTGTTCTCCTTCACCGACTATTGATTTGTAGCGAAAGAACTGTTTGTGTTGGGTCGCGCATTTGTTTAGAATGATTCCAATTACAACTTGAAACGATTGGAATTTTCCTTATCGTAGAACCTTTGATCAAAAACGACACAGTTCACTTGCTAGAGAGGCTAGACGAGATTCTTATGCTTAAAGGGTTGAAACCCACAAAGCAGAGATCCTGCGTCTATCATGAACTGCTGCTCAAAAAAGATCACCCGACCGCAGACGAACTGCTCATTCGTGTCCGGAAGAGGCTTCCTGGAATCTCATTGGCAACGGTTTACAACTGCCTTGAAACCCTAGTGGACTGCGCGTTGGTCAAGCAAGTCAACGTAGACAGATCGTCCTCCCGATATTGCCCAAACCTCACTCCTCACGCTCACTTCAGATGCTTGAAATCAGGAAAAATCCATGACCTGGACTTAAGCGCGGAAGATTTGGACAAACTACAATCCATTCTGCCGGAAGGTTTCTTTTCTGAAAACTTTGACCTTACCTTCAGCGGTACTTCCTCTTTCAACTAAAATCAGCCAACCAACGTGAATTCTCTAAAAATCAAAAACCTCGTCGCTTCCATTTCCGGCAAACAGATTATCAACAATCTGAGTTTGGAGATTCCGCAAGGGCAGGTACATGCCATCATGGGTCCTAACGGCAGCGGCAAAAGCACGCTCTCCAAAGTAATTGCCGGTCACCCAGACTACGAAGTGTCGCAAGGAGAAATACTGATGAACGAGATCAACCTGCTTGGGAAGGATGCCGATGACATTTCCAGGCTCGGTTTGTTTCTTGCTTTCCAGTATCCCATAGAGGTTCCGGGAGTCAGCATCGCAAACTTCATAAGAGCCGCTCTCCAAGCCAGATTGCCCGAAGGTGAAACCATCAAAGCCGTTGAATATTACAAGACTTTATATTCCAAAATGGACGAGTTGGGTATGGACCGCAAGTTTACCTCAAGATCGCTAAACGACGGTTTTTCCGGTGGGGAGAAAAAGAGATGTGAAATCTTACAAATGAGCATGCTCGAGCCCCATTATTGTATTTTGGACGAAACCGACAGCGGTTTGGACATTGACGCCCTCCGCATAGTTTCCAACGGCGTTAACAAGCTTCGTTCCGAAAATCGAGGTATTCTCGTCATCACCCATTATCAAAGACTTCTCGAATACATCGTACCCGACGTCGTTCACGTCATGTGGGACGGTAAAATCGTCCGATCCGGCGACAAGTCGTTGGCTCTCGAACTGGAGGAGAAAGGGTATGACTGGATCAAGGAGGAAATCGCCGCCTAAAGCATTTGATAAATCATGATTCAAGCAAACGAATTCGATTTTGACGCCAACAAAGGCAACTTTCACTACGACACCCAATATGCATTTGATGCCGGCGTCGGACTGAACGAAGACGTCGTGCGTTACATTTCTGAAATAAAGAAAGAAGAACCTTGGCTGTTGGACTTTCGTCTAAAGGCCCTCGAAACTTTTCGGAGGAAACCACTCCCGACTCACTGGGCCACACAGGACCTTAGAAACATAAACTTCGACGTCATCAGATACTACCTCGCCAAAGGACAACAACCAAGTCGCTCTTGGGAAGACGTGCCCGAAGACGTCAAGGAAACCTTTGAGCGTCTCGGCATACCTGAACAGGAGAGAAAGTTTTTAGCTGGCGTTGAGGCTCAGTTTGACAGCGAAGCCGCCTACTCCAGAATGAAGGAGGATCTTGAGAAAGAGGGAGTCATTTTCGTTGGTTCGACGGAAGGGTTGCGCGAGCATCCGGAAATTTTCAAAAAGTGGTTTGGAAAGGTAATTCCGACTTCCGACAACAAATTCTCTGCATTGAACAGCTCTGTCTTTAGTGGTGGTAGTTTTATCTACGTTCCTCCCGGCGTCAAACTCGCTCAACCTCTGCAAGCATACTTTAGAATAAATGCCGAAAATTTCGGTCAATTCGAGCGTACCTTGATCATTGCCGACGAAGGCGCGGAGCTTACCTATATGGAAGGATGCACGGCCCCTAAGTTCGAAACTTCCACCCTTCACAGCGCCGTGGTCGAACTCGTTGCCTTGAAGGGAGCCAAAATCCAGTACGTCACGGTTCAGAATTGGTCCAACAACGTCTTTAACCTCGTCACTAAGAGAGCCATCGCCGAGGAAGAGTCCGAGGTTAGGTGGATTGACTGCAATATCGGCTCTAGACTTACCATGAAGTATCCGGGGGTGATCCTTCGGGGAAGAAAGTCGAGGGGAGAGGTGCTCTCCATTGCCTTGGCGAATAATGGTCAGCATCAGGACACAGGCGCCAAAATGGTTCATGCAGCGGAAGAGACCACGAGCAACATCATTGCAAAATCCGTTTCCATCGGCACCGGAAGATCATCCTACCGAGGACTCGTCAGGATGCCCAAGCACCTCAGACATTGTAGAAACAACACCGAGTGCGATGCCCTTCTCATAAACAGCGACAGTCAAACGGACACTTATCCTGCCATTTCGGTACAAGGCGACGATAATTCGGTCCAACACGAGGCGACGGTCTCCAAAGTCAGCGCCGAACAGATTTTCTACATGCAGCAACGCGGACTCAACGAAGCGGAAGCGATGAGTTTGTGCGTGAATGGCTTCGTCAACGATCTTATCCGTGAATTCCCCATGGAATACAGCGTCGAATTGAAAAGACTGATCGATCTTGAGATGGAAGGTTCGGTAGGCTAACAAGCCTTATTTCCCATTTTTAGCCATGGAATCCGCAAGCCCATCCTCCAATTTTTCCATTTTCGAATCCAAAGATCTTTTTACCGGTTTCGTTGACCAAAGATCATGGGAACCCGGCTGGCTGGCCGATTACAGAATGGACCGGTGGAACGCCTTCAGTTCAAAGGGTTCACCAGCTTTAAAAGACGAGACTTGGAGATTTTCTCCTCAAAGTAGATTTAGCCTTTCGGGAGTGAAGGAAATCAGTTCCGATAAAAAGCAACTTCAATTAAGCAAACACCATGAAGGACATTTCACCTTCGGTGAACTCGACAAAGTCATTTTAGATTCACCATCCGAGATAAGCAGTCTCATCGAATGTCAAGGTCCGGATTTAGGGGCAAAAAACATCTATCATTTGGCCTCCGCTTTTTTTGAGTGTGGTTTTCTTCTCAAGACGAGAAGTGAAATCCAAAATTCAGAACCGTTTACCATTCGTCATCGCCTTCCGGAAAATCAAAGCATATCTTTTCGAAAAAATTTTATTTCCCTCGCTCCCAACTCCCACGTCAGGGTAGTCGAATTCATCGAGGGAACGAACCACAATTCTAAAAATTTCCTAGGAAACGTGCTCCATGCCCACGTTGGGGAAGGAGCGTCCTTGGAGCGTATCTTGATTCAGGACGCAGGGTCGTCTTCCACCGTTTTTCAACTTGATAATTTTTCCGTCGGCAAAAACGGTAGTCTGCGAAATATCTGCATTCACCTTGGCTCATCGCAGTGCAGAAACGAAATCAAGGGTCAGCTCATTGATGAAGGTGCAGAATTCGACAACTTCTCTCTCTTTCTAGGCACGGGTGAGCAACTTCTTGACCAAAGAACGATGCAGCTTCACTTGGCTCCGAATTGCCGAAGCAATTTAATTTCCAAAAATGCTCTTAGTGGGGAGTCAAAATCAATCTTTTCTGGAATGATCAAAGTTCTTCCTGGGGCGATGAACACCAATTCATATCAAACCAACAGAAATCTCCTACTCAGCAACGAAGCCGAAGCGGACTCGATGCCAGGACTGGAAATCCTTGCAAACGAAGTGAAGTGCAGCCACGGAGCGACAACCAGCAAAATCGACGACCAAGAGCTTTTCTACCTCCTTTCTCGAGGAATTCCCCAAAAATCAGCGGAGAAATTGATTTCGCTTGGATTTTTGGAAGAAATAATATCTGAAATCAATGACGAAAAACTCATAGAATCCATCAGGGCGAGGATTGAATCTAAATTTGATTGATGAACAGTTCCCAAAAAGAAATCGAGTTACGACGAGACGTAAACGCAACCCTTATTCCCCACGGTGAAGAATTCACTCTTGGGCGAGGAGAGAAAGTTACGATTACCCACCGTTTGGGTGGCAACTTCACCGTAATGACCCTGCAGGGAATGTATCGAATTGCAGCCCAAGACGCAGATGCCCTTGGGGAAGACGTCGAACTTACGAAAAGTAACGTTGAGGATACCGGGCAAAGCCCAGCCGGCATAGATGAAATCCGAGAAAACCTCAAAACTGTGTTTGATCCTGAAATTCCGGTAAACGTCGTGGATCTTGGCTTGATTTATCGAATTGAACTAGAAGATCGAGAAGAACAAGGAAGAATTGCTCTTGTAGATCTTACGCTCACTGCTCCCGGTTGCGGGATGGGACCGGTTATCGCCGAGGACGTAAAATCGAAAATTTTGGAATTGCCTGGAATCGACGATGCTGCAGTTGAAATCGTCTGGGATCCTCCTTGGTCCCAAGATCTCATTTCTGAAGAGGGCAAGATGGAATTGGGTTTGATTTAGTCCCTTTTTTTGCTAGTCCATTCGATAAAGGAACTTAAGGAAACAGCACTTGATGAATTATGACCTCCACTGAATCTCGCCCCCTTAAATTTGCTCTCGGAACGGATCACGCCGGCTTTTCCCACAAAGAGGCCATTAAAGATTTTCTTTGCGAGAAAGGCTATGAGATAAAGGATTTCGGCACTTTTTCCGATCAGTCCTGCAACTACCCCGACTACGTCAAGCCGGCCGCCGAAGCGGTTGCGAACGGTTTATGCGATTTCGGCATCGTTTTCGGAGGAAGCGGAAACGGAGAGGCAATGGCGGCAAATAAGGTAAAGGGGATACGCTGCGCCCTCTGCTGGTCTGTGGAAGCGGCGCGGTTAGCTAAAGAGCACAACAATGCGAACCTCATTTCCATAGGACAAAGGTTGGTGCCTTTGCAACTGACTAAAGAAATCATCGAAACCTGGGTGAATGCAGAATTCGAAGGCGGACGTCATCAAGCGAGAATTGATTCCTTGGAATCATAATTTAGGATCTTTTTAATAATGAGCGAAGAAAAAAACACCAAGCAAGATTCCGTTTCGGAACTAATTCAAAGCAGCTTTCTCAAGAGCCGTAAGATTTTTCTCTGGGGAGAAGTCAGCGATCGATCCGCCCGTGATCTTACGGAAAAACTTCTCTATCTTGAAAACGCAAACCCAGGGGAGGAAATTACCTTCTACATCAATTCTCCCGGTGGTTCAATCACTGCAGGAATGGCAATTTTCGATACGATGCAACTCATTAGTTCTCCGATCACCGTAGTCGTTACGGGAATGGCGGCAAGCATGGGTTCGATTTTGTTGTGCGGGGCAAGCAAGGGAAGAAGATTACTTTATCCGCATTCGAGGGTTCTCATACACCAGCCACTCATAACCGGAAGAATGCAGGCTTCCGCGGTCGACATCAATATTCAGGCTCAGGAAATGGAGAAACTACGCGAAGAATTGAACGGCATCTTGGCCAAAACCTCGGGCCAACCGCTGGAAAAGATTCAAAAAGACACTGATCGCGACTTTTACTTGAATGCGGTGGAAGCGATTGAGTACGGTTTGGCTGACCAAATCATCAACGACATCTGATTGGGGCTAGAGCCCCTTTTTTAAAGCAGGCAATTCCTTGACGACTCTCCACTCCTTGGGAATCTCGTGTGGCAAAAGCTCTTCCTTAATCCTTCTTTTCAACTCCTGCGGTTCAATTTCCCTTACAAGCACTAGGTAGGTCACTGCCTTTTGTCCCCAGAATTCATCTTCCTCGCCAAGCACCACGCACTGTTCGACCTCAGGTAATTGCAAGAGAACTCCTTCCACTCTTTCCGGGTTGATTTTTTTTCCACCCGAATTGATGCAACGATCCGATCGAGTTATGAAATGGTATCCCTCGTCTTGTACGTATTTTCCTTCGTCACTGGTCTGTATCCAATCAGTTTTCGAAAACTCGGATGATTCAAGACGATAACAGAGGCTGTCCGATCTTATCTCGAATCGGGAATTTGCAATCCTTATTTTGCTATGTGAAAGGCATTCCCCCACCCCTTCTTTTGAATCCAAGAAATCCTTTGATTCCAAAAGTGTGATCATGGAGGCGGTTTCCGTCATTCCATAGCAAATATTCAAGGGGATTTCCTCAAGTCTGCCCTGAGTCGCCAAGGAAGGAGCGAGTTGAGCTCCGCCCACGAAAACTCCCTTGGCCTTCCTTAAGT
>JAYOEB010000039.1:0-16248 GCA_038116775.1 Opitutia bacterium | reverse complement strand
CGGTGTATTTATCGGTTGGCTGGCTATAATGTCTGCCCGGGACAAGGATGATGAATCCGAAGAAGCAGAAACGGCGAGCGGTTAAATAAATTTTTAAATCTCAGTCCTTCCGAACGAGTGCAATGCCAAAGCCAATTGTAGGCATAGCATTTTCATTACTTCTCAAGCGACTGCCTTAATCGAATTGATTCACAAATGAACGAGAGAAGGCTCCACCTCTGATTGCTCTTTTCCGATCAATTTTTTCCAACAGGGTCAACTTTTAGCTCGGTAAGAAATAATTCTTTAGGATTTAAAAAATATATTTTCACTTATTGACTAAATTCAGTTAAATCCTCGAATGCCCAAGTTCATAAAGATCTTTGCCGTATTGGCATTTGCAAAGCTCCTTGCCGGGGAGGAATGGAGATCTTTTCGCGGACCGACCGGAATGGGCGTGACCCAAAAAAAAATTCCACTTTCCTGGAATTCAAACTCCATTGTTTGGAAGGCTCGATTACCGGGCAGCGGGCAGTCTTCCGTGGTGGAGGCGGGAGATAGGATTTTTGTAACTGCCGGCGAAAACAGCGGCGCGAAACGTTCGCTGCTTTGCCTTTCCAAGACCGAGGGAAGGATCGTCTGGAAAAAAACCATCACATTCAATGAGAATGAAGACAGTCACAGAATGAATGGCTGGTGCACGCCGACACCCGCAACCTTCGAAAACCGGGTCGTCGCCTTTTTTGGTCCCGCCGGTCTCTTCTGTTTTTCAACCGAAGGAGAGATGATTTGGTCCCTTGACCTAGGAACTTTCCCGGGAAATTGGGGCGTCGCCGCCTCCCCCGTCATCAGCGGTGGTGTCGTTTATCAGAATTGCGATTCAATGGGACCCTCCCGTCTTCTTGCGATTGATTTGGAAAGCGGCAAAATCAAGTGGGATTGCCCGAGGGCCGAAAAACCGCGGGGCGGGTGGAGTACTCCCATCTTCATAGAGGTGGATGGTCAAAGACAATTGATTTTAAACGGAGAATATGGGGTGCGAGCCTATGATCCCGCAAACGGCGAAGAAAGATGGTTTTGCAAGGGCTTTAACGGAAGGGGCGCTCCGGTTCCCTTCTATGGCAACGACTTGGTATACGTAGTTAATGGGAAACCGGGAGATTTGTATGCCGTTAGTCCCGATGGACGAGGTGACGTTTCCAAGACGCGCCTCAAATGGCATGCCAAGCGGAATGGCGGCAGAGACCTGCCTTCTCCCATGATGTTGAATGATCTCATTCTCGTGACCAGCATGAGCGGAGTGATTACCTGTTACGATGCCAAAACGGGCGAAACCCACTGGATTGATCGGTTGAAGGGGGCTTTTGTCGGATCGCCTCTGGCGAGCAAGGATCATTATTACATCCAAAACGAAAGAGGGACGACCTACGTCGTTTCTCCCGATAAAAAAAAATTGAAGCTCGTGGCGGTCAATCAATTGGAAACCGCTGAGGATGAAGTCTTTCGTTCCACGCTTTCTCCCATTGACGAGTTCATTTTCGCGCGATCCCAAAGTCATCTTTACTGCATCCGGGCAAATTAGGGGTTCGGCAAAACGATCGGTTTGACTCCGCAACAAGTCAAAGATAAGGATTGCCTCGGATTGCTATCTTGAGAAGAATCGATCTTCCGTTGACACCGATTAGGCCCCTTGACAGTTCAAAATCAAATTCGCCGAAATTGCGAACACACAACTCAACCAACAGTCTATTGAAACTATGATGAATGATTCCAAATATCTTCTAGATCACCCAGTGACTCGACGATCTTTTCTTAGCAAAACCGGACGGATTGCCTCCGCAGGAGCACTGGCTAGCGTCGCCATTCCCATGGTTCATGGGCAGAGTAAGGAAGAAACCAAGCTTGCTCTGGTAGGATGCGGTGGAAGAGGAACGGGTGCCGCCAGCAACGCTCTTTCGGTTTCCCAAGCTTTTGGTCCAAGAAAATTGGTAGCGATGGCGGATGTTTTTGAACACCGGATCGATCGGAGTTACAACGGCCTGATCCAAAAGCACGAGGATCTCGTGGACGTCACCCCGGACCGTAAGTTCGTTGGTTTCGATGGATACAGAAAGGCCATGGACGTCCTGGACCCCGGCGACGTCGTCATCTTCACCACCCCTTGCGCCTTCAGATGGGTCCATTACAAATACGCCATCGAAAAAGGATTGAACGTCTTCATGGAAAAACCGGTAACTACCGATGGTCCTTCATCCAGAAAAATCCTTGAAATCAATGAGCAGGCCAAAAAGCTCAACCTCAAGGTGGGAGTTGGACTGATGTGCAGACACAGCCAAGCTCGCAAGGAATTGAAATCTAGAATTGAAGATGGCGAACTGGGCGAACTTCTTTATCTCAAAGCCGTGAGAATGCAGGGCAGGCTCATCGGTTGGGACAAAAGAAAGCAAGACACTCCCGACAAGGACATCTCCGACCTCATGTATCAAATCAAGAATTTTCATGGATTCCTCTGGCTTAGCGGCGGCGTCTACAGCGATTTCAACATCCATAACATCGACGAATGCTGCTGGATGAAGGGTATGTGGCCGGTCAAGGCGCAGGCCTTGGGAGGAAGGCATTACCGAGGCGATGAAATCGACCAAAACCTGGACAGTTACTCAGTCGAATACACTTTCCCCGACGACACCAAACTTTATTTTCAGGGCAGAAGCATGAACAAGTGCTATCAGGAGTTTGCCAGCCATGCGAACGGCACCAAGGGGTATGCCCTGATCTCCGGACCGGGCGGGCACGGATCGCAGGCTAGAATCCACAAGGGACAGGGACCGGATAGCGACTTGGCATGGATGTTCGGACAAGATTCCGGAGGCGGTCGGCCCACACGGGAATCCAATCCCTACCAAGACGAATGGGAGAACCTGATGGATGCCATCAAAAACGACAAACCCTTCAACGAGGTAGAGCGCGGAGTCCAGGCTAGCCTGGTCACTTCCATGGGAAGAATGGCCGCTCACTTAGGTACGGAAGTATCCTACGAACAAATGTATAATTGCGAGCACGAGTTCGCTAAAGGCGTGGAAAACCTGACCATGGATTCGGAATCTCCCTTGCTAGCCAACGCGGATGGCTCTTACCCCATCCCAGAACCCGGCAAAAAGAAATTCGAATATTAATTGGTCTGCCATAAATTCCGCTTTACTAACAGCTCGAAGCTCAAGCGGTGAATAACTTTTCCCGCTTTTGCTTATTTGCATATCTATATGCTGTTTAATCAATTACATTATTCAATGCCCGCAACAAATCCCGGTCTCGCATAATCTCAGTTGACCACTTCGTTCCCATCTTCCTAAATCATGACAACCAAGGAAGTTTTGGGGTAGGCTTTCTTGGCTTTTGGCCCGTTCTCGGTTACCGAGAACGGGCCGCTTTTTTATTCCTCGGACTACCCTTCAAATTGATTATGCTTTCATGAAGTCTTTCCGCCTCCTCCTTCTCGCGCATTGGGCGCTTGGTTTATCCCTAAATTCAGCCGAATGGAAATTGGTTTGGAGTGATGAATTCAACGGAGATTCCCTGGATTACTCCAAATGGGGAGTTGAGGAAAACGCATATGGTGGTGGAAACAACGAGTTGCAAATCTACCGCTGGGATAAGAAGAACCTACGGGTGAAGGGTGGAAACCTTGTGATCGAGGCCCACAACGACAAGCCAAACGTGGTGGGCGTCAGTCGTCCCTACTCCTCCGCTCGAATTCGTAGCAAACATCGCGGAGACTGGAAGTACTGTCGAGTAGAAGTGAGGGCCAAACTACCTATCGGCAAAGGGATTTGGCCAGCCATCTGGATGCTTCCGACCGATGAGAAATACGGTGGGTGGGCTTCGAGTGGAGAGATCGACGTCATGGAACTGGTCGGGCATCAACCATCAGTCTATCACGGCACGCTCCATTATGGAGGTGGGTGGCCTCGAAACAAGCATTCGGGAAAAGAATACCAATTGTCCTCCGGTACCTTTGCAGATGATTTCCATGTTTTTTCCATTCAATGGGAAGAAGGCAAAATCAGTTGGGCGATTGACGGAAAGGTGTGGCAGACCCAGGAAAAATGGTATTCTGAAAAAGGGCAGTTTCCCGCTCCGTTCGACCAACGCTTTCATCTAATTCTTAATTTGGCGGTCGGGGGTCGTTGGCCTGGAGAGCCGGACGAGCAAACGAAATTTCCCGCCACCATGCTGATCGATTACGTGAGAGTCCGTCAGGCAGGCTGACCCGCGAACTTTGCTTCCACCTCAAGCAAATGCCTAACCATTCGCATCATCGCCAGTGGAGGAATGGACTCCCCGATCACTTCTCTTACGAGTCTTGGAGAGAAAACCCGATCGCAGGACATTCTACCGTATGGGATTCCGTCAAAAGAATAAGCCTTTTCCCAGAGGGGGTTGTCCAGGGTTGAAAGAATAAGAATTTCACGCAAGGAAAGAACCCGGTTTTGTTCGGGGTGCCCCTTGAGGTCGCTCGAAATGACTCCACTGTTCATGGTCAGGGTGGATGCGGGCTTGTCCCATTGCATTCTTCGATAAGACGACTTGAACCCGCGAACCAGTCGCTTGACTCCCTGCTTCAGTATTTGAGGTCGCGGCAGCGAAGCCCCACAGGGGCAAAGAACGGCATCGACCTCGAGGCTTTTTTTCCTGCAAACGGGACAACTCGAATTATGGAAAGCGGTTTCTCCTTCCGGGGTATGCTTCATCCAGAAGTATTGTTCGGGATTCCATTTGGGAACGCAATGATACGGATCCTCATCATCCTGCGTTTTGGCCAAGGCGTCCAGGGGGGAAAGATGGCCGATGGCTTGACGAAGCGTGACCCAGGGAACGGCGGTATCGACTCCATGCGAAGGCGCTGGATGGAATGGACTCGGAAGCTTGGAAAAAACCGCTTCCTTACCTTGAAATCTTTTGGCAAGCCTGGGGATTCGGCAACCCACGGTGATCAACCTTTCCCGATGATGAGGAACCCCGTAGTTTCTGAAATCAAGGGAGTTGGCAAAGATGGAGTATCCCAGCGGCCTGAGCCTACGGAAAAGACAGGCCAAGATGTTTTCCGGGCTGTTCCTTTCATTACGAATCACGGTGTTCTCCATTCTTCTGACGTTTTCAAGAATAAACCAGTCCGGCTTGAGTTGCTCCAAAACTTCGATTCCAGGCAAAATCAACCTATTGCGTTGATCTTCTTTTGGTCTTTTGCCGGCGCGGATCTCGGCGGAAATACGCCCGGCTCCATTGGAAGACATTCCCTGGCAAGGGGGGGACAAGGTGAGGAGCCAGGGATTGCGTTTTCCAAACTTTTGCCTAAAGAAACGGACGTATTCATCCTGCAAGTCCCATAGGTCACCTTGAAACACTCGGGTGTTGGGAAAATTCCTGCGAATCAAATCAGCCCTGGACGGCACCAATTCGCAAGCAGCCACCACGGGAATGCCCGCTCCCCATTCGACTCCTACGTCTCCAATTCCACCCCCCGAGAAAATCGATCCTGCGACTTTTAAATTCATCAATGGCTTCATCTTTCGGAAATTGGCTATTTCATTGACGGATTGGTGGATTCGCCAAAGGACCAACTCCCCCAAGGCTTTCTATTAAAAGGGTCGGGTTTTGGTTCGACGTCATGGCTCAAGCATACAAATTTTAAAACGATAAGCCTATGAAATTAATTCTTTTCTCACACCTTTGCCTTATGGGAGCGATTGCCCGTTCAATGGCCCACGATCCGGCAATCGACATGGCAACCTCAGCCAAACGATTCCTGCAATCTCTCGATGATGCACAACTATCCAAAGCTCACTATGCCTTCATCGACGAAGAAAGAAAAAATTGGCACTTTTTTCCAGGAAGCTTCATCCAACCCAAAGGAAGGCAGGGATTGTCGCTGCAGCAGATGTCGCCCATTCAAAAGATTCTTGCCCATGGGCTCCTGGGGTCGGCCCTGAGCCACCGCGGTCTTATGGAAACCACGGAGGTCATCCTTCTCGAACAAATTCTTTACGAAAGCGAGGGCCGCGAAATTCGAAACCCCGAACTTTACCACCTGTCAATTTTCGGCGAACCCGATAAGGCGGGTACTTGGGGTTGGCGGTTTGAAGGGCATCACCTGTCGTTAAACTTCACTTTTGCAAATGGAAGAATCTTCTCCACGACACCGAGCTTCTTTGGGGCGAGCCCGGCAAAGGTCGCGGACGGCAAATACTCAGGCTTGCGGGTCCTGGAAGATGAAGAGAAAAAAGCCCGCAAACTCTTCAGATCTCTTTCACCACCCCAAAAAAAATTGGCCATTCTCTCGGAAAAAGCTCCTCGAGACATTCTTTCGGGCCAGGAAAACGAAGTGCACCGAAACACATTCCTTCCTCCCCAAGGCTTGCCGATCACCAAGCTCAATCCACGCCAAGAAGACTGGCTGCAGGAATTGATTCATAGCTATGTCGCCAAGCACCGTCCTGAGATCATAAGGCAGATTTCAGCCCGCAAGCCCTTGCTTCACCCCACCGAGACCTACCTTGCATGGGCAGGTAGTCTTGATGAGGGGAAAGCTCACTATTATAGAGTCCAAACTCCTGATTTTCTCTTTGAGTACGCGAATACCCAAAACATGGTGAATCATGCCCACGCCGTTTGGCGCGACTTCAAGGGAGACTTTGGCAGGGACTTGCTGGCCGATCACTATCAAACTCATCATCAACCCGCGAAAGATTGGGTTTCGATGTTCGACGGCAAGACCCTGAAAGGATGGAAAGCCAATGAAAACAACGAATCATTTTGGGTCCGGGACGGTTGCATCGTTGCCAACGCTCCGGGTCGTTGTCATCTTTTTTACCAAGCCGAGAAGCCTTTCAAGAACTTCGAGTTCAAAGCCCAAGTCCTGACCCTGCCTCATTCGAACGCAGGAGTTTACTTCCACACCCGTTTTCAGAAGGAGGGATGGCCCAAGGGAGGCTTTGAATGTCAGATCAACAACACCTATCACGACCCCAAGAAGACCGCCAGTCTCTATGGAGTGGTTGATTGTCCGGAGTCCCCGGCCAAGGACGACGAATGGTTTGATCTCTACCTCAAGGTGGAGGGCAAACGGGTGATTACCAAAGTAAACGAGAAGATGATCGTCGACTGGACTCAACCGGATGGTTGGAAGAAAGGCTCGAATTTTGACCGCATCCTCGGAGAGGGAACGTTTGCCCTACAAGGTCATGACCCCGGAAGCACGGTCCTCTTTCGCCACTTGATGGTAAAGAGGCTTCCATGAAAAACCTGCGTTCTCTTTCGCTTTTCACCCTACTTTCGTTCTCCGCAGGAGTCGAAGGGCAATCTTGGCCGCAATGGCGCGGAGCCGACGCTTCCGGCCATTCCTTTGACGGTCGCTTCCCCCTGGATTGGAACCTGGAAAAGAACCTGCTTTGGAAGACCGGACTTCCCGGTCGCGGGCACTCCTCGGCTGTCCATGACGACGACCTGATTTGGATAACCACCGCTGTGGAGAAAACCGCATCCGAAGAGGAAAGGGAGGAGAGACTGAAGACGAATGAAGGACTGGCCACGGTAACCGTTCTGTCCGAAGTCAGCCTGCGGGCGCTCAGGATCGACCCCAAGACGGGAGCGATTATGCGAAACGTCGAGGTCATCCATAAGAAACAACCCCAATGGGTGCACCATCTTAACAGTTACGCCTCCCCCACCCCGGTCATCGAAGACGGCAGATTATATCTTCACTTCGGGGCTTTTGGAAATGCCTGCCTTGACGCAAGAAGTGGAAGACTCATCTGGAAAAACACCCAGAAGGAACTTTGGGTCATGCATGAGAATGGTCCCGGAAGTTCACCTGTAATCTGGGAAAACCTGATGATTTTCCATCTTGACGGAAGCGATCGTCAAAGCGTCGTGGCCTTGTTCAAGGATACTGGGGAAATCGCCTGGCAGACCGAACGGTCCGGAGAATTGAGGGACAACCCTCAATTCCAAAAAGCTTATTCCACGCCCATCCTCACAACTAACGAAGGCCAAGCCCTCCTAATCTCATGCGGAGCCGATTGGGTCTATGGATACGACCCAAGAACTGGGAAAGAGCTATGGAAGGTTAGCTATGGGGTTCTGGGCTTTTCCAACGTCGCCCGGCCAGTGGTGGGGCACGGAATGCTTTACGTTTCCACCTGCTTCATGAAATCGGAACTCCATGCCTATCGCTATGACGGGTTGGAGAAACCCAAGCTCGCTTGGAAAATGATTAAGGGCGCCCCCAGGATGCCCTCGCCTCTTCTGGTCGGCAAACAACTCTACGTCATCAACGACGGGGGCATCCTCACTTGCGTTCATGCGATTTCCGGAGACGTGGAATGGCGTGAGCGTATAGGGGGAGAGTTCAGCGCTTCCCCTACCTATGCAAACGGGCTCATCTACTTATCCGACAGAGAGGGTAGAACCACTGTGATCAAGCCGGGTGACAAACTAAACGTAGTGGCCGAAAACGAACTGGATGGCACCGCTCACATGGCGTCCATTACACCCTACGAAGATTCTTTTCTTCTCAGAACGGAAAAGGGTCTCTATCGGATCGGAAAGTAGGGAGACCCCTCTGGGCTTACTGTTTTCTAAGACTGGAAAAAACTTCTCCGCTTGGCTTTTCAGGAAGAGAAGCCAGCCACTCATCCAATTTTTCCCTTAGGTTGCCCACTACTTTGATTTCTTTTTCGGCAAGGTTCTTTGTCTCAAGCGGATCATTGAGTAGATCGAAAAGTTCGGAATGGGCAAAGTCGCGACTGACGCATAACTTCCATTGTTGATCCACGACGGCATAACTCACCCAGTGGTCTGGTTTGGAATCATGGGCGGGCCAAGAGGCGGAAATCCGCCAAAACAATGGTTTCTTCCGTTTGGCCTGCCCCTTGCCGAAAAAAGCTTGGGCCTGACTTATTCCATCCGGTTTGTAGGAATCCGGTAGTTCGACGCCCGCCAACTCACAAAAGGTCGGCAAAAGATCAACCGCTGAGAAAATGGATTGCTGATCGATCCTGCCGGCGGGAATTTTTCCCGGCCAACGGGCAATGAACGGAACCCCAATTCCTCCTTCCATCAAACTTCCTTTGAACGCTCTGCGCCCACCGGTAATTCCTTTGGCGGCACCTATCCCATAACCCGGACCGGTAGCCGAATCGTAAGTCAGGCTCAAAGGAGTATCGGGAGCCCCTCTCGCCGGGCCATTGTCGGAGCTGAAGACAATTAGGGTGTCATCCGTGATCTTCCAGCGATCCAATGCATCTAGCAGTTGACCTATTCTTTGATCCGCATGGTAAAGAGTGGCCGCATACACGTTGTCGGCTTCTTCCAAGTCCGGAAACAATTCTTGAAATTTCGGATCGACGTGAAAAGGCGTGTGTGGTTCGTGAATCCAAAGATTGATGAAGAAGGGTTTGCCTACTTGGTGGCTTTTTTCAATGAAGGCAATGGAGCACTTGACGTCATCGTGTACGAACATCTGAGGGCCGGCGCAATTGTAGGCCCCATAATCGTCATAGCCGTATGCCATGGGTAGCGGAGAATCCGGTATCATGTCATTGGCCAAATGCCATTTTCCGAAGTGGGCGGTCCGGTAACCGGATTGCTTGAGAAAGCGGGGAAGCGAAGGAGCCGCGACGTCGAGCCAATCCGGCATATTCCGCTTTTGATTACTGGGAACCCAGGCGAAATGACCATCGATGTTGTAGCGAGCCGGGAAATGACCAGTCATCACGGCGGCCCGGCTGGGCGAGCATACCCCGCTCGCCACCGTAAAACGGTGAAAATCCGTTCCTTCCCGAGCCAAACGGTCGATATTGGGTGTTTTGAGGTAGGGATGACCATGACAACCCAAGTCTCCCCAGCCCCAATCATCCGCAAAAATAAAGACGATGTTAGGCCGTTTTTCCGAAAAAAGCGTCAGGCACGAAAGAAACGAAGAGATTAAAAATGCGCTTTTCATAATGCTTTATAAGATCAG
The DNA here is from genome assembly GCA_038116775.1 of Opitutia bacterium. Classification (GTDB taxonomy): domain Bacteria; phylum Verrucomicrobiota; class Verrucomicrobiia; order Opitutales; family Seribacteraceae; genus Seribacter. Next base: position 6,251 of record JAYOEB010000039.1, on the reverse strand, counting down.
GTTTCTCCCTCCTCTGGTAAAATCCAACTCTTTGGCATCATCCTTCAAGGCATAAAGGACGCTGATGGAGCGCTGCGTGGAGCGAACCCCGAATTGGCCCTCTCCGTCCAGAGATATCAATCCGAACTCATGATTGCGAGATGCCCCTTCCCTCATCAATTCGGTTAAAATTCGCTTGAGGGGAATCTTATCCCTAAGTCGGGAAACGACTCGAGCCGCCACTGCCTGATTGATTATGTGCTCTCCTTTTCCGGTACAGGAAACTCCGCCCGCGGCATCGGCAAAAGTTCCGGCAACGCTGGCGCTGTCACTGACCCGACCGGGAATCTCATGCCCGACGCCTCCTGTGGAGGTGCCTGCAGCGACCGTTCCTTCCTCGTCAATGGCAACCGCTCCAACGGTACCGAATTTTTCCCGGGTCCGCAGAACTTTCCGATATTCGATGAAACGAGCCATGGTAATCGGATCATGAAAGACAAAACCTTTCCTTCTCGCGTATTCGGTCGCCTCATTCCCGGAAAGAAGGTGGTGCGTTTCTTCCCTCAGACAATCCGCGACCTCTATAGGATGCTCGACGTCATGAATATTGATCACACCGGAGAAAATGCAGTCTGCGGAGTCCATGAGAGCGGCAGACATGCGGACCCTTCCGTCTTGTTGCAGCTTGGAGCCCGTGCCGGCGTTAAAAATGGGATCGCTTTCCAAAAGACGAATCGCATGGATTACCCCCGCCCTCGCCCCCTGATTGCAAAGTACCTCGTAAGCGGGCCCCAAAGCTTCAAGCAGACCTATTCGATATTGTTCCTTGGTGGCTACCTTTCCCTCGAGTCGTCCGGCCCCACCATGAATGATTAATTTGCATTTCCCATTTCCCACATGATCAGTTCAAAAGAATTTCCGCCATTTGGTCGAGCTTAAGATCGGCGCCGTTGAAAACCGGGGCATCGGTAAAGGCATTGAGTTCCCGAACGTGCAGCGGAGAACTCGAACAAACTCCGGATATCGCATCGGGGATAAGATTAAACTTCGTCTTGAGAATGTGAAGTCCCCCCACGGCCCCCAAAGCATCAGCCGCGCAAAAGATCAGCTTATGAATTCGGCCGACCACCTCAGGCGTTTCCAAGAGCATTGCGGTTTCCCTTTGGTTGATTCCATCGGCGAATTCGACCACCAGAAAATTTTTCTGATTTCCGCCAAGTTTGCCGTCGAGCGTGTGAAAGATATCCATCAAGTCCTCCTTGGGAAGCATGTAGGAGGAGGGATAACCCAGGTAAGTGAAGTCGGCGAAGTCCTTGGCTCCTGAATCGTTCATGTGAAGAATGTCCTGCAAACTGGCGGTGCCCGTCATTTTGCATCCATTGACCGAGTAACCCATTTGGTGCAAGGAACGACAGCAAGCTGCGGCAGCCAGGCTTTTCCCGGAATTCATTGCGGTACCTACCACCAAGATCAGTTTGGCCTTTCCCTTGCGGGCTCCCGAGACCGGGTTTTTCAACTTGGGAAAATGGCGGGTATTGACGACCTTTCCATTCTTATCGAGTAGATACCCCTGTACTCTGACTCGCGTAGGGTCTTTGAGCATGGCGTTTTTGGTCTGCACCACTCCGATCATTCCCGAGCGAGCGAGCAAATCGAGGTCGCGACCGAATTCTTCAGGAATGATTCCTTCATAGTGATCGGGCGCATAACGGTTGCCAAATACGAAAAGGGCTTTGGTTCCGTTGTGTATGGTATGGATTCTACCGGATACGTTCTCCAAAGAAGAATGATGACCGATTCGGCGAACTTTTCCGAAAACAACGTCGCCTGGTTCTGGGTTTTTTTCCAGCAATCCGTAGCCAAAAGTCGATGACTTGGGCAAGCAGAAGGCTGCGCTCGGAACAATCACTCCCGGGGGGATCTTATTCATGGGGTAAGGGGTTTGGATGAAATTGCCCAACTACGTTAGTTGATGCGACTGCTTTTCTATTATCCGAAAAAAAATTGCTGTAAAGTCAATTTGAGCGGTCCTGACCCAAGCCATGAAGCCGAATTTTAGGCTTCCAAGAAAACAGAGTGAAAAATGGAACCTCAATCAATTGCGGAAATCGGAAATTCTTTGGACGGAACGTGTTCACGCTCCATGATTTTTTTAATCCGTTCGACTATTTCCGGATGCTTGGAAGCCAGGTCCTGAGATTCGGATTCGTCGACTGACAAATCATACAATTCGATTCGCAAAGGATCATGGTTTTTCCCTTTGCGAAGCATTTTCTGACGAATTCCCTTCCACTTCCCCATCCACACCGCTTGCTGACCTCCGTATCCTGAAAACTCCCGGTATAAGAACGAACGCTTGGGAGAGGCGTTTCCAAGCAGATGAGGAGCGAGATTGAGCCCGTCATGTCGGTGATCAAGGGAATTTCCTGACCCGACTAAATCATGCAGCGTGACAATCCAGTCTTCAAATCCGGTCATTTTGTCCGTCACTTGACCGGCCTTTATTTTTGAAGGCCATTTGACAAGTAAAGGTACGCGGACACCCCCTTCGTAAAGAGAGCCTTTCAGACCACGAAATTCTCCCACACTGTCAAAGAATTCATAATCCACCTCGTCCTTAAGATGAGTGGCTCCGTTATCCGAAGTGAAGACGACGAGGGTGTTTTGAGTTAGTTCCAAATCATCAAGCAGTTTCATTACCTTCCCTACGTAACGATCCATTCTTGTAATCATCGCCGCATAAGCGGCGCGGGGCGTGAAATGGGGAGTGTAGCCATAGCCCTTGGCTTTGGTGAAAGGAGGGTCATTCCATCCCAGTTCGAGATAAGGCTTTAGTTCCTCGTCCGGGACGTGCAAAGCAAGATGTGGGATTATGGTGGGATAATATAGGAAAAAGGGATTGTCTTTGTTTTCCTTGATGAAATTCAGGGCTTCCCTGTTGATCAGATCAGGAGCGTATTCCTGCCCTTTGAACCGATCATAGCTTTTAGGATCGTGAAAGGGGGCTCCTTGGGCCATGGAAGCATGACCAGGCACGGGAGGTTCGTTTTTCAAGGCTACTTTCCGACGATCGCTCCAGAGATAATCAGGATAATAACTATGAGCATGGCGCTGACAATTATAGCCGAAGAAACGGTCGAATCCCTGATTCATCGGGTCGCCTTCCGAACCAGGTGATCCAAGACCCCATTTCCCAAAGGCTCCCGTCGCATAGCCTTCCCTCTTGAACATCTCCGCCAGAGTGAATTCTTCGGCTGGAATAGGACGCTGCCCTTCCGGCTCAACTTCTCCATTGTTGCGCACGAAAGCATGTCCGGGATGTTTTCCGGTTAGTAATACGCAGCGTGATGGCGCGCATACAGGGCTGCCCGAATAGTTTCGGGTGAACCGCATGCCCTCCTTCGCCAACTGGTCGAGGTGGGGGGTATTGATTTTGCGCTGGCCATAACTCCCCAACTCCTTGTAACCCAAATCGTCCGCTAAAATAAAAATGACGTTTGGTTTTCTTTCGGCTGATGAAAAAGAATAGGAGAAAAAAAGCAAGGAAAGGCAGATGAGCTTCATTCTCTACCCAGTACGAAAATCTAATCGTTAAAACAACGGTGAAAGAACTTTACCCGATGGAAACAGTCGGTAGGGTTGAATCATCATTACCTAGACATATGAAGATCGCTCTCCTCGTCACTGCCTCTTTTCTTACGACAACCTTCGCTTTTTCCAATCAACCCAAGGAAGAGGCAACGGTCGTTTTCCTACACGGGGGGAGAAGTCACGCGTCGGGAGATCACGAGTTTAAGGCGGGGTCCCATCTGCTGGCGAAACATCTCAACGCCCAGAAAAAAGTAAAGGTAAAAGCCTTGGTTAACTCCGGTTGGCCGGAAGACGAGGCATTGCTGGACGATGCCGATGCGGTCGTAATCTACGCCGACGGCACCTCGGTGATTGGCAAGGGCTGGGAAAAGATGGATGAATTGGTAAGGCTAAGACAAATAGGGGTGGTTTTCATGCATTATGCGGTTCATCCAAGCGTGGAGCAGGGAGAAAGATATTTTCTGCCTTGGATAGGAGGATTTTTTAAGAACGGAGTTTCGGTCAATCCGTTTTGGAGGGCTAGGATCAAGCCCATGAAGGGACATGAAACGGCTCGAGGCGTCGGTCCGATTGACGCGGTGGATGAATTTTACTTCAACCTTCACTACGATGCCAAGGCCTTGCCCTTGGGAAGCGCCACCCCCAACGAAAAAAATCTTTTGCGGATCAACAACGTCTGGACACGCGACGGATACCTCGCCAAAGGGAAAAGCCAGGCTTTGCTATGGGGGATCGTCCGTCCCGACGGTGGTCGCGGAGTTGGGTTTACCGGTGGTCATCATCACCGGAATTGGGCGATAGACGGCTACAGGCAACTCATTTTGAACTCGATCGTATGGGCGGCCGGAATGACGGTTCCGAGCAAAGGCGTTCCTACATATGCAGTCACTGAAGACGAACTCAACGAAGAGCTCGATGACTACGGAGATCGCACCAATCGCATCAAACTTCCGACGCAAGCGGACCTTAGTTTCGTCCCTGCTCCCTGGTTGTCGCCGGAAGAGCGAGCCGGAAAAGGAAAACTTTCCCCACAAAAGAAATAACCCTCCTTTCTCAACCGTAGTTTCCACCCAATTCGCCAGATCATGAAAAAATTTTGCTTCTTACTCCTTTTTCTGACCGCCTCCGGTCTCAGTTCCGCAAAGCACCCCACGACCGATGACCTGAGGTCCATTTTCAACGGCTGGTATTTGGAGGGATGGACGCGGAAAAACGGAAGCGCCACCTATCGGGTCGAGAATGGAGCGATCGTTGGAAAAACCGTTGAAGGAAGCCCCAACTCCTTCTTGTGCTCCGATAAGCATTATGGTGACTTCGAACTTCAATTCGAAGTCAAACTGTTCGACGACCCATTGAATTCGGGCGTACAAATCCGTTCTCGAACCAAGGAACTCACCGATGAAGAGCGAGCCCGCGGCGATAAATTCGGAAGAGTCAACGGTCCGCAGGTTGAAATTGAGGCTACCGGTGGGAAGGGGGCGGAATCCGGTTACATATACGGTGAGGCTTGCGGCGGATGGATGACCCCGAAAGAAGATCTGAAGCCGCACAAGCACTTCGTCAACGGCCAATGGAACCAATACCGGGTTTTAGCAAAAGGTCCGGCAATCAAGACTTGGGTGAACGGAAAAAAAGTCTCCGATCTTACCGATCAAGAAAAGTTCGAGTCGCATCCCGAAGGTTTCATCGGTCTTCAAGTGCACAGCATAAGGAAAGGAACGGGTCCTTATCAAGTCGCATGGAAAAACATCAGGATCCGGGAACTGAGATAACCGACAACCCATGAAAATCGTTTATGCTTTTGCTGTTTTCCTTGCGTTCTTTTCCATAGCCAAGGAAAGAGACGACTTTGTGTCGCTTTACAACGGCAGGGATTTGACCGGTTGGCGAACCACCGGCCAATGGATCCCCCAAGGGGACGGTTCACTGCTGATCAAGCCCAAAGCCGAGCAAGAGGGATGGCGTAGGTTTTCCGATTATTTGATCAGTGAGGAAAGGTTTTCGGACTTCATTTTCGATCTGGAATACAAATATTCACCTAAGGGAAACAGTGGCGTTTTCTTTCGGATCGGCGATCCCGATGATCCTGTAAACACCGGCATCGAATGTCAGATTCTTGACTCCTTCGGGAAACCGGATGAAAAAATGGGACATCATGATCATGGAGGCATAATCCGTACGGTTGGACCGAAGCTTAATATGTCCCGCAAACCGGGCCAATGGAACCGCCTGATCATCTTTTGCCAAGGTCATCACCTGAAGGTTTCCTTAAACGGCTTTGAAATCGTCAATCATTGGATGGACTCAAGCAGCCAGGACGACAAACTTCCGGGCGTTGGCGATCGTCCCCTATCCGGACATCTCGGACTCCAGGATCATGGGACTCCCCATGAGATTTTCTTCCGAAACCTTAGGGTCAAAAGATTGTGATCCTCTTCGGATCAGGAAGTTTCCTCTCTGGATTTCATATGCTTAAGCCTTCTTCGCGCTCCCTCAGCCTATTTCCCGGGTGATGAGATTGTACGGCATACAGCTTGACCCAAGATGGGAAGATAAGAAAGCGAATTTCGAGAAAGTAGGCAAAATTCTGGAAAACGGAAAAGTTGAAAGGCAAAGTCTCATCGTCTTACCGGAAACTTTTGCCACCGGCTTCAGCTTGAATACACAAAAAACCGCGGATC
>JAYOEB010000038.1:0-16684 GCA_038116775.1 Opitutia bacterium | reverse complement strand
TTTCGCCTCTTGCCTTCGTCGATAGCCTGGCGTGGTCCCGCGACGATGCGGATTGGGTGTATTTCTCGATTGACGAATATGCCCCGATCCGAATCTTCCACTACAAAAGCGAATCCTGGACCGACTTCGAACCCAACGAAGCGGTCAGCCTCGAAGACTCCTTGTTTTAGATTCCAAGACCGACTTCCTTGCGCCCCTCGAGGGCATTCCTGAGGGTGGTTTCATCCGCATAGGTAATGCCCGCTCCGCTTGGCAACCCAAACCCAATTCGGCTGACCACCAAATCCGTCTTGCCAAGGATTTCCTCCCGAATGAAATGACAGGTCGCCTCACCTTCCATATCATTTCCCAAGGCCAAAATAACTTCCCGAAGCTCCGGAGCCTGCAGTCGATCAGCCAATCCAGAGAAATTAAGTTGTTCCGGCCCAATGCCGCGGATGGGCGACAATTTGCCTTGCAGCACGTGGTACTTGCCTCGGAAGACCCCAGACCTTTCCATCGCGTGCAAATCGGTCACCGTCTCCACGATGCAGATCACGGATTCTTCCCGCTCTCCGGAACTGCAGATGACGCACTCCTCGCTTTCACTCAAGTTTCCGCAGACTTTGCAAGGCCCGAGGGAATTCGCCGCATCGGATATGGAAGCGGCCAGCGAAGCCGCTTTTTCCGGTTTCTCGACCAACAAATGCAGGGCGATCTTTTCCGCCGACCGAAATCCCAAGCCGGGTAGGGACTTCAATCCCTGAACGAGGTTGTCGAAGGAAGAGGCCAAGCCAACGGGGAATCTCAGAACAGGCCAGGCATCTGCATGCCTCCGGCGAGCCCGCTCATCGCTTCGTCACTCTTTTTCTTCGCTTGTTCCGACGCATCCACGATGGCTTGTAAGATTGCTTCCGATACGAACTCAGGATCTTCCTTGAGAAACTCAGGATCCAAGGCGAGCCCCTTGAACTCCCCCTGCCCTGTTATCGTAATCGAAACCGCGCCTCCGCCTCCGCTGACTTCAATCATTTCCTGAGACAGCAGGGCTTGCGCCTCCTCCATCTTCTGCTGCATTTTCTGCGCCTGCTTAAGTAATTTGCCTACTCCTACCATGGGATCATTGAATGCATTTGAAGATCAGCTTGCAAGCATTTCTTGGTAGGCCGCCCGAAAGCTCGGATAACTCGGACGCCAATTAATTTCATCGCCCAACCTTTTGCTCGAGACCTTGCGGTTGGGCACGCCTTCCCCGTCATTCTCCTCGAAGGACGGCGCCGGCAAGCCCAACTCACCGGCAATCCATCCGACGATTTCTCTCCTACTGGCGCCTTCGTTGTCGCACACGTTGTAGATTCTCTCTTGCATCCGCCCCGACGCCTCCAAGACCGAAACAATCGCCAGGGCCGCGTCGTTGCGATGAATCAGGTTCAGGATTCTGTTTCCATTTCCGCTCATCGGCACTCCGTTCCTGACCTTGTCGATCAGCAGATGCCTGCCCGGCCCATAGAGCCCCGCCAGCCTAAGAACGAAACTTCTTCTTTCATCCGAATTCAAGGAGAGACACTCCCTTTCCGCATCGAGAAGAATTCTTCCTCTCTCGCCGACTCCCTCATTTTCGGACTCTTCATCCACGACCTCGCCCTGGGTCTGGGGATACACCGAGGTACTGCTGGTAAAGACGAAAGCCCCCTTGAAACCGCCGTGCAGCCAATCCCTGATCGACAAGAGCCCTTCCAGGTAGGACTTGCGGTAGCCATCGACTCCCGGGGATGCGGCGCCCACGCAATCGACGAGGTAATCCTGATCCGGGTCGAGCTTGGCATGCCAGTCTCTTTCCTCCAAGCGTCCGGTCACGACCTGGCTCACCCCCGACTCGCGGAGTTCCTCCGCAGTCGACGGATTACGAGTGAATGCAGAGACCAGCCACCCCCTCGACAACGAGAGCCTCGCCAACTCCTTGCCCAGGTAACCGCAGCCCAAGATGGTAATTTTCGCAGTCATCGCTTCCTTCGTCGGCCTCCCAAAATCGCATTGTATCTCGTCATCTTCATTTTACTCCTTGAGTTCACCCATGATCCTTGGCATGGGTGTCTTCTATCATGCATATCATTTTCGTATGTTGGGGCAACATTTGTCGTTCTCCCGCCGCCGAGGCCACTTTCCGAAAGTTGCTCAAAGAACGCAACCTGGACAAGCGGATCACCTGTGACTCCGCCGGCACCATATCCCAACATCAGGGAAGCCCGCCCGATCACAGGATGCAAAAGGCAGCCCAAAACCGCAACATTCACACCACGGGGAGCGCCAGAATGATCACCCAAGGGGATTTCGCAGCGGCCGATCTTCTCGTCACCATGGATGACTTCAACTTCTCCGAACTCACCCGGTTGGCCCCCGACGAGCGGGCCAAAGGTAAAATCCGACCCTTTTGCGATTTCGTCTCCACCTCGGACGTCGAAGTTCCCGATCCCTACTACGGAGGAAGCTCCGGCTTCGAAAAAGTTCTGGATTTGCTCGAAGACGGATGCGTCCGGCTGATCGACGAACTGGAAACGCGGCTCTGACCCAATGTCCAGTTCCCTCAGTCCCACCTATGATTCGGTAGCCGAGGCCATCGCCGAAAGCACCGGCTCCGCGTTTGCAATCAGCCGAAGAACCGCTTTGGGGGGAGGATGCATCAATCAAGCCTTCAAAATCGAATCAAGCGATGGACGCGAGTTTTTCGTCAAGGAAAACGACCTATCCTTTCTTCCATACTTCTCCGCGGAGGCCCAAGCTCTCGAAGAAATTCACCAGACCCAAACCATTCGAGTCCCCCGAGTCGTAAGCTCGGGTAAAACCTCATCCAATTCCTTCCTCGTTTTGGAATACCTTAGGGAGGGGAGTTCCCATAAGGCCGGCCAACGAGAATTAGGCAGGAAACTGGCCGAACTCCACGCCATCGAACAGGCCTTCTGGGGTTGGCATCTCGACAATTGCATCGGGGCAACCCCTCAACCCAACCCCAAAACCGGAAACTGGGTAGATTTTTACCGGGAATCCCGATTGCTTCATCAGTTCAAACTGGCTGAAAGGCGGGGGGCGATTTTCGCCAAGGCCAACCTTCTGCTCGATCATCTTGATTTCTTCTTCGAAGGCTATGCGCCCAAGCCCTCGCTCCTGCATGGAGATTTATGGGGGGGGAACGCTTCTTTCGACGCCAACGGCGATCCCTTTGTATTTGACCCGGCAAGTTATTACGGTGACCGAGAAGCCGACCTCGCCTTCACCTACATGTTCGGAGGCTTTTCCACTCCCTTTTATGAAGCCTACGAGGAATGCCATCCCCTGCATCCTGGCTTCAAGACCCGCAAAATCCTCTACAATCTCTATCATGAGCTCAACCACTACAACCTTTTCGGGGGGGGCTACGCCAACTCGGCCCAAGAGAGCATGAGCAAGCTCGCGAATCTTCTCCCTTGAAAAACGACCTCCAGCAAATCCTGCTTTCCGCGGAAGCCATTGGGGACCGTATTCGAGAACTCGGACGGGAAATAGACCTGCATTACCAAGGGCAGGAAATTCTGCTCGTCATCCTTCTGGACGGAGCCATGGTTTTTGCGGCCGATCTGATCCGGACGCTCACCATTCCACTCCGGTTGGACTGCATCCGCGTATCCAGTTACGGCGACTCCCAAAATCCGGAAACAGCCCCCCGAATCCTGTCTTCGCTCAAGAGCGAAGTGGCCGGCAGGCAAGTTCTGCTGGTCGACGACATCCTCGACACGGGCAACACCATGGAAAAAATCACCCGAGAAATTCTCAGCCGAGACCCGGCATCGGTTCGAAGTTGCGTCTTTTTGGACAAGCCGGGGAAAAGACAAAGGGAATTTGGGGCGGACTGGTACGGTTTTCGCATTCCCGACGAGTTCGTGGTGGGCTATGGTCTGGATTATGCCGGTCGCTACCGTCAGCTTCCCTTCGTCGCCACCCTCAAACCAAGAATCCACAAGAACCAGTAATCTTCTCATGGCCCGAGACACCCAAACCCGCAACCCCATCCGTAGAATCTATGACTGGACCTTGTCGCTCGCCGAGCGAAAGTCGGCCTCGGTCTGGCTTGGGGGGATTTCCTTTGCGGAAGCCAGTTTCTTCCCCATCCCCCCCGACGTCCTGCTTGTCCCCCTCTGCCTCGGGGCCCTTAAAAAAGCCCTGAAGTTCGCCCTCATCTGCTCGGTCGCCTCGGTTCTCGGAGGCCTCGCGGGTTATGCGATCGGGGCACTGGGCTGGGAACACGCCCAAGGTTATTTCCATCGGTACGTCCCCGGGTTCACCGAAGCCAAATTTCAGCAGATCACCACCTGGTACGCGGAATGGGGTTGGCCACTCGTTTTTCTCGCCGGGTTTTCTCCCATCCCCTACAAAGTCTTCACCATAGCCAGTGGGGTAATGGGCATGAACCTCCTGCCCTTTGTCCTTGCCTCCGCCATCAGTCGCTCCGCCCGTTTTTTCCTGGTTGCGGTTTTGATTGCAAAGTTTGGGGAACCGATGAAGGAACTGATTGATCGGCGCTTCAATTTGCTGGCCTTCGTCTTCGGTGTTCTTTTGGTCGCCGGCTTCGCCGTTCTCAAGCTCCTGTTCGGGGCTTGACCTTCGTCCGGATTAGTCGACCGGTCGGCAAGGGCCTAAATCTCTCTCGAGGTCCAGGCGCTCCATGTATTCGGTGACGTTGCAGGTGAGCATGCGCGTCTTGTTGGGAGAAACCTCCAGCACCTTGGTGACGACCGCATCGAGAAAGGCCCGATCATGACTCACGATGATTGCGGTTCCTTCGAACAAGTTGAGGGCTTCCTGCAAGACTTCCTTGCTACGGAGGTCGAGGTGATTGGTCGGTTCGTCCATGATCAGAAAATTGCAGGGCTTCATCAACAACTTGGCCAGAGCAACCCGGTTTCTTTCCCCGCCGGAAAGAACCGAAGTCTTCTTGAAGACGTCGTTCCCGCTAAAAAGCAAAGCTCCGAGGGCCCCTCGGGGATTGGCCTCCGGGTTGTCGCGCAGGGAGGATTCCACTTCCGCCAAGACTTCATTTTCCGGATTCAATTCCTCCGCTTGGTGCTGGGCGAAATAGCCGATCACCGTATTGACTCCCACCTCCCGCTTGCCTTCCTGAAAAGGCTCAACTCCGGCGAGTATGCGGACGAGAGTGGACTTCCCCGCCCCATTCACACCGACCACTGCGATCCGGTCCCCTTTTTCAATGCGCAGATCCAAATCCTCGAATACCTGATGCTCACCGTACTTTTTTTTCAATCCTTGCAACTCGACCACTTTATGACTCGCGGGCGGAGGGGACGGAAACCGAAAATAAATCTTCTTCTCTTCGGCCTCGGGCTTGATGATTTCCAATTTGTCCAAGGCCTTGATCCGGCTCTGGACCATGGCCGCCTTCTTGACGTTGGAACGGAAACGGTTGATGAATTCCCTCTCCTTTTGTATTTCCTTCCTTTGATTGACCGCCGCCTTTCTCTGCCGCTCGATGCGGGCGGCGCTCTCCTTCAGATAAAAGGAATAGTTTCCCTTGTAGCTGTTGAGGCTGCCCATCTTCAATTCGATGGTTCTCTGGGTGACCGTTTCCAAAAAGGCGCGGTCATGGGAAATGACCAGAATCGCGCCCTGATATTTCTGCAGATAATGCTCCAGCCAATGCTGGGAAACGACGTCCAAATGATTGGTCGGCTCGTCCAGAATCAACAGGGACGGACTCTGCAGGAGCAACTTGCCCAGAGCAATCCGCATTTGCCAACCACCTGAAAATTCGTCCAATTGACGGTTCATATCCTCTAGCGAAAAGCCCATTCCCATCATGATCTTTTCGATCCGGGCATTCATCTTTTCGGGCTCAAAGGATGAAAGCTGTTCCTCCCACGCCCCCATTTGATCGATCAGATCGTAAAACTCCTCCGTATCGGGTTCCATCTCGCCCAACTCGACTTCCGCGTCGTCCAGTTTTCGCTTGAGGTCCACCGCCCCGCCAAAAGCAGTCTCCGCTTCCTCCCGCAAACTGCGCCCTGCCACTGAAATTCCATCCTGCGGCAAATACCCGACCGTTGCATATTGCGGCTTTTCGATTTCGCCTTCGTCGGGCTCGACTTCTCCCATCAACATCCTCAACAGGGTGGTCTTGCCGGAACCGTTGGACCCAACTAGGGCGATCCGGTCACGCGGAGAAATCGTCTCCGAAATCCCCTGAAAGACTTTCTTGTGGCCAAAGGCTAAATTGACTTCCTTGATGAATATCATTGGGATGGCAGGCTATATGTTTTGAACCGAATGAGCAACGAGATTACCCTTCCGCCGAATTTCCATCGCCCTGACCGCACCGCATATCCGAGAAGAATCCGGTCTTTCTTGGTTTTTTGGTCGAGTTTCCTCATCTTGCTCGCGGGCTGCTCCACCCCACCCGACTTGAGCGATCCTTCGATCCTGGAATCCGCCAAGCGAGAGGCGTTCGACCTGGATCTTTTGGAAAGAAAACTGATGTACGGCATGATTCGACTTTACGTCGATCAAGAGGAGAATCCCTACAGCGGGCTCGTCAGGCAAACCGGGTCGAACTCGGAGATCATGGCCCTGGGCAATCTGGAAAAGGGGCAGAAGCACGGCCTTTGGCTGGAATGGCATGAAAATGGAAAACTGAAGTCGAAGTGCGGATGGAAAAACGATCGTTACTGGGGAGAATTCAAAGTTTGGCACGACAACGGCAAGATCAAGGCCCTTGGGCAAACTTCGGATGGGGAAGTGGATGGAAGATGGACGAGCTTCTACCGCTCGGGCAGACGGGCTTCCGTGTCCTGGAGCTCGATCGGTCATGCGGTGTCGGCGAAAGTCTGGAAACCGAATGGGCAACCATGCCCGCAAACCAATCTTTCCGAAGGAAAAGGGACGCTCGTCGAGTACCTGGAAAACGGCAGCGTCAAAAGAAGGCGAGATTTTGAGGATGGGGTCAGCGTAAGGTCAAATCCCTAATGCAGGCAGTTCCCTGGTGACTTCGATGCCCTTTTCAAAGATCACCGTCGGCAAGGGCGCTCCCTCCGCATCGTAAAAACTCCATTCCCCATCCTGCATTCCTTCGAAGTAAAATCCTTCCAGACGCAGGGATCCGTCTTCTCGCCATTCGCGGTATTTCCCATTCCATCGATCATCCCTCATAACCCCTTCCTTGGCGAGCTGTCCGTTTTCGTGCCAGGATTGATACTTGCCGTTTTTTCTTCCGTTCTCATAGGAAATCACTTCCCGAACGTTACCGCTTTCATATCTACTGACCTTTGGCCCGTCGGGCGGAACCGAGGCTTCCTGCGGGGTCGATGGATCCGAGGGCTCAGGCAAGGCTTCCCGGTCGACGAGCAATGGAATCTCGGGGAGCGGAGGATCCTTTTTCGGCCGCGGAAGCTTGGCGGGCGAGAACGAAAGGGGCTCCGGCACCTGGTATTCGGAGAAGGACTCGGTCTCCCCGACGACTCGGGTTTCGCTCGAACCAGCCGAAAGCTCGCCGCCCGTCGCCTCTTCCGCCTGCTTTTCCTCGAAGGCGCAGGAAAAGTGAAGGAAAGAGAGCAAAACGGTGATTTTCTTCAAAAAGTCTTTTAAGTTCTGCATCGTATGCGAAGCTTGGTCAAAAGCAAGGGATCCGAGGGATTTTGCGAAGAGTGCCCGGGGGGGGACTTGAACCCCCACGACCTTACGGTCAGCGGATTTTAAGTCCGCAGCGTCTACCATTCCGCCACCCGGGCCGGAGAATGAATACCCTTATCAAAGATTTATTTGAAATCGAGCAAATTGTCGAATCGGGGATTTCCCCTTTTGGCCAAAGCGTCGTTACAAACCAAAAATCAAAAACTTGCTTTCGCTTCAGGATTGCGCTCAAGTTAATTCTCAATCCCTTGCTTGCCCATGAATGAGAAAATTCTTTTCGTCGATGATGAGGAATCCATCCTCAGAGGAATCAAATTGAATTTAGGCAGAGCCTTTGAGCTCACCACTGCCAACGGTCCCGAAATAGCCCTGGCGGAAGTCAGAGAAAATGGGCCGTTCGCCGTGGTGGTATCCGACATGAGAATGCCCGGCATGGACGGGGCCACCCTGATGCGCGCCATCAAGCAAGCCCAGCCGGCCACCGTCTGCATTCTGCTTACGGGGCACGCCGACTTCGAATTCGGGGGAGCGGAGGCTCTTCAAAGCGGGCAACTCTTCAAAATCCTCAGCAAACCCTGCCCGCCGGACAAATTGAAAGCGGCGGTTCAGGCCGCTCTTGACTTCGCCAGGGGGGGATCCAAGGCAGAGGAGGAAAAGCCGCCCGACTTCGTCCTCTAGGCTCTTAATTTTTTCAGGGAAAAGAAACTCAAGAGAATTCCCAACACGAACATCGCCCCTGCGGTTCCTCCGATCAGGGATTGCAGCCCAAAGCGCTCTACCATGAAGCCCAAGGCCAACATGGGCATGAAAATCATCAGCAGGGCCGGCCAAAAGGCGAATCCGAACTTCAGGTTTTTCGACTTCAGAAAAACCACGAAGGTCAGAAGAGCCAAAGCGGCCAGCAATTGATTGGTCGCCCCGAAGAGAGGCCAGATTGCCTTCCAGGCCGGCTGGAGGCTTCCGTCCGGTCCCGGAAATTTCTCAAAGACTAGGATTGCCGGAAAGCTCAGGGCAAGGAAAGTGCCGAGAAAACGGCTCGCTTGGTTCCGCCAGGCAAGCAGTTCTTCAATCAAAAAACGCGTCAGTCGGGTGCAGGTATCAAGCGTGGTCAGCAAAAAGGTACTGATGGCGAGCATGGCGAACTCAGCCCCCAGCTTGGCTGGGATTCCGACCGCCGAAAAAAACTTGGCCGCCCCTGCCGCAAAAATGCCGACCGGGGTGCCGCCCGACTCCCTCTCGCTCATGGTCAGGACCGCGACGCACCCCATGGCAAAGACTGCCAGCACACCTTCCACCAGCATGCCCCCGTAACTGATTCGGCGGACGTCGCTTTCTTTCCTGATTTGCTTGGAGGTGGTACCGCTGGAGACGATGCTGTGAAACCCACTGCATGCTCCGCAGGCCACGGTGATGAAGAGAAAGGGGACCAGCATGCCCAATTTTTCGGATTCCCAACCACTGAAAGCAGGCATTTGCATGGCATGTCCCGAAAACAACATCCCCAGCACCCCGAGCAGTAAGATGGCGTACAAAAATCCGGCGCTGAGGAAATCACGCGGTTGCAGGAGCCATCCGACCGGAAGAACCGCCGCGACGAAACAATACCCGAGGGTAAGCCATATCCAAAGAGATTTGTCCAGTTCGACCATTGGGAAGTAATGCCCCACCGCGAGGCCGGCAAAAGTCAGCGGGAAAAAGATCAGGGCGAGCCGTCCGAGGGAAAATTTCTCACTCCGGAGCAGAAAGCCAAAGATCACCGCCACTACGACGAACCAACCGGAGGCGCTCGCAACCTCCGGGCGCTTGGTGAAGGTGTTGGCGGTCAAATCCAGAAATACGATGATGACGTAGACCAAGGCCAGAATTACGAAGAGCAGGAAGATCTTCCCCACCCCATCACCCACCAACCCACGCATCGAGTCGGCAATCGACCGGCCCCCGTTGCGGACCGATATCAGGGTACTCCCAAAATCATGCACACCCCCCACCAGAACGGCCCCGATCAAAATCCATGCCCAGGTGGGTCCCCAACCAAAGTAGGTCGCAGCCAAGATCGGGCCCACGATCGGCCCTGCTCCGGCAATCGAGGAGAAGTGATGACCGAACAAAACCGATGCCCGGGTCGGAGCGTAATCCACTCCGTCCTCTTTCTCCACGGCGGGGGTAATGCCGGCATCATCCAGGCCGCAGGCGCGCGAGAGGTAGGATCCGTAGAACCTGTAGGCAAGCAGACAAAAAACCAGACTGAAAATGAGAATCACCGCAAGCATCTTTCCTCATTTCTGTTGGATCGCTGGAGAATTTGCAAGAATCGAAAGCCCAGCTTCGTCGAGGGCAAGGGAATATGACGAAGAATTTGTTCGACTTTTGACAAATTCATCACTGGGTTGTACTTTGACGAAAATTCTCAGTCCCCTTCCGCGTTTTCCTGGAGAATCCATCATGAAAAAATTCAAAGCCGCTTGCCTCATCCCACTCTTCCTTCACTGCTTCCAAGTCAGCGCCGATCGAGGCCCTCAGGACTCCTGGTATCTGGACCGGAAAGTTGATCTGCCGGAGATGCCGGGCTTCCGGACACCCTACGGCGTGGAAGTCGATGCATCCGGCAATTCTTTCGTGGTGGATCGCGACAACCACTCCATCACCATCTGGGACCAAAACGGCTCCTTCCTCTCTAGAATCAACTACGGGGCTTCTGCGACCGACGGCAGGTTCAACTATCCCCGTGACTTGGCCGTCAGCCCCAACGAGATCTACGTCGTCGATAAGGACAACCATCGCATTCAAGTGCTTGATCGCAACGGATCCTTTCTTAGGAAATGGGGAAGTTACGGAACCGCCGACGGCCAGCTCCGAAATCCCGTCTCCATCGCCCTCGATCTCAACGGGTCCGACGTGTACGAGGTATACGTGGCGGATTGGGACAATCACAAAGTGCAGGTATTCGACGCCGATGGGGTGTTCAAGAGATCGATTGGAGTCTACGGCAGCGGCAACGATCAGATCTACCATGCGGCCGGGGTCGCCAAAGGACCCGACGGCCTGATTTACGTCTCCAACTACGCCTATTCGCGAGTTAACGTCTATGAAACCAACGGTACCTTCGTTCGCAATTTCAGCGTCCAAAATTCGCCCTTTGATCTCGATTTTTACGGCGACAAGCTCGCCGTCGCCCATGGCAACGATCATAAGACGAGGATTTTCGACAAAAACGGCACTCTTCTGACAACTCTTGGAAACGGATCGAGCGCCGAACCAGGCAGCTTCTACCACCCCTTTGGCCTGTCCTACGATCCATCCGGCAACCTGCACGTCGCCGACAGTCACAACCACCGCATTCAGGTCTTCGACTCCAACCTCAGCTACCTCCGCAGCTACGGCTCCCTCGGCGAGCCAGGCGTGGGTCCGTGGAACCTGCAAATCACCCCGGAAAACACCTTCCTCATCACCGACGTCGAAAGACACCGCGTATTTGAAATGGACCTCGACGGTTCCCTTGTCCGGGTAATCGCCTCCCAAGGGAATGTCGACGGCCGAGTCTCCAACCCCCGTGGGCTGTTTCTGGCGCCAAGCAACCTCATCTACGTCGCCGATACCAATAACCACCGTATTCAAGTCTTCGACCGGAACGGCTCCTTCATTCGAAAATTCGGAGAAATCGGCTCCTCGGATGGTCAGTTCAACAGTCCCTATGCCGTCTTGGTTTCGCAAAACAATGAAATCTACGTCGCCGATACCAATAACCACCGCGTCCAGGTTTTCGACGCCAACGGAACCTTTCTGCGCAAATTCGGGGTATTTGGGGGTCTCGAAGGTCAGATCAATTATCTGCACGACATCGCTTTCTCAGATCAGGGAAACCTCATGGTAGCCGATTGGAACAATCGACGCATCATTCATTTCTCCCCTGCCGGCGAGTTCATCCGTCACTACACGACTCACGAGCACCCCATGTTCGTCGGCAACCTGCCCCACGGACTAACTGCGATCTCCCGTGACAGCCGGCTTGAGATCTACGATGAAAACGGCGATCGCCTGAAGGTATGGACGAAGCCGGGGGGCTCAAGCTCCGCCTTTCAGGCTTACCCCAACGGCGACCTTGTCTGGCTGGACTACGATTTCGACCGGATTGCCTTCTATCGATCCACCTATCGCACCGTCCGCCCTCCGGTTTCCAAGGAAATCCCCCTTCCGGAGGTATTGTCCGTGGTTCAATCGGAAAGCACCAATCACCTCGAGGTAACCTACCGCATCAACGATGCCGACAGCAGCTCGGTAAAGGCCAAGATGATCGCTTTCGTCGACGGAGGCAACGATTTGTCCAAGGTCATCGTCCCCACCACCTTCGAAAGTTCGATCGTGGGAAAATTGGACGACAACGTCAGCGCCAATCAGGAGCATACCGTGGTTTGGAACGTGGGGGCCGACTGGAGCGTCGGTTTTGGAGAACTTGAGGTTGCGGTCATGGCTCAGGACGACCGGGACCTTCTGAACCTTCACTTCCTCACCCTTCCCGCCACCGACGACAACCAGACCGAGTTGGTCATCAACCGATCCCCCATTACCGATGCCGATCTTCTCGACCTCTGGTACTGGCTCTTGGCTTCCGGCGACGCCTCCTTTGAGTTTTCCGCGGCCAACGCCTCCATCAGCAAGCCCGCTCCGCAAAATACCGGCTCGGTCTCTCTCCCCAACGCCTTGAACGGCTTGGTTCTTTGGCTCGACGCCAATGACTCCCAATCCCTTACGGTCACCGACGGCATCGTCACCCAATGGAACGACAAGAGCGGCAACGACCGACATGCCAGCAAAGAATACGGCTCCCCCACTCTGGAAACCGGCGGCGTCAACGGCCTGCCCTTTCTTTCCCTTCGCTCCGCCAGCGAGGGAGACGAAAGCATGCCCATTTCGGGCACCGCCTTCTTCGCCAAGCACATGTTTTTCCTCTGCCGCAGTCCCCATGAGACCTGGAGGGGATACGGAGCCATCCTCGGCCACCTTAACGGTCGCAACTCCAACTTTCTCCTGGAAAACGGAAATACCAACTTTCACAGCTACCGACTGCCGGTCCAAGTGGCAAAGAACGGGCTCTCTCTTTCCGCTTCCAACCGCTTCGACTTGTCCACCATCACCGACTTTATGATTTTGGAAGTCGTGGTGGACGACTACGACACCAGTCCGAAAAACAACTACTACATCGGCAAGAGCGATTGGTACAGCCAGGACCTCGACGTTTCGGAAATCATTGCCTTCGACCGGGAGCTTACTGCGGAGAGGGAGGAAGTCCTCCTCTACATGGCCCAAAAGTCGAACCTGGCCGTGGCAGGCGCCACCCTCGTGGTGGGAAGCAGTACCACGGCATCCGGACGTCAGTTTATCTTCGACAGAATGAACCTGCGGCTCGCTTCCGCGGAAGAGGTCGAAAGAGCCAAGAGCGGAGCCATTCCCGGAACCATCAACCAGTTCACCCCCTCGCTCAAAGTCGGACCCGACGAGCGTCCCCCCACAGTCAACGAATATGGGTTCGATACCGGAGCCAACGGCTATTGGGTAACCCCGAAGTAAGCAATCTTTCCACGATTATCGCCAACCGACAGGAATCAATGAATTCATCCTCGACCATCGGAATTCATCGAAGGCACTCCCTGCGCATCGGTTGGCTCGGTCTGAGCCTTGCCCTTCTCTCGCTGCCCGTGGTTTTGCTCGGTCAGTACAGCTTCGAGCAAAAATCCGAGCCCGCCGGCTTGTTCCCCACCAGCCTGCAAACTCTCGAACACGACGCCGAGGCCTCCACCCGGGCCATTTCCACCCAGTATGGGGACTTTATCTTCACCCACTGGACGGTCAATGGAGTCCGCCACAACCAAGCCAACGGACAAGCCCTTCATTCCCTTCGCTTCAATCTCCTTGGCAACACCGTGGCCATCGCTCATTTCCTTGAAAAGTCAGAGGACGGCGATCAGGACGGAGTACCCGATTGGATCGAAATCAAGACCTTCGGCAACCTCAGCCCGGACGGTCAGTCCGATACCGACGGCGACGGGATTTCCCTGGCCCATGAGGTCCGCCTCGGGCTCAATCCCTCCGTCGACGACAACCTCACCGAAGGGGGCATCTCGGTCCGGCGTTCCCGCAAGGTGTCGGTCAATTTCGGCGGGGCCAAGAAACTCACCCTCAAGAGCGACCCCATGGGTCTGGTGAGTACTCAAGTCTCTTTGCTCGAAAACAACTCCACCTACCAAAGTCCCACCCTCTTCGGAATCAACAACGGCTATTACTTCTCGCACTGGGAGGTCAACGGGGTTCGTTTTTCCGACGCCAAGGGAGTGGGACTCAGCGCCGTTTCCCAGAGCATGTCCGAAGACAAGCAGATCGTGGCCAAATACTTCAGGGAGGACGAGGACTCCGATCAAGACGGACTTCCCGATTGGTACGAATCCCATTATTTGGGAAGTCTCGAACAGAACGGATCTTCCGACCCGGATGAGGACGGGTTCAGCCTCGCCGACGAACGCCGGCTCGGGCTCAGTTCGGTGATCAAGGACGACGTCTCCGCAGGTGGGGTTTCGGTCCGCCGTTCCGCCAAGGTCATCGTCAATCTCGGGGGGGCCAGCAAGCTGACGGTCAAGAGCGACCCTCCCGGCCTGATCACCTCCAGCATCTCCTACCCCGAAGTCAATTCCACCTACACCACCCCCACCCTGCAAGGTCTGCGGAGCGGGTTCTACTTCTCCCACTGGGAAGTCAACGGGATACGCCAAGCCGACGGTCTCGGCATCGGCCTCAGTCAGGTCACCAAGATACTCGAGGCAAACAAGCGCTTCATCGCCAAATACTACCCCGAAAACGAGGATTCGGACCTGGACGGCATTCCCGACTGGTACGAATGGCATGAATTCGGAAATTTGGACCTCAACGGATCCTCCGATCCCGACGAGGACGGCTTCAGCATCGCCGACGAGCGCAAGTTGGGCCTCAGCTCGGTGATCGCCGATTCCATCAGCGAAGGCAGCCTTTCCATGCGCCGATCCCGGGCAATCGGGTACCGCCGCGACCCCAACGACCCCACCGATACCGATGGGGACGGATTGACCGACTCCGAGGAGATCGAACTCGGCACCGACACCCGGAGCTCCGACACCGATGGGGACGGCTTCTCCGACCCCGATGAGCTCAACGACGGCACCGACCCCCTCCTCGCCTCCTCCTTCCGCAACCTCGCCCCCAACGGGCTCTACAGCCCGTCTCCGCTCAGCATTGCCGAAAACCGGGCCGTCGGCTCCTTCGTCGGCAACGTCCTGAGCTCCGATCCCAACGACCCCAACCTCAGCGGGGCCTACCTCTTCGAACTCGTCGACGGCAACGGATCCGCCGACAACCCGCGCTTTCGGCTCGAATCAAACGGCACGCTTTCCACCGCCGAAATCTTCGACTACGAGTCCCTGCTTCAAGCCCAA
Organism: Opitutia bacterium; assembly: GCA_038116775.1. GTDB lineage: Bacteria > Verrucomicrobiota > Verrucomicrobiia > Opitutales > Seribacteraceae > Seribacter. The sequence goes on along the minus strand of JAYOEB010000038.1, from coordinate 1,577 downwards.
GACGCCAACCTTTCCATCCGCGTCCGGGTCACCGATTCCGGAAACCTCTCCTTTGAGGATTCCCTCATCGTATCGGTGATCGACGAGCTCGAGGACTTCGACCAGGACGGCATCGACGATGCCCTCGATCCCGACGACGACAACGACGGATTTTCCGACCTTTTCGAATCCGAGATGGGCACCGACCCCCGGGATCCCGAGTCCATCCCCAACCAAGCCCCGCAAATTCACGGTCTCTCGATTTCCGGCTTCCCCGAAAACCTGCCCCCCGGCAGCCCCATCGCCGAGTTAAACGCCACCGACCCGGACCCCGACTCCTCCCTCACCTTCTCCCTGATTCAAGGGGAAGGCGCCGATCACAACTCCTTCTTCACCCTCACTCCGGGGGGAGTTCTTTCCACCGCAGTTTCCTTCGACTACGAAACCGACCCCACCCTTTACCTCGTCCGCGTTGAAGCGCGGGACGAGTGGAACGCCACTTCCGAACAATCCTTCCTTCTCGATTTGATCGATCTCGAAGAAAACCTTGCCTTGCTCCGCACCTTAGCCGCAGAAACGGAAGGACAGGACGCGATCATCGCACAAGTCGAACTCGTCCATGCCGGCGGGCTCGACCTCATCGAGATCGGCCTCGAACTTGGCCAACGCCCCTCCCTCTCCGACGGTATCCTTCATCCCATCGAGCAATCGAGCACCCCGGGCAAAATCTTTTCTTCCGCCTTGTCCGGCCTTCCCGCGGGGGTCGATCTCTTCTACCGGGCCTATGCCGTCAACCCGATGGGCATCTCCTACGGCTCGATCCGCAAGATACGACTCCCCCAAGTCGTCGACCCCAAGGTCTGGTGGACGCAGGCCTCGGTTCACGACGGCAACTGGCGCACGCTCGACTGGTTCGGGGCCTTTCTGCTCAGCGACGAAGATCATTGGATTCATCATGCCCAGCTTGGCTGGCTCTACGTCGTCTCCGACGACTTGGGCGGGCTATGGATGTGGAAGGAAGGCTTGGGCTGGGTTTGGGCATCCCCCTCCTCCGCCCCCTTTTACTGGATGGACTCCTCCGCCGACTGGATCTACCCGCTGCATTTGCAACGGGATCGGCAAATTTTCTGGGATTACGCGACCGGCCAGGCCATTCGCCTCCCTTAAGCCCAAGGCCGGGCCGGGCGAAACGATCCGATTATCAATTCAAGAAGATCGGACGTATTAAACGATAGACTTTTGCTGCGAGACCTTTAGGCTAGAGAAAAATTCCTGTCTAAGGGTGCGGCCCATGTGTAAATTTACATTAAATTTCGCTTCTGCTTGCTGCTTATGCTTGCTTGTGAATCTGGGTTGGGCGAATTCTGCACCCACTAGCATCACTGCCAGCAACCTGACCATTACCGAAAATTCCGCCATTGGCACGATAATCGGTGAATTCAATGCAATCGATCCGGATGGGGATACTAATATTACCTATTCTATGGTTCTTCCCCTCCCCAGCGATTTGAACATTTCGCTTTGGTTAGACGCTTCTGATGCTTCTGCAATAACCCATTCCAACGGATCAGTTAGTCAATGGCATGATATTAGCGGTA
>JAYOEB010000037.1:0-16718 GCA_038116775.1 Opitutia bacterium | reverse complement strand
AAGCGAAAGCTTGCCTCGAGTAATGGATAGCTTTAAGTCGGACTTTTTCCAGCCGGGCACTAGGAATTCCAGTCTTATCTTATCACCTTCGTCCTTGAATCTTGCCCTTGGGCGTTCCGATTCCTTCGGTAAGAGGGATGCACTGCTGGGAGGACCGAGCGAAGCACCTCTGGCAAGAAGAGAGAAAAGGGAATCAAAGGCATTCCCAAACGGACTGATTTCATACTTATCATTGATTTTCATTATGGTTTCCTTTGGTTAATGGTTAGCATATGTAAGTGCCATTGCATTCCTGATGCCAAATAAAAACAATTGCAAAACAATGACTTACGAAAATTTAAGTGCAACAGAAGAGACAAAAGGGCACTCTTGGTCAGACGAGTGGATTTCAGTAGAGTCAAAATGACTCATTAAACCTAGGAGGCTTCTCTTTAGTTGAACAAAGGTTTCGATTATATTTCCACTTCACTTTTTCTCCTGATTGAGGTGGTAAAAGTCTTTGGCCAAACGGGTGGAGGCTTGACTATTGACGAGGCATGAATTCGATATCGCCATGCGATCGCTTAGTATTCTTTCCTTTTTTTTGTTTTTTGGATGCTCTTCACCGATGGAAACCGAGGTTGGCGAAACCAATGCTTCCACAATCGAAGAAAGCGAAGTCGTCGACTTGGAAAAGATCAATCCCGAGGAGGTAGTCGTGGAGGAATTCGAAATCATTGAAATCCTCGTGGACTTGGATGCCATCGACTACTTGTCCGTTGGAGGGTTGGTCCGGGGAGAGGCAGGCGAATACCTCAAGCCAGGATCAAGTGAGGCATACACGGGAGGCGCGAATGATTTTTACGAGAATGGAACTCTCAAGGAACGATTCGTTCTCAAAGATGGAATAAAGCATGGTCCCTATGAGAAATATTTTGAAAATGGAAAGCTTAACCGGAAGTGTGGATACAAGTCGGGAAAACTTCATGGAATTTTTAAGAAATGGTACGAAAGTGGAAAAATCGCCCATGCCGGACAATTTCTTGAAGGAAAGGAGGTGGGGGAATTCACCTGGTGGTATGAAAATGGATTCCGATCCGAGCGCGGAGGTTTCAACCGAGGAAAGGAACACGGTGTGTGGATGTACTACTCGGAAATTGGAAGGGTGATGGAAAAGATGGTCTTCTACGAGGGCAATCAGTTGGAAATCGAAGACGGATATTGATCTGCAAATGAATTGTTTTTCGGGTTGCTAGACGGCAAGAATGGAAAATACGATGAATTGATGAACTCCTCCCTTTTTAAATTCAGTCTCTTGATGTTCTTGCAGTTCTTTACCTGGGGAGCATGGTTCGCCACTCTGGGTCTTTGCTTGGGCAGCAACGATTTTGGGGATTTTACGGGAGCCGCCTATGGCTCGGCGCCATTGGGCGCAATGATTGCCCCTTTGTTTCTCGGTTTGGTCGCGGATCGATTTTTTCCGTCCCAATTGGTGATGGGGGTATTGTTCCTTATGGGAGGGATTTTGTTGGTTTTCGTGCCTTCGGTGTTGGCAGGGGGTGACGGTGGTCTGATGGTCACCCTGCTGATGCTGAACATGCTTTGCTTCATGCCGACGTTGGGTCTGGCGAACTCCATCGCCTTTGCCAACCTAGACCGCCTGACTTTTCCGAAAGTCAGGGTTTGGGGTACGATTGGTTGGATCGTCGCTGGCTTGGTAGTTGGCATTTTGGGATGGTCGGCTCGGTTCGAGATGTTTTATTTGGGAGGAGTTTCCTCGATTTTGTTGGGTGTTTTTTCCTTCTTTCTACCGAATACTCCGGCTCCGGCCAAAGGAAGGCCCGTGAACCTGAGGGATTTGCTGATGCTGGATGCTTTCGGACTTTTGAAAAAGCCGGCCTTTGCGGTTTTTATGATCTGCTCGATGCTCATTTGCATACCTTTGGCCTACTACTACGGCACCATGAGCAACTACTTGGGAAATACGGGATTTTTGCAACCGGCGTCGACCATGACCATCGGGCAGATGTCGGAGATCTTCTTCATGCTGCTGATCCCCTTCTTTTTTCGCAAACTCGGAGTAAAGTGGATGATTCTGATTGGGATGCTTGCATGGGTCTTGCGCTATGCGCTTTTTGCCCTTGGGGCGCCCGAACAGGTGCAATGGATGATTTTTCTCGGAGTCGCCCTTCATGGAATATGTTACGATTTCTTTTTCGTTACCGGATTCATGTATACGGACAAAGTCGCCCCCGAGACCATTAGGAGTCAGGCTCAAAGCCTGCTCGTTTTCTTTACGCAGGGGTTGGGCATGTACGTCGGTTATGGGGTGTGCTTCGGAATCTTTTATCAGGTTCCTTCCAAATTGTTTGGGTTGAGCTTTGACTTTTCGGGATGGGGGCAAGGGGTGACCCAATTCGCCGGTTTGGATGCGGAGATCAAAGGAATACGAGGCGAGAGGGAATTCAGTTTTATCTCTCAATTGGGGCAGATGTTTTCGGTGGACTTGCCTGCTGCGGTTTCACCTGAGGCACTTGCTTCGACCATGACGCAGTGGAAGGAATACTGGGCCTTTCCAGCCCTTATGGCCTTGGTGATCGCAGGGGTTTTTCTGCTTACGTTTTGGGATAAGGCATCCGTTGCAGAAGCTGATGATCGTGACCGCCCCTAAGCCTCGATCGTTGCGTCCGAGGACCCCGACCGATGCCTCAGGCAGCCGCTGGAGCCACTTTGGCGAAGGATTCGATTTCCGGAATCATTCGCCTGACTTCCTCGCTCAGTTCATTCAACTTTGACTTGGAGAGATTGATCTTTTCCTGAATGGCCTTTTGCAATTCGCCGGAAATTTCATTTAAGCGCTCCTGCAGTTGTTCCAAGGACGACAGCGTCTGCTCCTTAAATTCGGAGGCAGAGGACGCAAGGGACTCTCGGAAGATGGAAATCTGATCGTTGACTTGCCGCTTGGTTTCCTTGGTCTCTGCGAGTAGAATGCGTTCGCTGGGCACTCGCTTAAGGTCGCTGGTCAGTCCGATTTTGGAAAGCGTCCAGATAATCCATTTGGAGGGATCCAACTGCCAAGGCTTTACTCCGTTGCGATAGTCCCATTGAAACTCGTGGTGGTAGTTATGGTACCCTTCTCCCATCGTGAAGATTGCAGCTACCCAACTATCCCTGGCGCTGTGGCTGGTGGAATAGGGGCGCTTGCCGATCATATGACATAGGGAATTGATGCAAAAGGTGGCGTGTTGAACCATGACCACGCGGGCAACACCTGGAATCAGGAAACCGCCCAAGGCTCCTACTTGAGGGCTGAGATTACCGCTGTAGACCGCGTACAGCCATCCTATGAGGGCAGGAAGTCCGAAACTGACCACGAAGGAAATCAGGTGGACCCACTTGTACTGCCACATGACCAGCTTGTCCTTGCGCAAGTCCGCGACGTTGTCGAGAGGGGGTTCCGGCTTGAGCTTGAACATCAGCCATCCCATGTGGGCCCAGAAAAAACCTTTGGTGATGTCGTAGGGGTCGTCGTCGGTATCGACGTGCTTGTGGTGCTTGCGATGTTCGGCGCTCCACCAGAGAGCCGCGTTTTCGAAAGCCGCGGCTCCGAAAAGCAAGACGAAGAGCTTGACGGGCCATTTGGCTTTGAAGGCCTGATGCGAAAACAGCCGGTGATATCCAACGGTGATGCTCATGCCGGTGGCGAGATAAAAGAAAAGGAAAACCCCAAAGAGAAACCAGTCCCAGCCGTAGGACCACAGGTACCAGGGGACCGCCGTGATGGTTAGAATTGCCGTAGAGATGAGAAATATACTCGTAACCCATTCCACTCGATTAAATGGTATATTTTTGAACATATAATGTTCATATCAAAAAATCAGCCGCTTGACGAACATTAAAAAGCATTGGGGTCGTCGCCGACTGGTTTATGGGGCGGCCTTAAATTTTAACTTGTAGCTCAAGCATTTATCGGATGTAAAAGATCTGTCGTCTTATTTCGCTTAACCCTCAACAAACTTGATACTTATGAAATTCCTAAAAGTCATTACCTCCACCCTGCTGCTCCTCTCTTTGCTTTTTTCCACCGGTTGCTTCGTTACTAAGGCAGGAAACTACGTCGTCGACAAGAGCAAGAGCGCTTATTCCGCGACCAAGTCCGCCCTCGGACTCGATAAGGAAGACGGCAAAAGCTCCAATAAGAAAAGCGTCAAAAGGAAAAAATGAGGTTTTTAACCCTACTCAGCGTGGTGTCCTGCTGTTATTTGTCCGCAGGGCATCACGATATCCTTCACTTGCCGGGTAACGATGAACCCGGCAAGGGTAAGTCCGTCGTCTTGATCTCTGGGGACGAGGAATACCGCTCGGAGGAAAGCATGCCCATGCTCGCCAAGATTCTCTCCCAAAAGCACGGCTTCGAATGCAAGGTGCTTTTTTCATGGGACGATCAGGGCAGATACGTCGACCAGAACAACCAGAAGGGGGTCAGGGGGTGGCGTCACTTGAAGGGTGCCGATCTCATGATCATCGGCACGCGCTTTCGCCAACCCATTCCAGAGGACGCCAAGCACGTCACTGATTTCCTCAACGCCGGAAAGCCGATCATCGGAATCCGCACTTCCACCCATGCCTTTACCGGAAATGGGAACTTTGGCGGCAAGATTCCCTTTGGGGAGTTCGGTCCGTTGATTATGGGAGAGGGTTGGGTGAGCCACCACGGGAGGCACAAGGTGGAAGGAGCCCGTGGTGTCATCGAAACCGCCAATGCGTCTCATCCGATTCTGCATGGGGTTGCCGACGTTTTCGGACCTTCCGACGTCTACGGAGTCAACCGCCTGACGGATAAAGACACGATTCTGATGCGGGGAGCGGTTACCTCGACCCTTGCGCCGGATTCCGAGTTCGTAAGTGAAAAAAACGATCCGATGCAAGCCTTGGCCTGGTTACATCCTTACACCGCTCCCAACGGAAAGACCGGAACCACCTTTTGCACTACCATGGGAGCATCAGTCGATCTGGTCAGTGAGGACCTCCGGAGAATGTTGGTAAACGCCGCCTACTTTCTAACGGGGCAGAAAGTTCCCAAGCATGCGGACGTCGCCTACGTCGATCCTTTCTATCCCTCCTTCTATGGTTTCATTCGGGACAAGGCTCATTGGCCGGCTTTGGATATGCAACCCAAAGACTACGGGTTGGGTAAAAGTCCGTCCGCCCCGGAACCAGTCGGTTCTCCCAAATGGGAATATAGAGACTTGCCCGGCAAGTAATCAGGGCGCATTTCCTGTCGAATCGTTGGCGTCGGAATGGATTTCCTTTCCGACTTCCTTGGCCATATGGTCGTAGTGGCGAGCTTGATTCAAATAGATCATCCTTCGTCCTTCGTCGCCAAGCCCCAGTCCGCCTCTCCCGTTAGTCGGAAAGGCGTAGGGAGGACTGAGTCTCTGCAGGTCGGATAGAGCTTTGCAAGTCCTTGCCTTCAACTGATAGTTTTGCAGTTTTTGCTCAGGAGTCGGGGAGGGGTGGGGCGAGCAGGCAAGGAAAATGAAAGAAGTGAGGATCAAAAAGTGAAGGACGAACGGATCTCTCATGGACAAATGGTTATGGAATCAAGCAGGATTTCAATCAGAGTACCGAAAGTTTTAGTTATTTGCGATCAGGTTCAACGTAATTGGTCGGCTCGTACCTTGAAATGCAAGCCTTTGGGCGGATTCGAAAAAACTTTTGGGAATTGGGCTGACCAATCGAATTGAAAGCGCTAAGAAGGAAGAAGATGAATTCTTTGACTCAGGTAATTCTCATCAGACACGGTGAAACGGAATGGAATCTTTCAGGCAGATGGCAGGGACATGCCGATTCGCCGCTGAGTAGACGCGGTATCTCTCAAGCCGCGGCGCTGGGGCGGAGATTGAAGGATGAAGAGATGGATTTCTTTTACTCAAGTGATTTGGAAAGAGCCCGCCATACCTCCAGGATCTTGGGCGAGCCTTTGGGTGTGTCGGTCGAATTGCTCCAGTCACTCCGAGAGAGGGATATCGGTGTCCTTGAGGGATTGACCACCGCCGAGATGAGAGAAAGATTTCCCCATGAATACGACGCTTTCCGCAAGGAGGGGCCTCAATACCAAGTTCCGGGCGGAGAAAGCTTTCAGCAGTTTTATGATCGTTGTTCCGCGGCTCTTGAGCATTTGGCCGACAAGCATCCGGGAAAAAGAATTGGCGTCGTAACGCATGGAGGGTTTCTCGGCGCTATCTTTCGCTACGTCCTGAACATTCCCTTGAAGGCGGAGCGTAACTTCGTTCTCTTGAATTGTTCCCTCAATCGGATTGAGAAAAAGAATGGAAGGTGGAGCTTAGTCAGCTGGGGCGACGTCGCGCACTTGGGCGAACTGGACTCTTTGGACGATGCTTAGGCCGGTTTTCTCCCCATGCCGAGAAAAGTCCTGCAAAAGCGGAAACTTTTTTCCAGTTCGGAGAGTTGATGTTGACGCTGGGCGTCTTTGCGGGACTCATCGCTCGGTGGGGAAAAGGGAGGAATGGGCGTTCCCTTCCTCGACAAAGCCAGAAAACGAGAAAAATCCTTGCTTTCGATGGTGGAGTAGGGCTTCCAAAAATCTTGATGGAGATAGGGGAATTCCTTGGCGAAACCGGAAATCGTTTCCAAATGAACGGGTACCTCGGGACACCGCTCCGACCACTCCTGGAAAAGCGTATTCAAATCCACGCAACCTTCTCCCATGGCGGTCCACTGGACTTTAGAGCCATTTTCGCTAGGCCAGACCATGGAGTCGCGAATTCCACTGCAGACGGCGTATGGGGCTAGGTTGCGGAAGGTTTCCAGGGGGTCTTCGAGCGTCCAGGTTGAGTTTCCGATATCGAGCGTGGCTCCAACGAATTCGGTCCCTGCTGATTCGATCAACTCCACCAGTTCTCGGCTGTGCAGATCCCCAGCGTGATTCTCAACGGCGATGCGGACTCCCGAATCGAGTGCCAATGGGCGAATTTTTCGGAGGGTTTCGATGGTGCTGGCCATGTGTCTGCGGATTCCCCCTTTTGATTTTCGGTCCTTGCCGGAACCGAGATAGCACCGGGCGACCGGCGAACCGACGGCTTTGGCGATTCGAATGAGCAAAGCCAGATGGTCGACCGCTGATCCGTAGTTGTTCTTGAAACTTTGGGAAGTGGGGCAAATCCCTCCGGTTCCCGCATGGAGAACAATTCCCGAATTTCTGGCCTCCTCGCCGATTTCCTTGAGATAGGCGTCGTCGTGCGATTCATAAACCGCAAGGTCCGATAAAAGCATGGCGTCCACCCTTTGGCTTCGCGCGTACTCCAGCAGTTCAGGGGCTTTCCATTCGAGGGCTCGAATAGAGAAATTATCGAATCCAAGAAAGAGTTTGGTGGAGGACTGCGTCTTTGCGGATAATGAAAATTTCCCACTCAGTAAGGTTGGAAAAAGGATGGATTTGATCGCCGACCGTCTGCTTGTTGAAGAAATTAGACTCATACGACGAGGCTATTTTCTTGGGTGGCTCCAAAGCAAGAAGATTGATGCGTCTTCTGATCGATTCAATCCAACGAAGGTCAGCTAGGTGGAAAGGATAGCAACTGATTTTCGACCGGTTTCTTCTCGCCTTCCCAGCGGTAGGCCCAGAGGACTTTGTCGCAAGTTACGCAACCGTCAAGGCAGACGACTTGTCCACTGATTTTAGGGATGTTGGGGGGTAGGCAGTAGTGACCCATGAAAACCGGGGGCTGCGGAAAAAGATAGGGCTCGATTTCCCTGACCTCTTGAGCTGGGGGATAGTGATCGGCGGGTGCCGGGAACATGGGCGACAACAAATAATCGGCAAATGATTTGTTGGTCGGATGCTCCCACCAACGCACTCGACCTTTTATTCTTTTGATTCCGAATCGATCGAGCATATCGAGTTCTTGGGGCAAGCTTACCTTCAAGCCGTAAAGAATTTTCTCCACGGCTTGTCTTCGGGCGGAATTTTTATTCCAAGTCTCCTCGACGAATTCATCGTCGTCGAGCCTGGCGTCTTTGAGGATGGATATCGATGAAAAGTGCCAAGCTGCATGAACCGCCCGCACATCCGGCAAATCCAGGAACAGGGGCCAGGATCTGATCCATTCCAGGTGTGGAGCGATCCGGCGGTCTTCGATTTTCCCAAATCGAACGAATTCCTGAATGATTCTGAATTCGTGATTTCCCAAAATCGGGAGAGCCTGTCCTTCCTCGTGCATTCGGCGAACTAAGGAAAGGGTTGCTTCGGAGTCAGGTCCGCGGTTGATGAGGTCGCCGACGAAAACGGCTTTTCTTGCCTCAGGGTGCTTGTAGCAACCCGAAATGTCTTCGTATCCAAGCCCGACCAACAAGTCTGCAAGCAAAGCATGATGACCATGAACGTCACCGATGAAGTCATAAGAAGTTTTCGAGCCGTCGAACACGGCTTGCATCATTTCACTTGTGAATGAAAATTCAAGTTTTCTCGGGTTTACGCACGGAAGGAATTGCATTAGAGAAAGATTCGAAATGGAACTTACGCAATCAAAGAAGTCGGAAAGCTTTCGTCTTGAGAAAGGGATTGGATCCGGAGCCCGAGCCGGGAAGTTGTTCTTGCCCAATGGAGTGGTTCCGACTCCGGTTTTCATGCCTGTTGGGACACAAGCCACGGTGAAGGGCGTTTTGCCCCGTGATCTCCATGAATGCGTCAAGTGCCCAATCATACTGGGTAACACCTATCATCTGAATTTACGCCCGGGGGTTGAGACCATCGCTCAAGCCGGCGGACTTGCCGAATTCATGAACTGGAATGGTCCGGTGCTGACCGATAGCGGTGGCTTTCAGGTCTTCAGCTTGTCGAAGTTGCGGAAAATTGATGACGAGGGGGTTCGTTTCCGCTCTCACTTGGATGGGAGTGAAGTCTTTCTGGGACCGCGGGAAGCGGTTCGAATCCAAGAGGGTCTCAAATCCGACGTCGCCATGTGCCTGGATGAATGTCCGCCGGCAGATGCGGGCAGGGAAGAGATGGAAGCGGCAGTTGGCCGCACTACTTTGTGGGCTCGAAGATGTCGGGACGAATGGATGGGGTCGGACGCTCCCGCCAGTGGTAGAAAATTGTTTGGCATCGTGCAAGGAGGAAGGTTTGAGGATTTACGAATTCGGTCAGCCGGAGAATTGATGGAAATGAATTTTCCGGGGTATGCGATTGGTGGAGTCAGCGTTGGTGAGAGCGAGGAGGAAATGCTCGAACAAGTTTGCCTTACGGCTCAAGCCCTGCCCCAAGACAAGCCAAGATACGTCATGGGGGTTGGCACGCCGATCCAATTGCTCAAGATGATCGGGATGGGGGCGGATATGTTTGATTGCGTGATGCCGAGCCGGGCGGCCCGGCATGGAATGGCCTACACGGCAGAAGGGACCTTGAACCTGAAGAATCGGAAATATCAGGACGACTATTCTCCCTTGGATGAGAAAACGGACTCTTTTGCCTCTCGGCAATTTTCGAAATCATACCTCCGGCATCTGATCTTGGCCAAGGAATCACTGGCCGGGGTAATTCTAACTCTTCACAATTTGCGCTTCTACGTCAATTTGATGGAGCGGGCCCGATCGAAGATTTTGGAGGGCAGATTCGAGGACTGGTCCGAAGGATGGATCCGAAGCTATCTGTCCTAAGCATAAAAAAGCCGGGAGACCCCGGCTTTTTTTGCAAGTAAATGAATATGGGCTACTTTGATTCTTTGGAATTGGAGGCTGTTCCCTTCCATTCACAGACGTAACCTTTGACTTTTCCGGAAAAATCGGTTGTGTCCGACCACTTGCCGTTTTTACCGTCGAGGATCAGAAAATTGTGCCCCGAGGCTCCGGACGGTTGGTTTTCTTCCCAGTTCTTGAATTTGAAATCCTCGCCGTTGTCCCAAGTCCAAACTCCTTCTTCGAACTCATCCGTTCCACCGAGCCAAATCAGGTTGTCCTTGGCGAGCTTGCGGACGAACTCATTTTCCTTGTCGGAACTAATGACTACCAATTGGCCACCAATGTCGTCACAGGCGAATTTCGCCTCCCACCAAGTGCTGTTGGTGTCCAGAAAAGCTTTGTAGTGATTGCCGTTGAAGGCAACCGCATCCTTGGCCGGTTCCACCTTGTCGGCGAAAAGCATGAGGCAAAATGAGCATAAGAAGGCAAAGAGCAATGAGGTTGAGGAAATTTTCATGATCAGTCATGAATAAGAACCAATTGAATTTTTCGCAATCAATTTCCTTCTCAAATCTCTGATTTTGCTTTCGAGAACACGGGCTTTGTCTTGACTAGATAGTTTCCTTAGAGCATTTTGAAAAGCTTGCATCATGCATGTAGGTCGGGCCGTAGCGCAGTCTGGTAGCGCACTACGCTGGGGGTGTAGGGGTCGCGAGTTCAAATCTCGCCGGCCCGACCAGTTTTTTTGCTCCTGTTATGAAAGACATCACCATAGGCTGGCTCGGAGCGGGCGTCATGGGGAGGTCCATGTCCGGGCATATGCTGAAGGCCGGCTATCGCGTGATCCTTCACACTCGAAGCAGGGAGAAGGCATCCGAATTGGAAGAAATGGGAGCAGTCTGGAAAGACACCCCCAAAGAAGTCGCCGAATCCGCTGAAGTCATTTTTTCGACATTGGGATATCCCGAGGACGTGAGATCGGTGATTTTGGGCAAAGACGGAGTGATCCACGGAATGGGTCCGGGAAAGACAATCGTCGATATGACCACCTCCAGTCCGGATTTGGCCAGGGAAATTGCTCGGGAAATGAAGAAAAGGGATGCCGAGGCGATTGATGCGCCCCTCAGTGGGGGCGATACCGGAGCCCGGGATGCTTCCCTCGCGATCATGTGCGGAGGAGAACCGGAAGCTTTCGAAAAAATTCTGCCCCTTTTGAAAAATCTGGGAAGTGAAATCAAACGGTTTGGCGAAGCCGGTAGCGGACAGAAAGCGAAGTTGGCCAATCAGATCCTCATCGCTTCCTCCATGGTCGGCACGGTCGAAGCTCTTCTCTACGCCGAGCGCTCGAATCTGAACCTGACGGAATTGGTGGAAGTCATGGAGAAGGGAGCCGCGTGTTGTTGGAGTTTGTCCAACCTAGGTCGGCGGATGATAAGCGCGGACTGGGAACCGGGCTTTTACGTGAAGCATTTTATAAAAGACATGAGAATTGCCCTCGATGACTCGCTGCGTATGGGGCTTTCTTTGCCCGGTCTGGATTTGGCTTATGAATTCTACCTGAGGGCGCAGAGGGAAGGAATGGAGGAACAGGGTACGCAGGTACTTATGCGGGTGTTGAAGTCTTTGAATCAGTCGAGTCTTTGAATTCATGCGAAAAGAGGGTTTCCAAATTTTTCTCAGCTGATAGAGTGGAAGGCTGAATTATGGCAACGTTAGTTACTGGAGGAGCAGGTTTTCTCGGGAGTCATCTCTGCGAGAGATTACTCGAACGCGATCAAGAAGTCATTTGCATGGACAACTTCTTTACGGGTAGAAGAGCGAACGTAGCTCATCTTTTGGAAAACCCGAATTTCGAGCTCATACGTCACGACGTGGTGGATCCGTTGAAGGCGGAGGTCGATCGGATTTACAATCTGGCTTGTCCCGCATCTCCGGTGCACTACCAATTCAACCCCATAAAAACGGTCAAGACCTCGGTAATGGGGGCAATCAACTGCCTGGGTTTGGCGAAGCGGGTGGGGGCCAGGATTTTGCAAGCCTCTACTTCCGAAGTGTACGGAGACCCGGAAGTTCACCCTCAACCCGAAAGTTACAGGGGCAACGTGAACCCGATAGGTTTGCGCGCATGCTACGACGAGGGCAAGCGCTGCGCGGAAACCCTGTTCTTTGATTATCACCGTGAGAATAAGGTTGATATTCGAGTGGTTCGTATTTTCAACACCTACGGTCCCCGAATGTTGCCCGACGATGGCCGGGTGGTTTCCAATTTCATCGTTCAGGCCCTTCAAGGCAAAAATCTCACCATTTACGGCGACGGCTCGCAAACAAGGTCCTTTTGCTACGTCGATGATTTGATTGAGGCAATGATCCGAAGCATGGAGCAAGACCAGACGGTCGGCCCGATCAACATCGGAAACCCCACGGAATTTACGATTCGACGGCTTGCCGAAGCGGTTCTCGAAAAAATCGATGCAAAATCCGAAATCGTGGAGGAACCCCTGCCGTCGGATGATCCAACGCAACGAAAGCCGGATATTTCCTTGGCCAAGGAAGTTTTGGATTGGGATCCAAAGATTGATTTGAGCGAAGGGCTTGACCGTACCATCCCTTATTTCCAAGAAAGGCTCGAATCCTAGATATTTCCTTTTCAGAATGAATCCACTCGCACCCGTAAAATCAATTCTTCAGTCCCTCAAGGGTCGGCACCACCGGAAATATCTCAAGAAGTGCGCTCCCATCGTTGGAAAAATCAATCAACTCGAAAAGGAGTTCCAGAGCTTGAGTGATCTGGAACTAAAGGCAAAAACCCCCGAGTTCATGGAGCGTTTTCAAAAGGGGGAGAGTTTGGAGGATTTACTTCCCGAAGCCTTTGCAGTCGTTAAAAACGCGGCTCGCAGAATGTGCGGGAGCACCATCTCCGTCTGCGATCATCCCATCGATTGGGAAATGGTGCATTACGACGTCCAGCTCATCGGGGGGATTGCCCTGCATGAGAGACATATTGCCGAGATGGCCACGGGGGAGGGAAAGACCTTAGTCTCGACCTGTCCCCTTTACCTGAACGCCCTGAGTGGGAAAAATTGTCAACTGGTCACGGTTAACGACTATCTCGCCCGAAGGGACTCCCACTGGATGGGAGCTTTGTTCGAGTACCTTGGGCTATCCGTCGGCTGCATTCAAAACAACATGCCGCCTGCCGCCAGGAGGGAGATGTACCGGAAAAACATCACCTACGGAACCGCCTCCGAGTTCGGATTCGATTATCTCAGGGACAATGGAATGGCTACTTCGACCGATGACCAAGTGCAACGCGATCACTACTTTTGCATCATTGACGAGGCCGATTCGATTTTGATCGATGAGGCGAGGACGCCCTTGATTATTTCCGGACCCATGCGGGAGGATCACCCCTTGCCCTTCAAGGAAATGAAGCCACTGGTGATGAAGGTTTTCGATGCCCAACTCAAGCATTGCAATCGCTTGGCCGAGGAGGCCAAACGGGCTTTTGGGCAAGAGGATTCGGACGCTGAGTCCGCCGATGAAGCCACGGCCAAACTTTATCAGGTAAAGCGAGGAATGCCTACGCACAGGCAGTTTTTGCGCATGATGGAAGACGCTCAAATCCGCAAAAGGTTCGAGAAGTTCGACTTGGACATGAACTCGGACTACAACAAAGAACGGGCCCATGGTCTCAAGGAAGAACTTCATTTCGTCATTGATGAAAAAAACCAACAAGCGGATTTGACCGAAAAGGGAAGATCTCTGATCAGTCCAGACGACCCCGAAGGCTTTGTGATTCCCGACTTGGCAACCCTCTACGTCGAGATCGACCGCAGGTCGGATCTTTCCGATGACGACAAGAGAAGGGAAAGGGAGAAGGCCGAAGGAGAATTTCAGGTCAGGAGCGAGCGCATCCATACGGTTTCCCAATTGTTGCGCGCTTATGGTCTTTACGAGAGAGACAAGCAGTACGTCGTGCAGGGTGGGAAGGTGATGATCGTCGATGAAAACACCGGCCGTTTGATGCCGGGGCGTCGATGGAGCAACGGCCTGCACCAGGCGGTCGAAGCGAAAGAGGCGGTCGCCATCGAGAAGGAAACCAAGACTTACGCCACCATCACCATCCAGAATTATTTCAGAATGTACGAAAAACTGGCCGGGATGACGGGAACGGCGGAAACGGAAGCCGGTGAGTTTCATGATATTTACAGACTGGGAGTGATGGTGATTCCCACGCATCGCCCTTGTGTCCGTGAAGACCTCAACGACTTGATGTTCAAGGGGAGGAGGCAAAAATTCAATCATGTCATGGAAGACCTCTCCGAGGCTCATAAGAAAGGACAACCGGTCTTGGTGGGTACTGCATCCGTCGAATCTTCAGAGGTCTTCAGTCGCATGCTCAAGAGGGCGAACATACGCCATACGGTTTTGAACGCCAAGTTTCACGAGAGGGAGGCGGAAATCGTCTCGCAAGCCGGGCAAAAGGGGGCGGTTACGATCGCCACCAATATGGCCGGTCGTGGTACGGACATCAAGCTTGGGGAAGGAGTCAAGGAATTGGGCGGGTTGTTGGTTTTGGGAACGGAACGGCATGAGTCGCGCAGGATCGACCGGCAACTCCGAGGCCGATGCGCCCGACAGGGAGATCCTGGAGTTTCCCGTTTTTACGTCTCGATGGAAGACGACTTGATGCGTTTGTTCGCCAATCAGGGGGTGATGTCGAAAATGTTGGAAAAATCCTTCGACGACAACGAAGTCTTGGAACACGGAAGCCTAGACTGGTCGATTCAAAACGCCCAGAAAAAAGTCGAGCAACAAAATTATTCGATTCGAAAGCGACTGCTTCAATACGACGACGTATTGAATCGGCAAAGAGAAATCGTCTATTCGATCCGCAACGATACTTTGGTCGAGGAAGACCCCAGCAAAATTCTCTTTGAATTGGTGGAGGAGGAACTGGACGCCCGACTAGCGGCAATACCCTTGACGGAGTACAAGGCTTCCAAGATCGAAGAGGTGCCCGAGTTGGAGGCTCTGGTCGCCGGATGGCTCAACGTCACTTTTCCTCTTTCCCTGTCCGTGAACGAACTTTTCGGGAAGGCGGAGGATGAGGTGAGGACGCTGATCTTCGAAAAGATCAACGCCGCCTATCAAGCCAAGCGGAAACTGGAGGACCCGCAACAGATACAGAGTCTCGAACGCTACGTCGTGGTCAACGCGGTGGACCTGCACTGGCAGGATCACTTGACTGAAATGGAGGAACTTCGCCGCAGCGTCGGTTTGCGAGGTTACGGACAAAAAGATCCGCTCAGCGAATACAAGAACGAAGCCTTTCGCGCGTTTGAGGAAATGATGCAGGCGATGAGATCGGACGTATGCATGGGCATGTTTCGTTCATCCACCAACTTGGCCGCTTTCGAAAATATGCTCTCTTCCCTTTCCGAAGTTGCCAAAACCAGCGGTCCCGACCAAGGCGGAGCCCGTGGCTTTGACCGTTTTTCAGCTAGACAAGCGGGGTCAACCCCGACGGATCTCGGTGATGCTCCGGAAATACCCAAGGTCGCGGCGACGATGGTTCGCGAAGCCCCCAAAGTCGGCAGAAACGATCCCTGTCCCTGCGGGAGCGGCAAGAAATTCAAGAAGTGCTGCTCCGTCTAATCCTTGCAGTATTGAGATAACTTCAACCAGTCCGTGGGACATATTTGTTCCGGGCGCAAGGTCTGGCTGAGTTCGGCGTCGCGCAACCAATGCCCAAGCTTGTCCCGGCAATCGCTTTTCTCCAGCTTGATGATCGCCCCCATTTGTTTTCTTCTTTTGGTAAAGATTGAGCGAATCAAGATACGGGTCCTTTCGTTGACCAAGGACGGTTGCCGCACCCGGTTCATTTGAATGAGCACCGAATCGACTGCGGGTATGGGGAAGAAGCATTGCCGGGAAACCGGGTGGCTGTTCGTTAACTCGTAGGCGCCGCTTAGGAAAATGCTCAAGGCGTTGTAATTTTTGCTTCCCTCCTTGGCGCACATTCTATCGGCTGCTTCCTTTTGCAGCATCAACGTCATGCTTACGGGAATCCGTGGACTTCCAAGAACGGCTTCCAGCCAAGGAGAGGAGATCGCGTAGGGCAGGTTGGCAACGACGCTGAATTCCGACCTTGAATCCATGAAGCGACCGATGGGGTGTTTGACGGCATCGGTTTCCGATAGAAAAAGTTGTTTTTTTTCCAACGGAAGGGCAAATCTTTGCCTGAGCCAACCCGCCAATCCGCTGTCAATCTCCACCGCATGGACTTCATGACCCCGGTCAAGCAATTCTTCGGTAAGGGTACCCAGCCCGGGGCCGATCTCCAAAACTTTTCTGGAGACGGGAATCGAGGACATGCTTAGGGATTTCTTAACGATGTTTCCGTCTACGAGAAAGTTTTGTCCGAGCTTTTTTTTCGGACGATGCCCGATTGACCTTAAGATTGCTTGAGTCGCGGAGGGAGTGAGTGGCATAGGCTTAGCCGGTTTTCATAGCCTCGATGAATGCATCCGGGTCTTCTGCTTTCATCAAGGCCTCTCCACAGAGCACAGCATCCGCTCCGGCCTCACGGGCTCGCCACGCATCCGCTGGTTCCAGAATACCGCTCTCGCTAACCTTGATGATTCCTTCGGGAATTTGCGGGAATAAACGCTCGGTTACCGCAAGATCGGTTTTAAATCGCTTCAGATCACGATTGTTTACCCCGAGAAGAAGTGGATTGTGGGGCAAAACTTTTTCCAACTCTGCCTCCTCGTGGATTTCATAAAGGCAGGTAAGCCCGGCAAGGTCGGCCGCATTTCTGAGAATCTTCAGTTCATCATCATTAAGAGCGCGCACGATCAGGAGAATAGCCTTGGCACCCGCTTCGAGCGCTTCCAGTACCTGTACGGGATGAACCATAAAGTCCTTTCGCAGGGTCGGAGTTGATCGGTTATGCATGCAGATGAAGTCATTTACATCCCAGAGGTCCTGAAGGGTACCTCCAAAGTAGGGTTCATCGGTTAACACAGATAAGCAAT